>JANNDV010000049.1:0-38738 GCA_031387975.1 Acaryochloridaceae cyanobacterium OTE_75_metabat_521 | reverse complement strand
ATGCCCACCACCGCATTGGCTCCAAAGGCTCGCGCTTCTGATTTAATGCGCTTGAGGGCGAGATGGCGGGTTTCATTAAAAATCTGAGAAAACTCTTTGATTTCGCCCCTGGCTAAGCTTTTTAAGCTGCCGATAATGCCGCCGCCTAGCCCAATAGAATAGGCCACGTTGCCAAACACAAAGTGCTTGGGCACAAATCCGGCATCAATTTGGCAGTAGAGTGCCTGCCCATCTGCTGAGCTAGAGAACTCGATCTGCTCTGTTTTGGCCCCCGACTGATGAATGCAGGAGCCGATCGCCAGAAATTCAATATTGGTGCCATGCACAATCAGTTCGTTAGAGACGCCCGTAATTCCAACGCCGCCGTGCCGTGATGCCTCTTCTTGCATCCGTGCGTAAGCGCGTTGACGACCTTCGAGAATAACGCGGGTGACCTGGGAAACTTCGCCCCCAAACAGGGTTTTTAAGCCTGACCCAATGCTGCCTAGCAGGCCGAGTGCAATTACGCTATTGCCAATGACTAAATCGCCAGGGGTAAACCCTTGTTTGCTAAGACAATAAATTTCGTTACCAGACAAGCCTGTAATAATGGGCATTTGTAATTTCCCTAAAGCGCCATAGTCGAGCGTGGATGTAAAGTTGAAGTCTGTGGGGGTAACGTCGATCTGAGTACGCTAGCTCCTCTTCTCTGCTAAGCAGAACAACAGTATAGCCCTGCTTCCAAGAACCAGAATTGTCCGCAGCCTAAGTTGCTTCACGCTTAGGAATCTGCATTAATTCTTGCTCCAAAAGAAATCGGACTAGACGCTTCGGTATTCCTGCCAGAAAATCCGTTTACGCTAGATGAGGCGATAGCTGCGCACCAATAGCACTTTGCTCAATCATCTTAGGATTATGAATGACCCAGATTTCCTCAACAGAGACGTTTAAGACACAGCGCGTGCCATCTAAGCAGATGCAACTTAATAGTCAACGCCTCGTTCTAGAGAATGGCCTCGTGGTTCTGGTGACAGAAAACCCAACGGCAGATATTGTGGCAGCGCGTCTTTTTATAGATGCAGGTAGCCGTTACGAACAGCCAAACCAAGCAGGGTTATCTCATTTAGTTGCAGCGCTCTTAAGCAAAGGCACCCTCACTCATACCTCTCAAGACATTGCCGCACAAGTTGAGTCTATTGGAGCCAATCTTGGAGTTAGCAGCGCCCCTGACTACTTTGTGGTCAGCGTCAAAACGGTCAGCGCCGATTTTGCCGAACTTTTGGCGTTAGCCGCCCAACTCATCCAGTTCTCCATCTTTCCTGAAGCTGAGTTGGCACTTGAGCGCAAGCTTACGCTTCAGGCTATTCGGGCACGCCAAGAGCTGCCCATGGCGATCGCCCTCCAGCAACTCCGCCAAGCCATCCACACCAATCACCCCTACGGTCAGCCTGCGTTAGGCACCCTAGAAACCATCACGTCACTAGAGCGAAACGACCTTACTGAATTTCATCAGCAGCATTTCAGTCCGCATACTGCCATCTTGAGCATTGCGGGCAATATTACCGTAGACAACGCCCAGAGCCTTGCCGCAAAACTGTTTGGCAACTGGAAATCTTCTTCTCTTGTGCCGCCTACACTCACTTCTTTGATATCAGACAGCAAACCAATCCAGGTCACACAAACTCAGCCCACCCAGCAGTCCATCGTAATGCTAGGCTATCCTGCGCCTACGGTTCAGGAGCCAGACTATGCCGCTCTCAAGTTACTGCATACCTATCTGTGCAGCGGCCTATCTAGTCGGCTATTTACAGAACTGCGCGAAAAAAAGGGGCTGGCCTACGAAGTATCGGGCTTTTATCCGGCACGGCTCCATCCCTCCCATTTTGGGGTGTATTTAGGCACTGCCTCAGAAAATACGGCGCTTGCCCTGTCGCTTCTTAAAGCCGAAATTGAGAGACTTTCTGCCCAGACGCTCTCGGCAGAAGAAGTGAATTCCACCAAAAGTAAGCTATTGGGTCAATATGCCCTAGGCAAACAAACAAACCATCAAATCGCGCACCTTTATGGGCTGTATGCGTTTTTAAAACTTGGTGCTGACTATGACCAGCAGTTTGTCCAAAACATTCAGGCCATCACTCCAGAGCAGCTTCAGAACGTAGCCATAAAACATCTGAGGGAACCTTTTATTTCCCTGGTTGGTCCAGACTCTGCCCTATCTGCTTTTGCGCTTTAGCCTCTGCTCCGTTCTTCTATGCTTCTGGCGTTTCGGTGATGAAGGGAGAAGGCTCTAGGGCAGGTTGTGTATGGGATGCGATCGCCGACAGGTACTTTTGCTCGACTAGATAAGCACCTCGACTAAACCTGACCCGCCAAGCATCCCCTGGCTCGCGCCCTAAAATTACGCCCTCTTCCTCAAGCTGCACCACATTGGGCGGACGCAGCATCGGCATCGGCTCAGCCGTTTTGAAATAGGGTGGGGCAGCAACTAAACGGACGCGATCGCCTGTCTTAAACTCTGTATCCAAGGCGGTTTCCCCTGCAAATTGTCACTATCTATCAGCTTAGGCCATAGACCTAAAGATAAGATTGAGACGTGGTTAATCTCCTTCGTGCAAAGGTCAACGCTTCATGCCCCTTCAGCCCCCCGTCTTGCTTGATGGTAAACAGCTTGCGCAGCAGATGCAGGATACCCTGGCACAAAAAATTCAGCAGTTGCTGCCCCAAGTGGGTCGTCCCCCAGGTCTAGCGGTGCTGATGGTGGGCGATAACCCCGCCAGCGCTGCCTATGTCCGCAACAAAGAGCGCGCCTGCGAAAAAGTCGGCATTGCGTCCTTTGGGCATCATTTTCCGGCGGATGTATCTCAATCAACACTCACTCAAGTCATTCATCAGCTCAATGACGACGATCGTGTGGACGGCATTTTGGTGCAGTTGCCCCTGCCCCATCATCTAGATGCCGAGGCGCTCCTCTACGAAATCTTGCCAGAAAAAGACGCGGATGGCCTTCACCCCATGAATTTAGGGCGACTGGTTCGTAAAGAGCCAGGGCTAAAAAGCTGCACCCCAGCGGGCGTTATGCGGCTGCTAGAGCAGTATCAACTCAACCCGCAAGGTAAACATGCCGTGGTGATAGGCCGCAGTATTTTAGTGGGTAAGCCCATTGCGCTCATGCTCCTCGATGCCAACGCAACGGTCACAATGGCGCATTCTAAAACCCCAGATCTGAAGGCCGCCGCATTAGCAGCAGATATTATCGTTGCCGCCGTAGGCCAACCCAATCTGATTACCGCAGACATGGTCAAACCTGGGGCGATTGTCATTGATGTGGGCATCAACCGCATCCAAGACGGATCCGGTAAAGCCCGATTAGTCGGAGACGTAGACTTTGCGAACGTTCAGCCCCGCTCTAGCTATATTACCCCTGTGCCTGGGGGCGTAGGAGCCATGACGGTGGCAATGCTGCTCGAGAACACAACGTGGAGCTACTGCCAGAGGTGCAAAGCATCATACAATGATGAAACTCCAACCCAGCGGTAAGGGTAGGCTAAACCATGCTAGTGGCCTCGTGCCTGATGTGGCTGTCATTCCCTTTAACAAGGATTAACCAGGAAGGATTTTCATCATGATGTCCGCAGACCAAACTTCTGCTGCCCCTTTATCTAGTCGCTCAGAAGCTTCAACGGATGCAGATGCTTTTGACCTAAAGGGCTATTTGAATCAGCGTCGAGAACAGGTAGAGTCTGCCCTAAATGCCTCGATTGAGGTGATCTATCCTGAAAAAATTTATGAGGCGATGCGCTACTCGCTATTGGCAGGCGGTAAGCGGCTCAGACCCATTTTGTGCCTTGCAACCTGTGAATTGACAGGTGGATCCATTGAGATGGCAATGCCGACGGCCTGCGCTCTGGAAATGATCCATACCATGTCGCTGATTCACGATGACCTACCTGCCATGGACAATGATGACTATCGGCGCGGTAAGCTGACCAACCATAAGGTCTATGGTGAAGACATTGCGATTTTGGCGGGTGATGGGCTGTTAGCCTATGCCTTTGAGTACCTGGCGGTTCACACCAAAGGCGTTGCACCAGAACGACTGCTCAAGGTGGTGGCGCGGTTGGGCAATGCGGTGGCGGCAACGGGTTTGGTCGGCGGTCAGGTGGTGGATCTCGACTGTGAGGGGGCGGCAGATATTACGGTCAAAACTCTGAACTTTATCCATACCCATAAAACGGGTGCGCTCCTCGAAGCGTCCGTTGTCTCTGGGGCGGAGTTAGCCAGTGCAGATGAGGATACGTTGGCAAAGCTGACGCAGTACGCCCGTAATATTGGTCTAGCGTTCCAGATTGTGGATGACGTGCTAGATATTACTGCCACTAACGAGGAGCTGGGTAAAACCGCTGGTAAAGACCTGGCGGCTCAAAAAGCGACCTATCCGAGTCTATGGGGCATAGAAGAGTCGAGACGGCAGGCTCAGCAGCTCGTTGAGGCTGCGAAGGCGGCACTGGAACCTTTTGGGGCAAAGGCACTACCTTTAATTGCGATCGCCGACTATATTACGGAGCGGAGATCTTAACGATCCTTTCGGGCTGGTTCATCTGGGTACAACTATTTTGCCAATCTACGCACTACACCTTTTTGGGACGTTAGGACTCGCACCAATGCAAGACTTTGGCAGCATTCTTCATAATCGCGTTTTGCTGGTGGCGATCGCCTCAACCATTACCGCCCAAGCCCTAAAGCTCCCGCTTGAGTTTATCAAAAATCGTAAAATCAACTTCCGCGTTTTGGTCGGCACGGGCGGTATGCCCAGCTCTCACTCTGCCTTGGTGACGGCCTTAGCCGCTGGGGTTGGGCAAGTTAAAGGGTGGGATGGCATTGAATTTGCGATCGCCACCATTTTCGCCGTCATCGTCATGTATGACGCAGCAGGGGTACGACAGGCCGCAGGCAAACAGGCGCGGGTGCTCAACCAAATTATTGATGAAGTCTTTCAAGAGCATCCGGTTTTTAATGAAAACCGTCTTAAAGAGCTGTTGGGACACACGCCCATTCAGGTCATTGCAGGCTCCATTTTAGGCATTATTATGGCGGGGTGCTTTGGACCATCGGGTATTCTGCTCACGCCCTGACTGAGCGCCCATTAACGCTGCTGACGAATTAGCTCCTGCTGAATCTGGTTCATGAGACCAGAATCAGACTGACTTTTTTGAGTGAACTCATTAAATTCACCAATCGACAGGTTATTTTTGCGAATAATATTGGCCGACTCATCAAAAAAGTCTGTACAGATTGAGCGCACATTACCAGGGAGCTGCCCTTGCCGACACACATCGTTGGGCAAATTCCCATTCATCATGCGGCGAACCTCGCGGTAGGCTTTGCGCCGGAGTGGCTCGATTTCTAGAACGGCCCCAGCATAGCTACGGATTTTGCCCGTCGATTGTGCAAAGGCCGTCGAAGACCAGACCGCTGCTTGAGAGTCTACTCGACCCGACCAACTTGGCACAACCCCTGTCAGCCATGTACCGCAGACCAATACAAAAACTCCCCACCCTTTGAGCGCAGAACCAGAAACCATAGGGCGTAACAATGCAGAATAGGTCATGACAGCCGATCACTCAGGCAATAAGATCTTAATCTCTTTGTTTATACTGAAGCGGGTTTTGAGGCAGAAGTTCCTGAAAATATAGAGAAACCCGCTGGCACGATGAAGCGAACTAATTTTTTTGGCAGGCTTGACATAGCTCAATGACCTTGGTTTGCAGCGTCCCTTTCGCCTCTTGCCCCTGCTTCAATGCCGCTTCTAACGCGAGCAAAATCTCTAAAGTTTGCTGAAGCTGTTTAGGCGTAAGTGCTTTGACCTCTTGACTTAAAAAATAAATCCGTTTAGGGTTCGCAATATCTGCGGCTTTCGCAATCACGCGTTCGTCACGCTCTCCAGAAACCTGCATGAGCTTTACCCATAGCCACGTCCGAAACTGCTTAATCAGCGTTGCCGAAATCCGCAGGGGCGGCTCATTATGGCGCAATAGGTCATCGAGCACCCCCAATGCCTTAGCGGTCAAGCCTTGGCGAACCCAATTTGCCAACTCTAGGCTACTTTGCTGAGTGGTGCGCACCAGAGCTGTCACCACTGCGGGGTCAACGGTCTGCACCGATCCATCCGGCTGGGTCACATAAAGCTTTAGCTTTTCTAATTCGCTATACAGCTGACGGGTATCGTTACCGACGGCCTCTGCTAACAGTTCCATCGCCGCATCGGTCATGGGTACATTAAGCTGCTTTGCCGTTTGCTGAACGGTTTTATGAATGATGTCCGTTTTCCAGGGTGGGGGCAGCGTAAATTCTTCGACAGTGCCGATTTGTTGTAATGATTTTGCGATTTTACTGCGACCATCGGGCTTCCCGTCATAGGTAAACAGCAGGTGAGAGGAAGTGGGTAAAACCGACAATGACCGCTCCAGTTCTGCCAAAAATGCCGAGGAGTCTTGACCTGTTAACGGCGGGTTGACCAGCCAAACCAGGCGATCGCCCTGCCCAAAAGGCAACGTCATCGCTAAGTTAAGCCCCTGAATTAGTGCGTCTGCGCCCGCCGAGCCGCTGCCGCTGCTCTCTACCTTGTCGTAGTTAAAGCTTTTCCAGGTCGAATCTAAAACGCGATCTTCAAGGGTCTTCACCGCCTTTTGAAGACGAAACTCATCATCGCCCCAAAATAGATAAACAGGCATTGATTAGAGTGTCCACACATACTGTTGCCATAGAAATAGATCTATGACACAGACAAAAGTTTATGAGAAAAACGGAGAAAATTAATGTCTCATAGGGTTTTAGAAAAAGACTATATCCATAAGCGAGATTCTCTATACAGCGCCCTTTGATGAAGCACTAAGCCTCTTCCGAGTTGCCTTCAGCCACTTGAATGAGATGAATATGTTTGTAGCCCAGCTTGATTTCAAACTCATCTCCAGCACTTAAGCCCATTTCTAGGGTATAGGTAGCACCAATCACAATTTGTCCATTTTTGTGAACGCTCACCCGATAGGTAGATTCTCGCCCTCGTCTATCTTTATTGCCTTCTGGGCTTAACGCAATCCCCTGCGCCTCAACAATTGCGTTCAGGAATCCGCCAATATTAACGCGAGTCTGATTGCTTTTAGTGGTACTGAAATACCCACATTTGCGAGCCTTTTCACGGCGAGACAGATGCTGAAGGTTTTTGACTTTCTGTAGTAAGACTTTCCCTGTCAAAGGGGCTGTTTCTGTTTCGGTATCCATTTTAAAGAAAACATCCTTTCTTTGTTTCACACAAGAACATTAGAAAGCTTATTGACTGCCTGAATGGAGTTTTAAGCTTATCGCCCAGAGCTTTAAGCATATCTCTTGTTCGAGTCTAGCAAACTATTTCTATTTAATATACGAAGTTAGAGATTAATCTTAAGAAGTTCTAAATTATTTTTGACTTTCTATGAAGTGAGCCGATGGGATTCAATGCAGGAACAACAGTTGTAAGCACTTTAAACTCGTTATTCACGAGAAGCGTCTTTGTGTTGACTCTAAAATATCTTAAGAAATCCAACGGAATTCAGCGGTATTATCCACCACCACTAAGTTTCTCTTACGATAGAAGGTGAAGCTATTGAAAGTTTTGTCTCCTGATGTCCCTCGGTAAGCACGATAAATGCCGATTCAACCCTAGAGAGCGCAATCACAATAATGCAGATTTGTTTTCAAATTCATCGTCAGGCGGCTGCGGATTGTTCCCCTCGCGTTGAGTCGTTTGTGCTTGAGGCCAGCCCCAATACCACTATTTTGGAATGCCTAAACCAGATTAAGTGGGAGCAAGATGGCTCCCTTGCATTTCGTAAAAACTGTAGAAATACCATCTGTGGAAGCTGTGCCATTCGGATTAATGGTCGCCCTGCTCTAGCCTGTAAGCAAACCCTTCAATCTGAGGTGAAGTTGGCTGCTTTAGCCCACACGGCGATCGCCGATGGTGCAGCACAGTCGGCAGCAGTAACGCTGCCCACCATTGAAATTCAGCCCCTCCACAATTTCCCCGTCATTAAAGACTTAGTGGTGGAAATGGATCAGTTTTGGCAAAATCTGGCGCAGGTCGATCCTTATGTCAGTACGGCTGCGCGCGCCGTCACCCCAGCGCGTGAATTTTTGCAGTCTCCGGTCGAGCGTGCAGCCCTCAATCAGGTTGGCAACTGCATTATGTGTGGAGCCTGCTACTCCGAATGCAATGCTAAAAGCGTTACGCCAGAGTTTGTGGGGCCTCATGCCCTGGCAAAAGCCTACCGCATACTAGCCGATACCCGTGATGATCAAACCTCCGAACGTCTTGCCCAATACACACAGGATTTATCGGGCGTATGGGGCTGCACACGCTGCTTTAACTGCAATGCTGTCTGCCCGATGGACGTTGCTCCCCTCGACCAAATCACTCAAATTAAGACTCAGCGATTGGCTCAAGCGTCTGAGCCGTCTGAGCCAAGATCTGTTCGGCATCGTAGAGCCATGATTGATTTAGTGATCGAAGGGGGTTGGATTGATGAACGCCGATTTGGCATGATGGTGATGGGAAACCGTTTTCGGGATCTAAATGGCCTGTTGAGCTTAGTTCCGCTGGGGATACGAATGCTTGCGAAGGGTAAATTTCCAACCACGTTCGAGCCATCTCAAAATACTCAGGTGGTGGGTGCGCTCATCCAGACGATTAAACTAAGAACGTCATCGCCCAAAGGATCTGCTTTTATGACTCCATTGCCTCAAGCTTCTAATCCGTCTAATGCCAATAATCCTCAGAAGCTTAGCTTGAGTCAACCTGAACCTAAGCTAGGATGGACTGCCTATGCCGAGCAGATCAACGGTCGTTTCGCCATGCTTGGCTTGGTCATTGTGCTGTTGCTGGAGGTCTTTACCCATCAATCTTTGCTCGCTTGGCTGGGTTTGTAACAGGTGTTAGAGGCTCTGTCATGGGTCAACAAATACCCCATGAACGCGGATCTAATGGAAAAGACTTAAGTAACCACAACTACCGAAAGTTTGGTCTTTTTTTGTTACTTTAAGGGTCAGTGGTTCCAAATCTATGAAGGACGTTGGACGTAGTGGGCATCATCCACATTCAAATTGTTGAAGGCAACCCGCATTTGCGATCGCTTCTTGGCTGGCATTTACAGCAAACAGGGTACACCGTTCATCTGACGTCAGGAGTCCGACAGGCGCGAGATGTGTATCAGCGCCAGCAGCCCGACTTAGTCGTCGTAGATTCAGATTTGGCGGATGGAGATGGTTTAGAGTTTTGTCGCTGGCTTCATCGTCAGCAGCGGCCATTGGTCGTGATGCTCTCGGCGTTGGTCGGCGAGGTGGATGTGGTAAGTGCCCTCAAAGCGGGGGCGGATGACTACCTTAAAAAGCCCTTTGGCATTCAAGAATTTTTGGCACGGGTAGAGGCGGTTAGCCGTCGATGCCGATCTGTGTTGCCCGTGCAGCTTCGCTATGGCGACCTCCGCATTGACTTGGTGCAGCGACGGGTTCACTATAACCACGAGCTAATGGACTTGACGCCTCAGGAGTTTAGCCTGATGTATGTTCTCGCCCAGGCAGAAGGCGTTGCCCTGAGCCGCATGGAGCTATTGCAGCGGGCGTGGCCAGACAATATTGATAACCCCCGAACCGTCGATACGCATATTCTGTCTTTGCGTAAAAAAATTGAGCTAGATCCACAGCAGCCTCAGCTCATTCAAACGGTTCGGAATGTGGGGTACCGCCTCAATCTTGAATTTTTGACCACTGGGTCTAAGTCGTCTCGCGTGTGGTCTGAATCTCAGGCTTCCGAAGATTCCTCAACGGTTGCCCATGAGGAACGGCGCTTTGGGTATCGAGAAGAGACTTCACCAAAAGCCTCTCTGGCCTAGGTTCGGGCTTAGTTAAAATCTGTCCAGTCGGCGGAAGCTGCTGCTTTTTCAGACAGCACCGTCTGAATTTCGCTCCAGTTGATGGCTTGCGTGTGCTTATCTTGCCTCAGTTGACCTTGATCAATCCAGAGAATGCGATCGCACAAACGCTGCAAGACCGAGTACTGATGGCTCACAATCAGCACAGAACACTTTAGTTGCCGAAGAATATTGCATAAAAGCTCAATTTTGCCTGGATCCAGTGCAGAGGTTGGCTCATCTAGCAAAAGCATCTGAGGTTGTGCCATCAAAGCGCGACATACACTCACCCACTGCCGCTGACCGACCGATAGTTCCAGCGCCTGCCGCGACATCCATTCAGAGGGGATATCCAGACGGTTTTGCCAACGTTCTACTCGCTGCTGCATTTCGGCCACAGGCAACTTCTGAAGCTGGAGCGGGTAAGCGAGGGTTTGCTCAACCGTCATGCCTAAAAGCTGAGACTCTTGGGGCACCAGCATAATCTGTTGACGTAAAAGGGGCGCTGGGATATTTTTATTGAGTTGACCCTGCCACAAAATGCGACCTTCAGTCGGGTCTATCAAGCGATTGAGCAGCCTCAGCAACGTCGTTTTGCCAGAACCCGATGCCCCCACAATGCCAATTCTTGAGCCAGGCTGCTCAATGCGAAAAGAAATTTGGTTGAGCAGACGAGTATGACCTAGCCCGCTGATAACGCTGACCTGATCGAGTTCTAATTCAGCCATGCCTAAGGTTGTATTGAGGTGTTCATGAAAGGGCTAGATCCCGACTGGCTGCGTTAGTACAGTCCAGATGACCCAGAGATCGGCGATCGCCAGCAACCCTGCCACCCCCAGCAATGCCGCATACATCCAAGGCTGAGCCAGTGGTTTAACATCCTGAGTATCGATCCCCGTCTTGATCTGAATCAGCCTTAACATTCGGTGAAACCCCACAATCCGCATGGGTAGCAGAAAGCCATTGCGCTGCTTAGAGACCAGATAGTACACCAGCCCCCCTTGCCCCGTAGAGCGAGCCTTAAAATCTTCAATATCTGTCCAATCTAAAGCCCAATCTCGGCGGAGGGGTGTTGGCACCCACCATGGGTAACAAACCGCAATGCCGCTCTCCTTGAGATGGACTTGCTCACTCAACGCCATATGGAGCAAAATGCCGCCGCTGATCAGCGCTAGCCCCAACCAAAGCATAGAATCCTGAAGCGCCATTTGGGGTTCTACTGCGCCATTTAGCCGTGCCAAAAAAGGCAGCGGCAGCATCAGCGCAATATATAAGCTCCAAAGCGCACCCCGCACCAGTGGCGAAATTTTAAACACACTTGGAACAAAAGCGTCCTCACCTAACGGCACTGTTTGCATCTTTATCACAATTGAATGGTCTTGTCTCAAGTCAAACCGTTATTGAGGAGGGACTTAACAGCATTCTATGTTCCCCCAGAGACTTTTGGGCTACGCTTAGTCATTAAGGCAGTAGCTTCTGGTATGAATAGACAGTTTTAACGCTGCCGCATTGATACATTACCTTTCCTGGGCAATGCCTTTCTCATCTATTTGGACGAACTCCGTATGCGCCTTGACCGTCTGCTCGTGATGCTTCTGATTGTGATTTGCCTTGTAGCCGCAGTGGGAAATTGGATTTTTGGATCTTCTTTGAGAGGTTCTGATCAAGGCCAGACCACAGACATCGCACTTATTGACGTTTACGGCAGCATCAGCGATACAGCCAGCGCAGGATTTGGATCGGGGGGAGCCAGTGCAAACACGCTCCTTGAAGCCATTCAAAAAGCTCGAAAAGACAAAGTTAAGGCCATTTTACTGCGAATTAATAGCCCTGGCGGCACCGCTGCGGCCTCTCAGTCTGTCTATCATGAACTGATGCGTGTTCGCAAAGAAACCAAAATTAAAATTGTGGCCAGCCTTGGGGATGTGGCGGCATCTGGTGGATACTACATCGCCAGCGCAGCAAATCATATCGTCGCCAACCCCTCTACTCTCACGGGTTCCATTGGCGTAGTGATCAGAACCCAAAATATTGGCGGCCTACTAGAGAAATTTGGCGTACAGTCAGGCACGGTTCAAAGCGGTCAGTTCAAAGATATTTTGTCTCCGTTCAGAAGCACCACAGCCGATGAGCGCCAGATTCTTCAGGGAATTGTCACCGATTCCTACGAACAATTTTTAGCTTCTATTGTTGAAGGACGAGGGATTGCCTTACCAGAACTCAGAAAACTAGCCGACGGGCGAATTTACACCGGATCCCAAGCTAAAGCCTCTAGGCTGGTCGATTCCCTCGGCAATTATCAGGACGCGGTGCAGCAAACCGTCAAAATGGCATCACTTAAAAAAGAGCCGACCATTCGCAACTACACCAAGGGTTCATCTGGCTCCCTCTTGGGGAAGGTCTTACCCTTTTTGAGTGGCGCTGACAGCAGCAGCATCGGCCATAGCACGGGTCTAACTGCCTCCGAGAATTGGGATAAAGTGCCTCTCGCACTCATGGAGTAGCGTTCATGTTTAATGGATTTAACTCAAGTTTGTTTGGTGGTCGTTGGTTTCGTGGCAGTTTGCTGAGTGATCAAGCACATCAACGGAGCGTTTTTGCCGCATTATGGCTTCCAATTTGCGCTTGCCTTGTTTTAGCCTTCAATGCCGCTGGACAGCTTCACCTGGGCTTCCGTGGATTAATCGGTTTAAGTACGCTATTTCTTCTGTTGGGCATAGTAGGATGCTATTGGTATATTGCTTCTGTTGATTTATTGGGGAAATGGTTTAGGAAAGCCCAACCTTTAGAATCACCCAATGCTGGATTTTTTCCAGGGTTGACCATACTTGAGGGTTTGTGGCCTCTCATTCTGCTAGGGCCAGCCCTTTCTGCCCAGCGATGGTGGCCTAGTTTTGGGGCTTTTATGACGCTGTGCATTATGTTCGGCAGTGGATTGACGCTCATTATTGCGATCCGTCGCGCCTATCACATTCATTGGATTCAGGCCGGCCTATGCTTATTTTTAACCGTCGTTTTGGGGAGCCTAGCCATTGTTGGACTGTTAGGGTGGCCTATGATGTTCGTCCTTGGGGCGAAAGACTTTAGTTTTGTCATACCTGCCTGACCCTTCTTAGAAAGACTGTATTACGGAGGCTACGCACAATAATGACTAAAGTTGCGCTTATTTCTGGCATTACAGGACAAGATGGTGCTTACCTAGCAGAGTTCTTGCTGAGTAAAGGCTATGAAGTCCACGGCATCAAACGTCGCGCCTCTTTATTCAACACAGATCGCATCGATCATCTTTATCAAGATCCCCATGTGAAGGATCGGCGGTTTTTTCTCCATTACGGCGACCTCACCGACTCTACTAACCTGATTCGGATTGTCCAGCAGGTGCAGCCCGATGAAATTTATAACTTAGCGGCTCAAAGCCACGTTGCGGTATCGTTTGAAACGCCAGAATATACCGCTAATACGGATGGAATTGGGACTTTACGGTTACTAGAAGCGATTCGGATTTTGGGGATGACCGAGAAAACCAAATTTTATCAGGCTTCTACCTCCGAACTCTATGGTCTGGTACAGGAAATTCCGCAGACCGAGAAGACCCCGTTTTACCCGCGATCGCCCTATGCCGTTGCCAAGCTCTACGCCTACTGGATTACGGTCAACTATCGTGAAGCCTATGGCATGTATGCCTGCAATGGCATTTTGTTTAATCATGAATCTCCCCTGCGCGGCGAAACCTTCGTCACTCGCAAAATCACCCGCGCCTTGGCACGGATCAAACTAGGATTGCAAGACTGTCTGTACCTGGGCAATATGGACGCATTACGAGATTGGGGACACGCCCAAGATTATGTTGAAATGCAGTGGCTCATGCTACAGCAGTCTGAAGCAGAAGATTATGTGATTGCGACAGGTCAGCAACATAGTGTTAGAGATTTCGTCAACATAGCCTGTGCTGAATTAGGCATTGAAATTAATTGGCAAGGCAAGGCCGAAAATGAAAAAGGCTACGACGCCTCGGGGCAATGTATTGTGGCAGTAGATCCACGCTACTATCGCCTGACAGAAGTTGAAACCCTGCTAGGGGATGCAACGAAAGCTCACCAAAACCTAGGCTGGAAACCAAAGTTTACCTTTGAGCAACTGGTCTCGGAGATGGTTAAAGAGGACTTAAACTCGGCCAAAAAAGACTCTCTGATGAAGGAGGCTGGCTACAGTACCTATAACTATCATGAGTAAAATTGAGGCGTTTATGCATCTAGTAATGACTCGTGATTGCTATCACTCATGTTAAGTAACCTCTAGCACTGACACTTCGACCAAATGCGAAGATCCTGGGAGAAGAGTACCGTTTACTGTTCATCTCAGAGATGCCAGACTAAAAGTCTGTAAGAGAACCTGAACCTGCTAAAAAAATTTAATTCTTATAGAATATTTTTTAAATTATTGTGTGTAAAAAAAGAAGTATTAGACCTTTATTCTGCCCACTTCTAAAGCCCCGATTGAACAGATGGTGTAAGGGATCAAGATGACACACAACACCCATGGGTTGTTTCGAGAAAATGCATCTGCAATTCTCATTGTGCAGCGGCTGATAGACCCCATTGTGACTGTCTTGCTGCTATTTGTGATTGCTTGGATTTATAACCTCGCCATTGAGACCCCTCATATTGTTCTATCCATTACAACTTTTTTGTTAATGCTCCCTATTTTTAAGGGGGTTGGGCTGTACCGGCCCTATCGTAATTTGTCTCCGACGACTCTCGGGCCTAGACTACTGAGTGGTTGGGTGATTTTACTAGGGACGCTGTTGTTTTTGGGCTATCTGACCCAAACCTCTCTGACCTTTTCACGTGCTTTGCTGCTGACTTGGGCGATTTGCGTACCGCTTGTTTTAATGACGATTCACTTGACCATCTGGCAGCTTTTGCGCACGGTTAGAGCTGCTGGAAAAAACCAGCGGTCTGCTGTGTTGGCGGGGATCAATGACGTTAGCTACCACCTCGCCAACCAAATTCAGGACTCTCCAGAGTTGGGCATTCGCCTCCACGGTTTTTTTGATGGACATACTCAAGAACTACCTGGACGATTTCCAGGGCGTCGCTCTATTGGGCCGTTAGAAGAATTACCCCGATATGTGAGAGAGCACAGTATTGATGTGGTGTACATTGCCTGTACGACCGAAAAAGAAGAGGTGATTGCAACCCTAATCAAGGAGCTACAGGACACAACGGCCTGTGTTTATTTTGTCCCTAATATCCTGATGTTTAATTTGATGAATGCCCGTTCTTATGAATTAAATGGGATTCCTTTGATTGCTGTTTGGGAGGTGCCGTTTTCAGAAGTTCAGTATGTGCTCAAGCGTGCAATTGATATTGTGCTTTCAGTGGCGGCGATCGCCGTTTTGTCCCCAGTCATGCTGCTGATTGCGATCGCAGTTAAACTCACCTCTCCAGGCCCTATTTTGTTCAAGCAGCGCCGTTACGGGCTAAACGGGCAAGAAATTTTGGTGTACAAGTTTCGCTCGATGAAGGTGATGGAGGATGGTGGGAAAGTTCAGCAGGCCACTAAAAATGACAGCCGCATAACGCCACTGGGAGCCATTTTACGCAAAACGTCTTTAGACGAACTGCCCCAGTTTGTGAATGTTTTACAGGGCAGAATGAGCTTAGTGGGGCCGCGCCCTCATGCGGTTGCCCATAATGAAATGTACCGGAAGCTGATTAGCGGCTATATGTTGCGCCATAAAGTGAAACCTGGCATTACAGGCTGGGCGCAGGTGAATGGCCTTCGAGGTGAAACCGATACCCTAGACAAAATGCAGCAGCGCGTTAACTTTGACCTGGAGTACCTTAGAAACTGGTCTTTAAGCCTAGACCTACAGATTTTGGTCAAGACTGCGCTGGTCTTTCTAAGAGATCAAAATGCTTACTAGGCCTAAGCGAAAGGCCAGCAGGAAGCCTTAGTGCGACGCTGGCTGATGCGTTGATTTTAGAAGGCTAAAGTAAAGCACGCCGTAGATGACTAGGGTTAGCAGCACAAAAAGACTTGCGCCGCTAGCGCTATGCCAATAGTGGAACTGCGCTGAAAATTGCGGTGGGGAAAGTGCTGCAAGCATTGCCACGCGAATGCCATTCATGAGAAAACCCAGCAGCATGGCAAGAAGGGCAAACGGAATAGAGTGCGATCGCCGTGTGGGAAATACACACAGAAAGATCACCGAAATACTGAGCATGTGCAAAATAAGGTTAATGCCAGAGCAGGCAGGCACAACCTCTACCCCACCGTTGGGCAACTGAATATAGAAACCATTTGAAGTGACTGGATAACCGAGATACCAGAGCATGTAGGCTGCAAATTTTGCTGTGATGGGTGCTAACCCAAAGGCTGTATCTGGCACCAGTTTTGGGATGCCAAAAATGGCTAAAATGCAAAATTCTTTCAAATAGAATTTAGTCTGCGCTGCCCCAATAAAAATCAAAAACCACCCTAAATAGGCAGCCAAAGGGAAAAACCCAAGCATTTTTTCGCCAGGATGAACAATACTGATGACCAAGACCGCCGCGACTAAAACGTACCCTAAAAAGCTAGAGACTTTATCTTGATTGATTTTGAACTGTTGGCGTCTATCCCATAGCAGCATTGAGATGGAAGCCCACAGCAGCAGGCTCATCATTAGAAAAGCCTGTTTCCCAAGATAAAGACCGAGCAAAAAATGGATGCAAGACAGTACAGAGAGACAAATTACAGCGGCTCTGAAATCAGCGTCATTTTTATCCACACCCAAAACAATTTGCTTCAAACGCTGCATAGGTTGCTAATGGTCTGAGCGACTAAAGATGGATGCCATTGTAAAAACTCACGGAGTATTACACCAGAAGATTTTGCAAAAATACAAATGAAAAAACCTCACGATCGTGTAAATCGTAGAGGCAGTTTTTGTCGAATTTATTGATTGAGACACAGCAGAAAAATCTAAGGGGGACTGACTTCTGCGTAAGCTAGGTTAACTTAAAGCCCTTCTAGGGATGCGAACAGGCCAAATACACTAGAGCTGCCGTTCAACACAAACTGATTGATTTGCTGTATGTCAGTGTATGGCATCTCGGTGAGCTGCTCGACTGTACCGTACTTGATGAGCTGTGGGACATCCCAGGATTTCTTTGTTTTCATGGTGAAATGGTTAACCAACACGAACGAAATTTCTAATTTAGTGCCCCCTTGTACAATAATAGCCGTCTTTTTAAAACTGGCAAGGGCTAATCAATATATCTACTGATTGAATGTATCTTTTGAACAGTAGAATCTAGAGGGCAGTTCAGTCTAGCGATTTCTATCGACATGAATTGGAATCGGAATATCCTGGTTTTGAGTATTGGCGCTTTATGGATTGTTTTAGCAGGCTGCGATCGCGCTTCTCTTGAGCGGACATTTTCGGCTGACCCCAAAGCAAGTCAATGGAATGCTGCTACCCCTGCACCCATTTCACTTCCCACAGGGTTTCCTGAGACCCTGCGCTACCCAAATGCGTTGCTAAAGAAGGTTTCCCCTCTGGCTCAGCCGCCTAGCGCATCGACAGAAGCTGCCGCTGCATCGCAGGGATTTCAGACGCAGTGGACAACCACGAATAACCCCGCAGAAATTCTCAAATTCTATCGGGCGCGTCTGCAAGAAACCCCTTGGCAAGGCTTTCAGGAGGGGAAGGGGGATGGTGTGACGGTTCTATCTGCTCAACTGCAAACGCAGCAGCAGGTTTCGATTTCTGTGCCGCTGTCATCATCTTCATCCAGCGCTGCGCAGCCGTCTACTGTGCCTGCGGAGGTTGAATTTTCTATTACCTATCACACAGGTATAGCTACGGCTGTCAGTAACGGTTCTGGCTCTACGCCTGGCACTACGTCAGGGCTATTTGAAGATCTAAGTCAGGTGCCACAATCTCTACAGCCCTATATTAAAGATGTTGCTCAATTAGAGGTACTAAAGAATTCGGGGGAGGCACCGGATCAGGCTATTTCAAGGGCACGGTTTGCCCAATGGCTGGTGGAACTGAATAACCGCATTTATGGCGATCGCCCTGCCCGACAAATTCGGCCTGTGGCTACAGCTTCTAAGCCTGCCTTTAGTGATGTACCCGCGAGCCATCCCGCATTTTCGTATATCCAAGGCTTGGCAGAATCTGGCTATTTACCGAGCGCTTTGTCGGGGGACGCTGCTCAAACGCGATTTCGCCCCAACGACCCCTTAACCCGCGAAACGCTGCTGCTGTGGAAAGTGCCCATTGATCGTCAGCAAATTTTGCCAACGGCCTCGTCTGAGCGGGTGAAGCAGCTCTGGGGCTTTAAAGATGCCAGTCGCATTGCGCCTACAGCACTGTCTGCGGTTGCGTCAGATCATCAAAATGGAGAACTTTCTAACATTCGTCGCGTGTTGGGTTCTACGCTATTGTTTCAGCCACAAAAGCCCATCACCTATGCAGAGGCAGTGGCGGCACTCTGGTTTATTGGCACTGAGGGAGATAGTTTGTCTGTGCAAGATTTGCTGCGCTCAGAACAGCAGCAGGCGCAAAAGGCTGTCTCTGGGCCATCTCCTTCGTCTAAACCTGATGCTCAAAAATAACAGGTTCAAAAAGACTGCTGTTGTACACAGGCTGCACACTGGTTTTGCCTTCTAGACGTAGCGGCGCTTTTTGCGAAGAGGGGGTTTTCCAGGCCATCACTAATAGCAAAATGAGGGTGAGGGCGATCGCATGGCTTATCAGTATTCCCTGTTTTGCTAGCGTCATTTTTTTGCCCTCCGGCTCAAGTCTGTTTGATGAAATAATTTATAGGTCAACTATCGTATGGATAGCCAGAATCCTAGGTGACCTTGCCGCCAGTTTTCAGTGATCTTCATCACACTCTGCAATAACATTTCTTATGTCAGATTCTGCCAAGGTTAGACCCCGCTCTGCCATCCTCGGTCAACAGGGTGAACTGCTGGTGTCGCAATGGCTTGAGGGGCAGGGCTGGTCAATTGTGGCGAAAGGCTGGACAAGCCGCTGGGGAGAGCTAGATATTGTGGCACTTCGGGATGAGGGTCGCCATAGTTGCCTTGCGTTTGTGGAGGTGAAGACGCGCAGCCGAGGCAATTGGGATGAAGATGGTCTGTATGCGATTACGCGAACCAAGCAGACCAAACTATGGAAGACGGCTCAACTATTTTTGGCAAAGCATTCGCATTTAGCAGAGGCATACTGTCGTTTTGATGTGGCGCTGGTGACTGTGCGGCGGACTCTTGGTGCGCAGATATCGCCCTCTAACGCCTCGCCGAATCCTCTCGCTGCGATCGTGCTGGGTCAGCCAGTGGTGATGGATGGAAATGAATTAACGCTGCATACTTATCTTGAGTCTGCTTTTGAGTTGAATTCTTAAAAATAAGGTTTTGATAAATCACCTTCTCACATGGCTAACCATAAAAAAGCCGACTGTGAAGTTTTTCTTCAAACCCCACAAGTCTTAGCAGTTAAATGATTCACCAAGTAATGGGCGATACGTGACTCGAACACGTGACCCCTTCCGTGTGAAGGAAGTGCGCTACCACTGTGCTAATCGCCCTTGAGTGACCCAATGTAACATAGTCCTATTGTGTGGGGCAACTCGCGATCTCTTACTTCTAGACCTCCTCAGAATGGCCTATGGTAAAAAGAACCCTTTTAAAAGTTCTCCATCACGTATGAAAGTTGCAGTCACAGGCGGGACAGGCTTTATCGGCAGTCGCTTAGTCGATCGCCTCCAAGCAGAAGGTCATCAGGTATTGCTTTTGGTCCGTAACGTCCAAAAAGCGCAGCAGCGGTTCCCGAAAGCAGAAGTAGTTGCCTACCAAGCTACCGCGTCAGGGGCTTGGCAGCAGTCTATTGCTGGATGTGATGGCGTCGTAAACCTAGCTGGAGAACCGATCGCCAATCGCTGGACCGACAACAGTAAGCAAGAAATTCTAGCAAGTCGTTCTATCGGGACTGCAAAAATTGTAGAGGCGATTGCCCAAGCGAACCCCAAGCCCACAGTATTGGTTAACGCCTCTGCTGTAGGGTACTACGGCACCAGCGAAACGGCGGTTTTTAACGAAACCAGCGGTGCAGGACAAGATTTTCTGGCGCAGGTTTGCCAAGCTTGGGAAGCAGAAGCGGAAAAAGTCAAAGCCGCTGGTGCGCGGCTCGCCATTGTGCGAATCGGGATCGTGTTAGGGCCGGATGGCGGCGTGTTGGCAAAAATGATGTTTCCGTTCCAGCTTTTTGCGGGGGGACCCTTGGGAGACGGCAAACAGTGGGTGTCTTGGATCCACCGCGAAGACTTGGTGAGTCTGATCATCAAGGCGTTGACCGACAGCTCCGTGACTGGGGTACTGAATGGCACTGCGCCCCATCCCGTCTCAATGGGTGAGCTGTGCCAAGAACTGGGCAACATGATTGGGCGACCTTCTTGGCTACCCGTGCCTGGGTTTGCTCTAGAGCTATTGCTAGGAGAAGCGTCCAAGCTCGTTTTAGAAGGACAAAAGGTGTTGCCCCAGAAGACTGAGGCAACGGGCTTTGTGTTTCGGTACCCCACCCTCAAGGCAGCACTATCACAGATTTTGAAGCCGTCTTAATGGCCTAAAATTAGTGGCCTAAGAACCGCCCTGCTTGAGCCATTAAGTCGCCGAGATCTACGTCGCCGTCGTGGTCGCCATCTAAAAACGTATTGAGGACTGAGTTACCACCACCGTTAGAAGACCCGCTTTGGAGAAGCTGTAGCACCAACGGCAGCAAAGTGGGGAGCAACCCGCTAATTTGGCTGGCATCCATGCCCGTTTGCTGGGCGATCGCCTCTACTACCTGCTGTTCTTGACCGCCAAATAATGCCTGCACAGCTTCGGTACTGGTACCGCCGCCTGCAAACTGGTTAATTAAGCTTTCAACGCCTTCGGTGCCGACGTTCATCTGCTGGTTTTGGAGGGCACCCTGCACCACACTACCGACCGCCGACATCAGGGCGTTAGAGTTGCCAGAATCACCCATTTGGGAACCTGCGATCGCCTGTACGGCACCCAAAATAGAGCCAAGCTGATCGGTACTTCCCTGCTGATCGGGGTTGGCGATCGCGCCTGCAATTGCGTCAAATAAGCTCATAATGCATTCCTAAATTACGGTTGTACTGACCCGCTGCTTCGTCGCCGATACGCCGGAGCAATCCCCGCGCCGCTATTTTAGTCTGGGGCAGTACCTCAAAACATAAATTTTTTGGACACACAAAGTCACAGGCAGGAATTGGGTTTCGGCTTCCTTCGACTAACGCTCAGGACAGGCCGCTCAACCCACGCCAATACGGGATTTGAGGGTTGAGCGAAGCCGAAACCCGCGTCATAGATAATGATGTCTATCTACTTATAAGGGTTTAATCCAGAGTTTATGGTGGGTCAAGATTGGTTAAACCTTCTCAAACAACACCGCGTGATTGCGGTCATTCGCACAGAATCTGTTGCGGCAGGCTTAGCAATGGCAAAAGCCGCAGCAACAGGCGGCATTCGCTTAATTGAGGTGACTTGGAATAGCACCCAGCCCGCAGCGCTGGTTGAGGCATTACGCACCGAGTTGCCCCACTGCATCATCGGCTGCGGCACCATGCTCAATCGTGCGCACATTAAAGATGCGATCGCCGCAGGTGCCCAGTATGGCTTTATGCCCCATGTGGATGAGGCTCTGATTGGGTATGGACGCGACCAGGGTTGGCCGATTCACCCAGGGGCATTGACCCCCACAGAAATGATGACCGCCTGGAATGCCGGAGCAAGTGGAGTGAAGGTGTTTCCTGTTGCCGCGATGGGCGGGTGTGCCTATATCCGCAGCCTACAGGGGCCGTTGAGCCATATTCCGCTGATTCCGACGGGCGGGGTGACATTGGAGAATGCCAAGCATTTTTTGACAGCGGGGGCGATCGCCGTGGGGTTATCAGGCGAACTCTTTCCCCAGTCAGCCGTTGCACAGCAGAACTGGGGAGAGATTACGGGGCGCGCTCAGCAGCTGATACAGTCTATCGATTACTGAAAGAGCTGTTGCTCAATGGCGGTAACCAATTCAGGCGATTCTGGCCCAACCGCACTCTTAAAGCGCCCGACGATTTCGCCCGTTTTACCAATCAAAAACTTCTCAAAATTCCAAGACACATCCCCCTTGGGTTCGGCCTGCACAAGCTTTGCATACAGCGGATGCTGCTCTGCACCACGGGCATGCACCTTATCAAACAGCCCAAACGTTACGCTAAAACGCGTTGAGCAAAACTGCTGAATTTTTTCATTGGCATCCGGCTCCTGCATCCCGTAGTCATTACAGGGAAATGCCAGCACTTCTAACCCCTGAGCCTTATATTTTTCGTAGAGTTTTTGTAGACCCGCATATTGCGACGTATAGCCACAGTAAGATGCCACGTTAACGATTAAAAGCACCTTTCCGGCATAGGTGCTCAGCAACTGTTCTTGTCCATCAATCGTCTTGACCGCAATATCCGAAATTGTCGTACTCATGCTGGTTGTGGCGTTGGTTAAAGAATAAAAGGAGGGACTTGCGGTAGCGCAGCGTTCCCCTACAACAGGTCTAGCATATCTTTTGGCTTTGCAACCTAATGCAGGCAGATGGAACAATCTGCCTGCATTTCAACCCATGTTGTCAGCGTGTTTTTACAGCACTCTAAAAATGAAGGGGTATCTGAACGGATCTTCTGGGGTGCTAAAGCATCTCAGGATGGCAAAAATGGGCGCTAACCAGGCCAAAAACAACATCCCACCTAAGATCCACAGCAGGGGCAGTACGATAATAGTCCACCAGAAGAAGCCGATAAATGCTGCGATCGCCCCATATAGCCAGATATTGAAGTGAAAGTTCAGAGATTCTCGCGCGTTATCTTTAATCACAGGATCTTCTGAGAGCAGAAGAATGCCTAAGGGAATACCTGCTGTCAATACGAGGGGACTAAAGAAAATAGCACCGTGGCAAAGCGCCGAGAGTAACTTCCGCTTGTCAATATCGTAGGTGTTTTGCATGGCAACATCCCTATAACAACACTCTTTTCATACCTTTATATTGAGGCAAGTCTTTTAGAAAAGAAAGGTGGTCTTTCCCACCTTTTAGGTGAGCTATCCCTACCCATGCCGCCAAATAATGCCTTTCAAAGTGTTGAAAGTTGATGCAAAATCCTTTTTGAACCTAACGCTAGACTAGGATTCGATTAGCTGTACGGCTGATTTAAGCCATTGATGCTCTCACACATGTTCCTAGCAATCCAGTTTCTTGGCAATCCAGTTTCTTGGCAATACAGTGCCTGAAGGCCAAAGCCCTTCATTCAGAGTTTGACTAAGCCATAACGCCATCAACGCATTTTATTTTTGCCCTTACGCGATGGGACTTCACCAAATGTCTGCAACCCCTCTCAAATATGCCTATTTCCCTGGCTGTGTGGCGCAGGGGGCTGGGCGAGAGCTATACATGTCTACTCAAGCGCTAACCCAAGCGTTGGGCATTGAGCTAATAGAGCTAAAAAAGGCAGCCTGCTGTGGATCTGGGACGTTTAAAGAAACCTCTCAGCTTTTAGAAGATACCGTCAACGCCCGTAATATTGCCCTCGCAGAAGAGCTAAAGCTGCCGCTGCTCACCCATTGCAGCACCTGTCAGGGCGTGATTGGTCATGTGGACGATCGCCTCAAGGATGCCAAACAAAATCAGCCTGACTATTTTAATGAAGTGAACGGCCTGTTGAAAGAGCAGGGCTGTAGCCCTTACCAAGGCAGCACAGAAGTGAAACATCTGCTCTGGGCGATCGTGGGCGATTATGGGCTAGATCGCCTTGCCACCCATGTAAAGCATCGCCTTAGTGGGCTAAAGTGTGCGGCCTTTTATGGGTGTTATTTACTGCGATCGCAGAAAACCCTCCCCTTCGATGACCCTATTCATCCCTCCTCTATGGAGCGCGTGTTTGAAACCATTGGCGCAACGCCCATTTATTACTCTGGCAGAACTCAGTGCTGTGGGTGGCCCATCTCTAGCTACGCACCAGAACAGTCTTTTAAGATGGCAGGGGGACGAATTCAGGAGGCGATCGCCGCTGGAGCCGACTGCTTAGTCACGCCCTGCCCCCTATGCCATCTCAACCTAGATTCCCGCCAGCCCGAAGTTGAAAAAACCATCGGTCAAAAGCTTGGGCTACCCATTCTGCACCTACCTCAACTGATTGGGTTAGCCCTCGGACTCGAACCAAAACAGCTTGGACTAGAGCGCCATATCGTCTCCACCCATCCCGTGCTACAAAAGCTAGGATTATCCTCGTAGGGGCGTAGAGCCTTGTGCCCTCTTAACCATGATTCGACTCCAAACTTGGCAGTGGATTGTTCTCGCACTTCCGTTTGCAGCGGTCGTTGGGTTCTTAGGCATTGCAGCAGGACAGCAAATTCACCAGTGGCATCTGAACTGGATTTGGGTGGTCATTACCGTCATTTTTGTGGGGTGGCGCTGGTTGCTGGGGCGCTGGCTGCGTTCTCCAGCCCTTGCTGAAGCCGAAGCTGCTCTCTCCGAACTGGGCGAACCCTCCGCCCTCTGTGAACTGTCTACTAATGGCAACGTCGCTGCACGTCAGCAAGCCGAGGCTCAAATTCGGCAGAGGCTTCAGGTTGCCCAAACAGATGGCCCACCGTGGGAAAACTGGGGTCTGTTTTTTCAGCACTGCCAAAGCCTGGTAGAAGCGATCGCCCTGATCTACCATCCCCAATCCAAGCGGCCTTTACTCAATATTTACGTGCCCCAAGCCTATAGCCTTCTGCGCGGCACCGTAGATGACGTAGACCAGTGGATGCAAAAACTCTCGCCCATTTTGGGACAAGTTACGATGGGTCAAGCCTTTGAAGCCTACCAAACCTATCAAAAGCTAGCGCCAGCCGCACGACTGGCGCTCAAGGCATGGAACTGGGCGCAGTGGGTGTTTAACCCCTTAGTTGCCCTCGCCCGCACCGCCACCCAAGGCTACGGCAGTCAAGCCAACCAGCAGCTCGTCATGAACCTGGGGCAGCTTTTGCGAGAAACCACCCTCAAGGCATTGGGAGAACGGGCGATCGCCCTCTACAGCGGTGAAACCCTTCAGCCCCTTGCCCTCAGGGAAGCCCCACCCGAGCCGCAGACCCAAACCCTGCGCGAACTCTTTACCCAAGCTGCCGCAACATCCCCGCAGGCTGAGCAAAAGCCCTTAAATGTGCTATTGCTGGGACGGACAGGGGCAGGTAAAAGTAGCCTAATCAACACACTTTTTCAGCAGGAACTGGCAAAAGTAGACGTGCTGCCCAGCACCGATCGCCTCCAGTCCTATACCTTCGAGACCCCCACGGGCGAAACCCTACTGCTGTGGGATTCTCCTGGTTACGAACAGGTCAATCAGGCGCAACCCGCTCAAGAATTACTGGCAAAAGCCGCAGCCGCAGACGTCGCGCTATTGGTCACGCCCGTGAATGACCCAGCGCTCCAGATGGATTTAGCGCTACTCACCCTCCTTCATCAGAAAAACCCAGATTTACCCATTCTTACCGTCGTCACGCAAGTTGATCGTCTGAGACCCCTACGAGAATGGGAGCCACCCTACGATTGGCAAAACGGCGATCGCCCCAAAGCGAAAAACATCCGTGAGGCCGTTCAATACCGAGCCGACTTACTCCAGCCTTTCAGCGTCACCGTGCTGCCCCTCGTTACCGAAGACAACGCTCAAGGACGGCTCTCTTGGGGCGTACCCGCACTATCGCAAGCCATGCTAGACACCGTTGAACCAGCCAAACAGCTTCGGCTTAGCCGATTTCTGCGCGACCTCGATACCCGCACCCAAACAGCGGCTGCGCTGATTGATCGCTACGCCTTCCAGATGGGAACTGCTCAGGGCATTGCCGCTCTGGTTAAAAGCCCTGCCCTCAAGTTTTTGTCTACACTCCTGACTGGATCTCCTGCTCTCGCGATTGTTCTTGCCGAGAAATTGCCGATTGAACAATCTCCTGTGGTGTTGAGCAAACTGCAAATGGCCTATGAGCTATACACACTGCTATCCCCTACGGCTTCTGCATTGCCCACCGAACTGCTAACCATTTGGCCGCTGATCCTAGAATCTTCTGCGCCCGTTGCTCAAGAGGCTTGGGCCTTAGGACATACCTTAATTGAGCATTGGACTAGAGGCGGGGCGATCGCCCAAAAAATCAACGACACACCC
This sequence comes from Acaryochloridaceae cyanobacterium OTE_75_metabat_521, assembly GCA_031387975.1. Lineage (GTDB taxonomy): Bacteria > Cyanobacteriota > Cyanobacteriia > Thermosynechococcales > Thermosynechococcaceae > JAAURS01. Next base: position 12,583 of record JANNDV010000049.1, on the reverse strand, counting down.
AGCGTTGATGTTGCTCCCCTAGATCGCCTTCCCCCTAAGCTATCTGAGCGATATAGATTTTATCTCAACAGCACCCAAAATCACGCCCAATAAACTTGATTGAGCGCTCCATTGCCTCATTTTTTGGGCAGACTGATCTTAGAGAAAGTCTTAGATTCAAACCCCGCTGTTGAGTCTTGCCCACAATCTCTACTCAGATGGGATCAACGCACTGCCGTTTTGTCACCCTCTAGTGGACTGCATATTGCAGCCCCATTTCTCAGCATTGACCAAACAATTTTCATCCTGTCTTAAAAGTTTTTACCAGAGCATATTTTTTAAATGCCATGAATAGAGAGAATACTGACAGCCACGTTCTGATCATCTATGACCAGCCTGAACCGCGCCAATTTCTCTTAAAGTCTGCCACCTATTCTCTGGGCAGAGATAAACACAACTCAATTGTGATTCCAAATCGAGGGATTTCTCGCCAGCACGCCCTTCTGCTGCGAATGCCAATGCCTGAAAAGGGAGGCTATCGCTATCGCATTCTAGATGGAAATGCTTCCGGCAAGGCCAGTCTCAATGGCCTTAGCGTTAATGGGATTGCCTGTACGAACAATGACTTAATGTCTGGAGATAGAATCCTCATTGGCGGTCTCGTTCAGATTGAATACCAAATTATGAACATCCCCACCAGTGGGAAATACTTTGACTATCTTAAAATCCAAGACCCGACCTATCACAGTCTTAAAACGAAGTCTGTTAACCCCAGCGAAACCTTTGTCAATATTGAAGAATTTCAGATGAATGAACTGAAGAGTATCAGCCAAAACGTTTTAACCCTAGAAGAGTTAGAAGATGATACGCCCGCAACAGAACTGTTTAACAATCGTTTTTAAGGCTCCCTCAGCTGATGTTGACCCTGTCTGCGCCTCCCACAGCGAAAGAAGTTTCACCCATGTCTTTAACCAAAGTCATTCAGACTTTAGTAGAACATTCCGAATCAGATCGAATTTGTAAACTACTGTATTGGGTCTATACCGGTCGATGGGAAGCCACATCTGAGCAGTTAGGGGCATCTGTGATCGGTCAAATTTTGCCCGCATTAGTGAAGCGAACGCCTTCCTATGAGGTTTTAGAACGACGACTCTATAAAGCCGCTTCCGTTCTTAATAAGCCCGAGCGATATAAACAAATTGCCACGATTATATTAAAAGCCTGTGCAGGACTGTACCCCTGTGATGCCGCTCCGTCATCCCCTCAGACTGATCAGTTTTTAAACAGCATTAACCCAGAAGACTCTGTCGAAGATGCACTGCCCATGACCACCATTGCTCAACCCGATCGGTTTGAGCTACGCCGTCGCGTCATGCAGCAGGTGCCGCCCCTCAAGGTCAAAATTTTGCTATTTTCGGTGCTCAGACATCCATTTTCCTTTGAGGATATTGACTGGAAAGCGCTAAAGTCTCAATCTTTAGATAACTGGTTAGCTGAACTAACAGAGACGTTTCCTGCGATCGATGTGCTCGAAAAGAAGCTGTTCACTCAGGCCGCCGAGCTAACACGGCTTGATCAAGGTGCTCAAATTGCTGAAGCAGTCGTGCAGGCATTTCGCCTTCAAATCCCTTAATTTTTTCTGCCATCATTTTCTGCCATTATTTTTTGTCGTTCTGTTATGGCCTTATGAAGCGCGCTAACCCCATCCCAGAGAAAATCTCGGTTTCAGATACACAAACGCTGATCCAGATGTATCACCGAGGTGTTAGAAATTTTGAGTCACAATCTTTGCGTAATTTAGATCTTACGGGGTTAGATTTAATTGATATCAATTTTTCCCATGCGAATTTATCGGGAAGCGATTTATCTTTGTCCTATATCCATCGGGGTAATTTTCGAGACTGTCACTTGATGCGATCGCAGCTACAGGGCGCAACCCTAAATCAGGCGAACTTCAGTCAGGCGAACCTACGGGATTCTAATTTCCATGGCGCTTCGCTTCAGGGCGCTATTTTATGTGGGGCAGATTTGGGGTTAGCAGATTTAACCGATGCAAATCTCATTGATGCCGACTTGCGAGGGGCAAATCTATGCAGCGCTAATTTACAGGGTGCTTGTCTACGGGGCGCAAACTTTAGAGAAGAGTCTATGGTCAATAGCACCATGCTCCAGAGTGCCATTTTAGACGATGCCGATTTACGGGGTGCAAACTTAAAGGGTGCAAATTTAGATCGCGCTAGCCTTAAAAAGGCAAACCTCGCCTTTGCGAACCTCCGAGGCGTTTCGCTCAAAAATGCCAATTTAGAAGGCGTTAATTTAGAAGGCGCTGTCATGTCTGATGTCGATGCATCGGATGCCAACTTAAGCTGGGCAAATTTACAGGATGCCAAGCTAGAGCGCATTAACCTAAGCCGTGTGAACCTAGAGAAAGGCAACTTAGGCGGTGCGATTTTAGCAGATGCCAAATTAAACTACGCCAACTTAAAACAGGCCAATCTACGGGGCGCAAAACTAACCCGCACAGATCTTAGCCATGCCTGTCTCCAATATGCAGACTTAAGCGACAGTTCGCTCATTCGGGCATATTTAGCCCGCGCTGACCTCTCAAATGCAGATCTCAGTCGCGCAAATTTATTTGGGGCTGAGCTAAGTAGCGCCACGATGGTACGCATTGTGTTTTTAGAAACGACGTTGCCCGACGGCAGAACGTCGAGTCCCTGATTTTTAGTAACACCACAGCTTTTTGTGATATCGCTGATTGGCAGATGAGGACGCAAGCAAAAGATTACTGTTGACTGTTTAAAGCCAAGTTAGGTGAAGATAGTTTTGCACCTGGCAAACTGTAATGTGTGACGTAAATTTGTGCAATCATCTCTGCACGAGATGAAACCTCAAGCTTACGGAACATTCGCTTCAAAGCCTGTTTGACAGAATTTTCGGTAATCCAAAGTTCATAACCAATTTCAACATTCGTGCGCCCCAAAGCAACAAGTTCGACAATTTGCAATTCACGCGCTGTTAGCAGCTTGTTTTTGCAAGATGGGGGTGACGATTTTCCGGCGGGAACACTAGGCGATTGTTGAGGCAGACGGCAAGCCGTTCGCGTTGTCGCCGCCCAGATCGATAAGTGCAAACAGATCCCACTCAAATCGGCTAGATTTTGGGTGTCAAAAGCAGGCATCGATTGATCGCGAGTACAACCCACCGCACCTACTAGTTGACCGCGAACAACAATTGGCCCCGCCATCACATGCCAGTGGTCGGGACGAGGACAAATCATCTTCCAAACCTTGGGCGATGTTACCAATCCTTCGTGTACGGGTGCATGACGCTCTGTGAGATAACGGGCAACGGGATTAAGCTCGATCGACAAAGCAACCTTGAGAATTTTCCGAAGGTTGGGATTTAGTTGGGAAAGCTGGTCAAAGAAAAAAACCCCTGATCGGGTAGCTGCAAAGTGTTCGCCCAATTTTGACGTGACATCCGTTTTTAAATCTCGTTCATCATTCACCGAATCGATCGCCGCAAATAAAGGCTGTAAGGAAGCAACCATATTGTCAAAAAGAGTACCCGATCAAGGACTAGGCGCAATCAATTTTCATTTCTATTCTAGACACTATCAGCTTGATTGCTCTCATCACTAGGAAATCGATTTATGACTGACTACCCAAAATACACGCTTGGTTTGGTATTTTTTCCTGGCATGACATCTCTCGATATTATGGGGCCACAGCAGGTTTTAAGTCCTCTACCTGGTGTCGATACTTATCGGATCTGGAAAACGCTCGACCCTATTACAACCGACGACGGTATGGTGGTTTTACCAGATACGACCTTTGACAATTGCCCCCGCTTGGACATTATTTGTATCGGTGGCGGGATGGCACAGGTGGCAGTAGAAGACGATCCAGAGCTATTGGCATTTCTCAGCAAACAAGGCAGCACCGCCAAGTACGTGACTTCTGTTTGTGGCGGTTCGATATTTTTAGCTAAGGCCGGACTGCTCGAAGGCTATCGAGCGGCTTCTCACTGGGCAGGGCGACCCCAACTCGCTGCATTGGGTGTAGACTTTAGCACTGAGCGGGTGGTCGTTGATCGCAATCGGATTACGGGTGGTGGCGTAACCGCAGGGATTGATTTTGGTCTGACGCTCGTTAGTATCCTTTATGGCGAAGAAATCGCCAAGATTATCCAACTATTGCTGGAGTACAATCCCGCTCCACCATTTGATACCGGATCGCCGGAAAAAGCAGGGCCAGAGTTGGTCGAGAAGGCCATGTTATTTATGCAGCGGATGATACCCGCTTCAGTTGTTGCAAACTAGGAAATCTATGGGTACTTCCCATTGTTCCATTCGTGCCGCTGTCATCCTTTGGGTGTGCCATTTGTGATTCTGCGATCGCACTATGGTACTTTCGAGGCGCACCTTCAATTTTTATTGGGTTCCGCAGACTACAAGAGCATTGAAGCACCAATCCCTTGCCAAGAAAAACCCCTAGCAGGGTTGCTAGGGGTTAATTTGTGCATTCTCTGTCATCATTTCAAATATTTCCGGAGTAGACATCCGCCTTCAGAATGACTTACCGAAAGCATCGACATGATTTCAGTTAATTTGTTTACGGCGCTGTTCAATGAGATGCAGCGGCAGACTAAGTAAACAGCAAAATGTCAGAATGTACGAGAGCAGCATTAAGATCCGAAGGCTGCACGCTGGGGATTGAGAAAATGCCGTACAAAATTGCTCACTCCAGTGGGCAAAGCAGTATACCAGCCAATACACAAAGGTTAAGCGAGTCAATGTTTCTTGCGCTGCTTCTGCATCAGAAGGATTTTCAATGGGCGATCGCCCATAAAAATAAAGCCCAGCAACTGACGCAACACAGGAAACCAGAAGAACACCATCGTGCCAGGATAAGGTTGGCATAGGAAAAGATCTACCAAAAGACTGCACTGCACCCGTTAGTTTAAAAGATGGTGTGGTAGCCCTCCCTTAAACCCTCACAAATCTCAACTTTCAAAGGAGGCTTCAAGGAGGGCAAAATCAATAGAATGCCCAGTCAACGAGCTTTTTAGCCTGTTAAGTTTTATGGAGAGTCTGCCGTTTCTGCAACTGTCTCAAGGGCACCTACAAATTTTAGAAACCTGCCCTCGAAAGTTTCAGTCCGTTTTTTTAGATAACTTAACGTTTCCGCAGCCCTCTGTAGCGTCAGAGAAACAGGCGTTAGGCAAACAGTTTCATCAACTGATGCAGCAGCGAGAATTAGGTCTAGAGATTCAACCGCTGCTAGACGATAGCCCAAAACTGCAAGGGTGGTTTCAGCATTTTCAAGATTCACCGCCACCTTTAATCACGGGGCAATTTCGTCAAAGCGAATACCAATGCACCCTAGCGTTAGAAGGGTTTATGCTCACGGCGGTGTTTGATCTGCTGATTCAGGATGGAGATCGCGCCCAAATTGCAGACTGGAAAACCTATCGCCGTCCGCTTCGTGCTCAGCTCATCGAGCAGCATTGGCAAACACGGCTATATCTATTTATGGTGGCAGAAGTGTTAGGCTATGCACCCGATCTCATTTCGATGGTGTATTGGTTTGCAGAATCTACGCCACAAGACCGTAACGCTTCTCAAAACTGTCTATCCATACACTATTCAAAGGCGATGCATCAGCAGACCCAAGAGACTTTAACAAAGCTCTTGGCATCACTGAGGGGATGGATGCAGGACTTTACAACAAACCACCAAAGCTTCCCTCAAGTCGCGCTGAGTGCTCAAAAGTGTTGGTCGAAGCAACAGTGTTGCCCCTTTGTGACCCATTGTCACCGCACACCAGATAGCGCACAGACTGAATTAGAAGATTTGACCAACTTAGCGGCGATCGCAGAAATTTCTATTGAGTAAATAAAATTAACTCAGCATTTTTTGCTTTAGCAACAGCCAAATAAACGGCAGGTCATTCACTAGATATCGTTTCCAGAGCCGCTTAGGCTCCATTACCAAACGGTAGAGCCACTCAACGCCCATCATGCTCGCCAACTGAGGGGCGCGTGGAACCAAGCCTGCCTCAAAATCAATGGTCGCACCAATGGCAAAGATAATGTTAACCGATGTTAAATACTGCCGATATTGACTAATCCATTGTTCTTGCTTGGGTGCGCCCACGCCAATGGCTAACACCGTTGCGCCTGACTGATTAATACGCGCAACAATCCGCCGACATTCTTCTTCGTCTTGGTCAAAACCAAAGGGAGGAGAGTAGGCATCAATGACCATTTCACGATCAACCTTTTGATTGATATTTGCTTGAGCCTGAGCAGAAGCTTCTCCCATTCCGCCTAGCAAAAATATGGTCATGTCTAAGTTATCTTTATGATGCTGATAAAAAGCAGGGAATAAATCTGAGCCAGAGATTTTTTCGACAATAGGAGATCCTAAAAATCGAGAGGCGAAGAAAAGAATTTGACTATCGCACAGTTTATAGTCTGCGATACTATAAGCCCGTCCAAACTCTCGGTTTTTTCTGACATTGATGAGATGATCAACATTGGGGGTAAAGACCGTCCCTTTATGGAGATTATTCAGAAAATCACTCATCGAAAGATTGTCGATAGGCACACCTAAAATATCAACTTTCCCCGTTAGGCAAAGCTCTGGACTGGGTGGCTTGAGGTGATAGCCCTGCACGGGGCCAGTTCTAAGCCGCTCTAGAAACATAGAGGTGTTAATGGCATCCACTGATTTTGCCACAACCATTTGATCGAGAGAGCTACCAACTTCAAAAATAGAATTAAGCAGAATTTCTGAATTCAAATCTTGAGTAGACTGATGAATTAAATCGCCTCTAATTTTAGTAAAATCGACATTCAGCTTTTCCCACTGCATAAACGTGAGATAGTCGTTGGCAAAATTATCTAAGATAACTGTGCAGCCAACTTGCTTAAGATCTTGAATGAGCGCGATGTAGCTTTTAATGTCTCTAGAAATATTTTTTTCGGAAAATTCTAGATGAATTGTGCTGGGGTCAATATGATAATCAGCAATTAAGTCATAGATAAAGGTAACAATTTGACGATCTTCTAAAACTTCTCGCGATAGATTTACCGAAAGTGTTGAGCCAGGGTTTCGGCCTAAAACCCCTGCGGTTTTTTCTAGCACAAATCGATCAAGCCACTTCTCTAGCCCCCCTTCAAAAATAGAGGGCATAAAGTCTCGAGGGCTTTTGAGCGTACCGCTAGGCGATCGCCACCGCAGCAAAATTTCGTTATGGAGTACGGTTCCACTCGGCAGATCATAGACGGGCTGATACCACAGCTCAAACTGCTTGGTTTTTAGCGGAGAGGTTTCATGCCGAGAAAACGTTTGCATTTAGAAAGAATCTATTTTCAGGCGTTGAGAGAAAAATCAGATGAGAATACAGACAGTTAAAGGGGGACATCTAAGCATCAAATTTTGCACGAAGTTGAGTCGTTGTGGATCGATACGATTCCCCATCATTAGTGTTCCCTAAATTCAGATTAATATTACTGTTCTTAAGCAAAAATGCAGCAATCATCCAATAGTTTGCAAAAAAAAGTTACGGTAAAGTTACAAAGAGGTCACAAAAAATGCACACATCCCTTGAATTGTGGGTGTTTTGAGGCGGCGAAGTAGCTTTTCTCTTAAATTCCGTGGCTTTTGCCTACCACCCAATGACGGCGAAAAAACTTAGAGAGTGACTGCTCATCTAATCGCAGGTAAATCGGTCGTCCGTGGGGGCAAGTGCGCGGGTGCTGGGTTTGCTGCCACTGATCTAGCAACACCTGCATTTCGCTCAGAGATAAAGTCTGGCCGTTACGAATCGCACTCCGGCAGGCGGTGGCAACCAGGGCGGGCTGTGGGTTTATACAGTGGCTTAGTTCGTAAATCGCCTGAAGACAGTCTGGTCGCACAGCCAAAATTTTAGGCGCGGTGCGAACCACCCAAAGATCTGGCCCAAAAGGCTCAACGGACAGACCCAGATGGTTGAGGTTTTGAAGTTGCGCTGGACTTAGGTGATGCAGGGTTAGGGGGGTCTCTAGATTGATAAGCTGCCAGTCTTTGCACAGTTTTTCGTACAACACACGCTCATGGGCAATGTGCTGCTCGACCAGCCATAGCCCTGCGGGATGCTCTGCCATGATGTAGGTTTGGTGGAGTTGGGCGATCGCCCGTAAAGCGCCCAACGGCAAACCCTTAGAAGCCACCGCTGACTCTGGAGAAGCGTCAGGACGCGTATCAGGGAGCGTATCAGAAAGACTGACCGACGGAGTTAATGCATAGCGACCTTTTGCCTCAGCACTTTTTAAAAACTGACGCATCTGCAACCCTGATGGGTCTGGAGACATCGAAAGGTTGAGCACCCGATGAATGCCCTGGTTAATCTGCTGTTTCCAAGCCTCAAGCTGATGGAGATAGATATGAGACTTAGAGGCTGTTCGATTCCAATCGACGCAGTTTGCCGAAACTTTAAGCTGAATCCAACACAGGGGGTGCCGATGGCGCGGCAGCATTTGGCGAAAGGCGTTGAGAATGCTTTGCTCTAGAGATCCCCACTGCTCTGAGGGTGATTGGGCGTTTACACTAACACGGCGACCGTTGACGGCAACGCGCACCCAGTCAGAGCGGTGGCGGTGGTAGCGATCCGGAAGTCCGACCAACACTTCTAGGGTGGCTTTCGAGCGTGCCAAAGGGCTGGTTAAAGGGCCGAACAAAGGGCTAGCTGCATTAGCCTCAGGGATCTCAACGGTCAACGTTTCGTAGCGCAAATCTTCGGGGGTCAGCTTATGGATGAGCTGAAGCATAATGTCTTTGGCATTTTGGCCTGGGGCAAGGCTGAACCAAGGCCGATGATTGTGATAGGTTTGCCAAGTAACCTGAGGGTGACAGAGGGCGTAGTCACCAATCATGGTCTGAAGGGTTGCCAGGGACTGATGGGCTGGGGTGATGACCTGCTGACGAGAAGGCCAGGTTGCAAATAGATGGGTAACGGTAACGGTAGTGCCTACCGCCATTGCAATTTCTGTGGCTTGGGCGACCGCGCCCGTCGCATCGTAGCGAACCTGCCAACCGGTCGAAGCAGATTGGGCACGACTGCAAATTTCGAGCGTCCCCAACTGAGTCAGACTATGGAGGGCTTCCCCCCGAAACCCTAGGGTGTGTAGGGCGCTCAGGTGCTCAAAGGTGGAAATTTTGCTGGTCGTGTGGGGCAGGGCAGCCTGCTGGAGGTCTATCCAGGTGAGTCCAACGCCGTTATCTGCCACCTCAACTTTGCCCAGGTCAGGCCAAAGAGAAATAGAAATTCTTGTGGCAGCGGCATCGAGGGCATTATCAATGAGTTCTCTGACCACAGCCCCTAAAGAGTCGATGACCTCTCCGGCGGCAATGCGATACACAAGTTCAGGATGGAGTGGCTGGATGACGTTGCCCATCCTTTCAGTTTAATGGGTACGGCTCAACTAATAGGTTATGAATAGCTTGAGTACGCTATGCGGCAAGGCTTTTGAGTATTTTTACGGTGAACCCCAAAAGCTATTCACACCAAGGGTTTGAAGCCTCATCACCTGTCAAATAAACAGTGCCCTGCACTAACACTGAATTCATAGACCTTATCTCCAGAACAGATTCGTACCATATTCAAATGCTCTTGCAGGGTTAGATTGGCTCTGAATTGCTTGCTTTTGAAGCTTTTTTCTTAGGTACTTCCAAATAATAAATCGTTCCATCATCCCTCTGGACTATACGAAATATCCACAAACCATTTTCCGAGATTAGGAAGTCCTTCCCGTGTTGAATTGGTGAGCCGTTGAATTTGGGTTTCAACATGAGCCATCGCTTTTTGGGTCAACTTTACCCCAGTGTGATAAGTCTGTGTGACCAGCGTAACGACAGGAAGTTTACCCATCCACCGCATCGTCTGGGCAAACTTCACGACCGTCTCAATTTCATCCAGGATGTCTCCATTCCAGTGATGTTCTAACACTCCCCAGACACGCTCAATAGGATTGTATTTACTGTGATAGGGCGGGTAATAAGCCAGCCGTAGGTTGAGTTTGTGGGTATTGGAAAACTCAACCATGCGCTTCATAAATTGAGTGCGCCTAGACTGGTTCTCTGGGCCATTATCCTGATTGATGAGCAACGTTTGAATGTGACTGAATCGTTCACGATTACTCTTCCACCAAGCGTCCAATGTGTCCACCATAAAGTCACTGGTCACTTTGGAGGTTGCCAAATACAGAAACACTTCATCGAACTGTGGCAAGAAGATACCGTAAGGCGTGACGGTTGCTTGGGGATGAAAATCATGGTCACAGCCTTGGGTGTTTGCTCGGCTTTTACCGCCCCTAGAATATGGACCAATCTTAACGACAGCTTTGGCATCCAAGGACAACCTTAAGACGCTGGGGTCTCCTTTTGCGTCTTCTGTCTCGAATTCGAGTTGCTCGAAGATGGCATCGGTCATAGCAATTTTTTTTTCGGTCGCGTCTTGCCGACTTTACTAGGGAAGAATCCTAGGCCATTGAGTCGTTTGCGTATGGTTTCGGTTGTCGGCAACTCCTCTGGCCTATAGCCCTTTTGGGCAATCAGCTCTACTCTGACTTGGGCTGCACTCAGACGAGTGTACAAACGCTTGGTTTTGAACTGAGGGTCGGTTTGACTCTGACTATCCACGATGGCTCGAATATCTTCTAAAAGCATCGGCAATCGACTCTCGGTCGGCTTTCTCCCTCTACGGTTAAAGGCATCGACGGAGATGATGCCACTGTTGATTTCTCGTTGGCCTTTACGAATCAGATCTCGGTGCCATCCCAATTCTCGTTCTGCCTTACGTTGACCTCCTGGACCCAGCTCTTCAACGGTCTTTGCCATGAATCGGCGGCGTTCATGACCCTTGAGGGTTTGGGCGGTCTCTTTTAGTAATGTTTTCAGGCTCTCTGTTAATTCCAATCTCTCATCACCAATACTTGGACGACTCTGATTTTATACCGTTAAGCTGGCATGGTTTTTTCTTTGGAAGTCCCTTAAGCCGTCAGATGTCCAGGTTAATACCATTTTCGTCGTGCATGAGGTCATATCGGTCGTTACTTTCAGGATCTCGATCTACACTCCATGTGCCGCCAAACTCCAACGTTAAGTCTCGGACACCTGTCAGAAATCGATTCAGTCGAGGGGTATGGCGTAAGGCAAGTTCACGGTTGTCGTAAAATATGCGGTGCCCATAGGGCGTGTCTTGGTCTTCTAAGTAACCGCCGACTTCTGGAAACCAGATATCAGTGTAAAGTTCTATAGATAGGTGTGCGCCAATATCATCTGAGCTTTTCCCAGTCGAAAGATTGCCGTAGAAGAAGATAGCACTGCCTTGTGGTTTATAGCTATTAATCCTTTTTTTTGCATAAAAAAGCTGTTCTTCCGTCAACTCTCTCCAATCATCAGGTAGGTCATATTCGAGGGGTCTTACTTGTCGCAGAAGTTCCCCTACATCTTCAACTTCTTTATCAATTAGTTCTCCATCTAAGTCGTAATAGCTCAACCGCGCAGGTGCAATGATTCGATATTCTGGCAAAAGGCCGGGACTTGCACTAAGTTGATTAAAAAATATCAGCTTGTCTGTTTCATTCAAGACCTGCTCGATATACTCTCCATAACTTGGCCCGTCAGGGTAGGCACGATATTCTAAATCCAGCTTTAAGCCAAGATCGCCACTTCTCCAAGGGGCATACTTGACTCGATAGACTTCTTCCCGTTCAGCAGCCTTTAAAACCTTCTGTAAAAAAGGCAGCGCTTCCCACGGGTCAGACATTTGACCCTGAGGAAAGCTTGCATACCATCGAGAAATTTCGTACTTTTCTTGAACAGTCCAATAATTAATACCCATTTCCATCTCTCTTAGCCTATCTCTGGATGATTTTGTAATTCTTGAGGCGGCTGACTAGCAACTTGAATAGTCCCCATAGTCCCTTCAGATTGGTTTTCAGAGGCCATTTCTGTAGAGTTGGATTGCGGGAGTTCTGACAGCTTTTTGGGTGAAGGAGCATTGATAAATTGAAACTCTCCATTCTTGGAACGACTAATACCGAACTCATAGACCTTATCTCCAGCGCGAATTCTCACTAGGTCAACATGGTCTTGCAGAGCATTATTACCCTCAAATTTCTTTTGAAGCTTTTTGAGCAATTGATTCGGTGTTTTGTTGTAGAGCGGATTTTCAGGGTTATCGATGATGATCTCAGCCGTGCGCTGAAAACGCTTGCCATCGGCACCTTTAGGAACCAATTCTCCATGAGACCCTTTAAGTTGTTCACCTGCTTTTTGAAGATTATTCAAAACACCTCCTTCATCAAGAGATGTTACATTTTTAAGCTGAATGGCTTCCTTAGCACTGAAATCCACAATATCAGCACCCAGACCTAATCCGACTTCGTGCCCCTGTTTAACGCGCTCCGCTGCTATACTTCAGACGGTTATTAACTGAGCTTTCTTAAGAGACTGAAAACGTAGAGTGAGTAACGATTTCAGTTCTTTTTTATGGGTAATGTGAGCATTCTCAATACAGTTGGAGATGGCTGTCTGAAACCCAGCAAAATCCTC
>JANNDV010000029.1:0-18348 GCA_031387975.1 Acaryochloridaceae cyanobacterium OTE_75_metabat_521 | reverse complement strand
ATTGTGCTCAAAAAGCATGGAAGACGCGCAAAGAGTCTATTTCGCTTAGGGTTTGACTATATTCGACAGATTGTTCTCAATCCTTCTCCTATCAATGAGGATGACTTTCGACTATCCCTTCAATTTTTGTCCTGTACTTAGACCAATAATAAGATCTGAAAGTGATTGATTGCTCAGATTCAGCATTGTTGCCCCAGTAGAAAGTGCCTCCAATTTATTCCTATATGTTGCCGATCTAATCAAGTGAGCAAGAAATACTGAATCAACATTTTCAAAAGGTTTAATGAAGAAAGATCCACTTCCGCATAGCCAGCCAGATTGTTCTTCTCTTACAACGGCACACCTTCCAATCTCTCCTCTTCTACCCACTACGACATCATCTTTCTTTAGGATATAAGACTGCAATTTTTTAGCCATATCTTGATCAATAGTTTTATTGAAATTTGGAATAATTTCATCGCCTTCAATATTTGCTGGATTGACGATTGGAATACCGTCGACAACGTAGTCAGATTTATGCAAAATCGATCCGAATGGGCCAGTAGAGATTTTGCCACCGATTTCACTTAATCTTTTCTCTACCCACCCATCGCCTTTCTGGGTGAAGATTTCGTTTAGATAGCTTTCAAAGAGTTCGCGGGCGTTGGTGAGGTTCTTTTCGGTGTTGGCGATCGCCCTATCAATCCCCTCAAACACCTCATCCAAAATCGCCACAATCCGCTTTTGTTCTAGAAGTGGCGGGTATGAGACAATTACTTCTTTAATCATTCTGATCGTAAACTGTTGAAGAGCTGCACCAGATTTAGATCGAGAAAAATGTCTTAGCATTTGATCGGATTGCAAAAAGTAAAAAAGATATTTTGGAAATAACTCTTCCCTACACCGAAGCCATGCTATCTGTGAGTTTAAATTTGCTCCATCAAATACTTTATCTACAATTGCAACCTTGCCTATTTCGCCACGATTTGTGAATAAGACATCACCTATTGTTAAATGTCCTTTTTTTAATTTTTGATGTTTTTCTTCAGAGATATAAAGAATATCTTCATTAGAAATTTTTCCATCTATGAGATTTGTACTTCGGATAAAAGGAATTCCATCTAAAACCATTTCAGATTTCTTCGGATATTTTGACGAGTGATTGCCATCGCCAATAATGCAAAGATCTTCTAGCGTTGCTTTTAGCCAGTCTTTGATCAAAATATCCCTCCAATCCCAGCTAAAATCTCCGCACTCTCCGCATCCAGAAGCGCGATACAAACAATGTGGCAAATTCTTTGTATTGCCCTCAAGGAGAAAATATCACAACGTTTCAGACTGTATATGTAAGCCATGATTGACATCTGGGCTGGGTTTTCGCTTCGGCTTCGCTCAGCGAGCAACCTTGATTGCACTGTCCACCGATCAAGATATAGCTGGCTGAGCGGAGTCCAAGCCAGCAGCGCAGCCAACCGATTCAGAAGTGTCGCTAAAACCAAGTGGATTGACATTTGGTCTGGGTTATCGCTTCGGCTCCGCTCAGCGAGCAACCTTGATTGCACTGTCCACCGATCAAGATATAGCTGGCTGAGCGAAGTCGAAGCCAGCGACGCAGCCAACCGATTCCAAAATGTAGAACAATGATTGCAACATTTCCCAATTTTTAATTCACTCATCTTCAACCTCCCGTCTATCCCAAAGCCGTAACCGTTCTGCGATCGCCTCAGGACTAGGCAACTCCTCCCGATACGCATCTGGCAACTGCGGCACAATCGTATAGGTCGCCACCCCAATTGGACGCACCGCCGTCCTTATCGCATACTCCACCACTGTCTTATTTTTAGAGCGACAAATAATCATCCCAATCGGCGGATTCTCGCCCTCCATCCGTTCCTGACAATCCAGGGCTTCTAAATAGAACTCCATTTTCCCCTTATGTTCCGGCTTAAAATCGCCAATTTTTAACTCGATCGCCACCAGACAGCGTAAACGACGATGAAACAGCAGCAGATCGATAAAATATTCCTGACCACCGATTTCTAGCTGATATTGGTTGCGATTCTCAACGAAGGCAAATGTACTACCACACTCAGACAAAAACTCACGGACATTATTAACCATTGTCCGAAGCTGGTAATCGTGGATCCGTCCCTTAATCTCGTCGAAAAAATGGGTATAGTCCTGGAGATTCATTTCACTCACATCAGTTCTCCGATAATGCGACTCATTCTGACACTCCGCCAAGACATGCAGTTTATCCTGATCGCCTTGAATCAGAGCCATTTTCTTTGCCCGACTCTAGCCCTGCACCTGCTTTTCGCGGTAAAAGGCATCCGCCACATGCTCAAACTCCTCTGCATAGACCAACTTCACAGGCAGTCGTTTTGCCGTATGGTTCGCCCCCATCCCGTTTTGATGTTGCCACAAACGGCGCGGCAAGTTATTGGTGCTGCCTGTGTAAAAGGATTCATCACAACATTCCAGAATGTACATGTAAGCCATGATTGACATTTCGGATGGGTTTTCGCTTCGACTTCGCTCAGCGACCACGCTTTTTTGCACTGTTGTTGAGCTAACTAGTCAAATATAGCCGGCTGAGCGACTTGTCCTGAGCTTGTCGAAGGAAGCCGAAGCCAGCGACGCAGCTAATCAACTCAGAACTATAGCCAACATCAAGTGGATTGACATTTCGGATGGTTTTCGCTTCGACTCCGCTCAGCGACCAACCATGATTGCACTCTCCATCCCTCAAAATATAGGTGGCTGAGCGGAGCCGAAGCCAGCGACGCAACCAACTGATCCAGAAATGTCCGCCCCCTCATAACATCCCCCCAATCCCAGCCAAAATCTCCGCACTCTCCGCATCTAGAAGCGCGATCGCCTCTAAAATTTCCAGCGGATCCCGTAACGGCGCTTCCTCAGCCTTATTCGGATTCTTCACCGACAGATCGAACGTCTCTGGGTCAACATCCGACACATCTACCAGCCAAGACTTCTCCGACTCCGCAAACGTCGCCTGAAGCGCCACAAACTCCCGCAGATCATCATCATTGAGGGAATTAGTCTTCCCCATATTCCGCCCTGGATCAAGCTGGTAATACCAAATCTTCTGAGTCCGAGTGTTAGTTCCCTGAGCGAAGTCGAAGGGAACGCCGCCGGAGGAGTCAGGTTTATCAAAAAACAGCACCACCGTCTTAACCCCAGCCCCAATAAACGTCCCACTCGGACAATCCAGAATCGTGTGCAAGTCGCAGCTCTTCAAAAGCTCCTGCCGTAGCGCCCGCGAAGCATTATCCGAATTCGACAAAAACGTATTCTTAATCACCACCGCAGCCCTGCCACCGCGCCGCAAAATCTTAATAAAATGCTGCAAAAACAAAAACGCTGTCTCCCCCGTCTTAATCGGGAAATTCTGCTGCACCTCCTTGCGCTCCTTCCCTCCAAACGGCGGATTCGCCAAAATTACATCAAACCGATTCTTGTCCTCAATGTCGCTCAGATTCTCCGTCAGCGTATTGGTGTGGATAATATTCGGCGCATCAATCCCATGCAAAATCATATTCATGATCGCAATCACATAGGCCAGACTCTTTTTCTCCTTCCCCGTAAAAGTTTCCGTCTGTAGCTGATGCAACTGCTTCGTCGTCAGCTCATTTGGCTGAGCGGAGTCGAAGCCATGGCGCAAATAGTCATAGCTCTCGCACAAAAAACCTGCCGAACCGCAGGCACCGTCATAAATGCGATCGCCAATCTTCGGCTTCAGCACCGCAATCATGGCGCGAATCAACGGACGTGGCGTGTAATACTCGCCCCCATTGCGCCCTGCATTACCCATATTCTTGATTTTGGCTTCCTCTATTCCGGCTCTGGCTCAAAAATCGACTGGGCTAGGGTTTGTTAAGCCCATCTTTGACCTAGGTTAGAATGGTGGAGCATTACTCATCTTGGACTTTTTATAATATGTCTATTTACGCTGGTAACCTCTCCTATGACGTTACCCAAGAGGATCTCACCAGCGCCTTTGCTGAATATGGGACTGTCAAATCTGTCAAACTACCCACTGACCGAGAAACAGGTCGGCTGCGTGGATTCGCATTTGTTGAAATGGGTAGCGACGCTGAAGAAGAAAAAGCGATCGCCGAACTCGATGGCGCTGAATGGATGGGTCGCAGCCTGAAAGTCAATAAGGCTAAGCCCCGTGAAGATAACCGAGGCGCTGGCGGCGGCAGCTTTGGTGGCGGCGGCGGTGGCGGACGTCGCTACTAAACCTAAGACTGACGAATTGTAACAATTGACCGTTGAGAAGCGATCACTCTACTTCAGATTGCATCTGATGGGGCGATCGCTTTTTTACCACAGATTCAACATCAGCGACACTCATCGCGTTTCATCGTGACGAGACACCTACCCTAGGGCACCAAAACGCTAGAATCTTGCAGCTCATGGAGTCTGGCATAAAATCCTCCCTGTGCAAGTAACTCAGTGTGGGAACCCACCTCAATAATGCGCCCCTGCTCTAGCACCACAATTTTGTCCGCATCTCTCACCGTACTCAGACGGTGGGCAATAATCAGAGTCGTGCGCGTCCCTAAAATCGACTGCATCGCCAACTGAATGGCGCGCTCAGATTCGTAGTCTAGGCTAGACGTGGCCTCATCAAACACCAAAATATCGGGGTTAACAATTAGAGCACGGGCAATCCCCAACCGCTGCCGCTGACCGCCAGATAGACGAACGCCCCGCTCCCCAACCACGGTGGCGTAACCGTTGGGCAATTCTCCTATAAATTCATCCACTCGTGCCATCTTACAGGCAGCCTCAACCTCCGTTAGGCTAGCGCTTGGGTTGCCGTATACCAAGTTATCTAAGATAGAGCCGTTAAACATGTCCACCTCTTGATGCACAATGGCGAGGCGAGAGCGATATTGCTTTACATCCAGCGATCGCACATCTATTCCATCTATTAGAAGTTGGCCGCTGGTGGGTTCAAAGTAGCGAAACAGCAGCTTGACCAGCGTTGACTTTCCAGAGCCGGAGCGACCAACCAGAGCAACAGTTTGGCATGGCTCAATCAGAAGGTTGATGTTTTGGAGCACTAGTCGCTCAGGGCCATAGCCAAAGCTCAGGTTTTTGAAATCGACTTTTCCGTCAAACCGAAGCGCCGTCGAAGGTTGCGTTGACGCATCTAGGTTCACCGCATCGGTACCAATGGGGTGCTGCATCAGCTCATGGAAGCGCAGCATGGAAGCATAGCGTCGGGCAAAGAACTCAGACAGAATGCTCAATGGCTCTAGCTCAGCGTAGGCCATGCTAGACAAGGTAAAGAGCGTTACAAAATGCCCTAAGGAGAGTTCTCCCCGCAGGGTTGCCATCAGCGTTAGGATCAGCACGCCAAATACGCAGCTTTGCACCATCGTTTTTTGAAGCGTGTTGAGCCGCACATAGCCACGATGGATGCGGTACAGCACCATCGTTAGCTCTCGGTCTAGACGCTGGCGCTGACGGTTGAGTTCGGCAGCCTCTGTGGCAAAGGCTTTGACGGTTTTAATGTTGGTGATAATTTCTGAGGTGCGGCTTTCGGTACTTTCCATGTACTCGTCGAGCATCGCTTCGCGCTTGATGATGTAGCGCAGCCCCCGCAGGCTAAGGCCGAAAATAACGAGAAAAGACAGGAGAAATGCGATCGCAATCCGCCATTCCAGCAGACAAATCACCCCAAAAATGCCCAAAACGCGCGCAAGCTTGGGGATAAACTGCCCCGCCAGCTCTGGATAAGACCAAGTGTGGTTTGTCAGCCCCCGTGCCACTCGCCCTGCAATGCGACCTGGATTATTTTCGTCATAAAAGGAGAGAGGCAGGGTCAAAATTTTGCCCAAAACTTTTTCGGTCGCGTCTCGCCGCGCCCGGAGCGGAATGGCCCAGTGGAACCAACCGCCAATCCACGGCTGGATGGGCGCCCGCACAACAGAGACCACAAAAATGATGCCCAGAATTACCGCCAAAGAAAAAGAAGGCGTGATGACAGGCTGATTGAAGAGAGGGGCGATCGCCCCAATTAACCCCAATAGCGGTGCATCAAGGGGCTGCTTTGACATCACATTGAGGATTTGACCAATGCCGTAAGGTACCAGCAGATCTAGCATCTCAAACAAACTAGATGCAGCAATGCTGAGGGCAGCGATTGCCCAATAGCGCCGAAAGTACTGAACAATATCGCGATAGGATGCCATACCTCACCATACACACAAAGCATTAAGGCAGGCTAGGGCATCCTGCGGCAAGCCTATTTCTTTGCCCAGAACGGAAAGTTATGCTAAGAAGTCACCTCCTTCAAAGGAATGGGGAACAATAGGGCAGAATGTTTACGACAATTTAGCTTCTTAGTTGCATTCATTCACGTAGCGCACAAAATTGATCATTCAAATTGAGACTAATGCCGCTAGATATAAAAAATCAGCTCTGAAGTGCTGAATCAATAAAACTTAAGAGACGTATGGAATTAATCGATCGCAAAATGTTTCCAAAATTTGTTTCCAGAACAACTGCTCGCACAGAAGTAACTGGAGATAGCGAAGAGATCTTGTTCCAAAATGCACTCATAGAATTACAGCGTCAAAAAGATCTACAAGCACAACTGTTAGTGCGAGAGCGCATGCTGCTTCAAATTATGGGCAGTATTGCTCAAGCGGCAGATTTAGAAACGCTGCTAAAAACTTCAGCCTCAGAAATACGGCAGATTCTGAAGGCAGATCGAGTTGCCTTTTTTCAGTTTTCTTCTGATTCTCAGATAAATGAGGGATGCTTTGTTGTGGAGGATAAAGCTCCAGCTTTTGGTTCTATCTTAGAAATAAAAAATAGTGATGAGCTGACTGCTTCAAAATGTTTTCTGAACTGTTTTGGCAATTCTCATATTGATGCATATCAAAATGGTCAAGTTCTCATTATTTCAGACATCAAAATTTGGGATATAAAATCCGATCATCGCCAATCATTAGAATTGCTTAACATCAATGCCTGCATTATTATTCCACTCTTTCTAGAGAATCATCTTTGGGGTCTGATCTTCGTTCAGCAATGCTCATCTGTGCGGCAATGGCTACTTACAGAAATTGAAATACTGTCTCGGGTTGCGCGTGCACTAGAGGTTCCAATTCAGCAGGCAGAACGACTAATTGAAACAAAATTACGATCTCTAGAGCTACAACAACTATTAGAAGAAGTAAAAATTCAAAAAGCAGAGCTTTCTCTGGTCGCACAGCAAGAACGCTCGGTTTCTTATGTTATTCGACGAATGCATCGTAGTTTAGATGTAGACCAAATCTTTAAAATTACAACCCAAGAAATTAAAGAGATTTTACACTGCGATCGCGTAGCCGTGTATCAATTCGCTTCAGATTGGAGCGGTGAGTTTATCCATGAGTCAGTTGACGCACAATGGATACCGCTGGTGACAGCAGGCCACAATACAGCTTGGACAGATGCCTGTCTGAAAGACAACGAAGGGGGGCGATTTCAGAATCTAGAATCTGTCGTTACACCAGATATCTATGCATCCCATTATTCAGAATGCCATTTAAAGAAATTAGAAGCATTTCAGATTCGTGCGTCTATCATTTTGCCTATTTTTATTGGGGAGACGCTATGGGGGCTAATGGGTGCATACCAAAATTCAGGCCCAAGGGACTGGCAGCCTAGAGAGTTAAGGCTATTAGAGCAGGTGAGTGAACAATTGGGAGTTGCGCTTCAGCAGGCATCTCTTTTAAAACAACTCACCCAAGCAAAAAAGATAGCAGACGAAGCAAACCAAGCCAAAAGCACCTTTTTGGCAAACATGAGCCACGAATTAAGAACACCGCTCAACACCATTTTAGGCTTTACGCAACTGATGAGTCGAGATCATAACTCAACGTCAGATCAGCGAGATACCCTCGACATTATTAATCGAAGTGGCGCACATCTGCTCAATTTAATTAATGATGTTTTGGAGATGTCAAAAATTGAATCGGGTCAGCAATGTATTAATCTCAAAGATTTTGATCTCTACGGACTTATTGAAAACCTGAAGGAAATTTTTAGCTTCAAGCTTCAGGGGAAAGGGTTGGCGCTAAATATAGAGTGTGAAGCTTCTGTACCACGCTATGTGAATACTGACGAAAGTAAACTGTCGCAGATCCTCATGAATCTAGTTGGTAATGCGATTAAATTTACAGAACAGGGCGATGTAACGCTGCGAATTCAGGTCAATGAGGACAGCATTCCCTTAGATGCCGATGTCAGTGCGATATGGCTTGATTTTGAAGTTGAGGATACCGGATCTGGAATAGACGCTGCGGAACTAGAGACCGTTTTTGATGCCTTTGTCCAAACTGAATCTGGGCGGCAGTCTACGGAAGGGACGGGTTTAGGTCTGACGATTAGCCGTAAGTTTATCTCTTTGATGGGTGGTGATATTAAAGTTTTAAGCGACAGAGATCGTGGCACGAAGGTTATGTTTTCAATTCCGGTCGGCGATGCTCAGCCCGTCGAAACGCCGCTACTCCCCGATCGTCGAATTGTGTCTTTAGCGGCGGATCAGTCCACCTATCGAATTTTAGTGGTGGAAGATCACCCAGAGAATCGTCAGCTTATGCTGAGATTGCTGGGTTCTGTTGGCTTTGATGTGAGGGTGGTTGCCAATGGTATGGAGGCGATCGCCCAGTGGTGTACTTGGTGCCCCCATTTGATCTGGATGGATTGGCACATGCCCATTTTAAATGGGTGTGATGCAACGCGACAGATCCGGCATTTTGAGTCTCTTCGAGATCGACCCAACGAGGACGGTGAAGTGGCTAAAGGGATTTTTAATGGGCTACATCTGCCGAGTGCCAACGCGTTTTCGCCTATCACTAAAACCGTCATTATTGCCTTAACCGCCAGCGTTTTTGACGAGACGCGAGCAGAAGCAAGCCAGGCAGGATGTGATGATTTTATGCTCAAGCCTTTTCAAGAAAAAATGCTGTTTGAGAAGATGTCTGAACTGCTTGGAGTGCAGTACCTCTATGACCTCCCAACCACAAATAATGCGATCTATGACACCAAGCCCATTTTAAGCCCAATGTCAGACCCGATTGAACTATATCTCTGCGAACAGTCAAACGAATGGCTAATGGCCTTGTCCCACGCTGCCCTTGAACTAGAGGAATCGGTCATTTTAGCATTGCTCAAAGATATTGAAGACCAATATCCACTGCTGGCAACCGGATTAAATTCACTGGTTGAAAATTTGGAATTTAATAGAATCGCATACCTAGCACAAGATTCTATATCTTCTCAGGATCATACGTGTTAAGGCAACACTGATGCCGTTTCAAGCAATTGCGCGACTCGATTCACTACAGCACTCCACTACAATCGACACAGCAACGTAAACGCGGTGGTAATGGAAGGCAACCTTGAACTAACGCTGCTGATGGTGATAACGGTGGTGGCAGGCATCACTGCCCAAGTCATTGCAGCCTATCTCAAAGTTCCTAGCATCGTGTTTCTGCTGATGTTTGGCATTGCGCTAGGTCCCAGTACCTTGGGTATTCTTGACCCGCATCTGCTAGGTCAAGGGCTAGAAGTCATTGTGTCTTTATCCGTTGCCATTATTTTATTTGAGGGCGGCCTTAATCTCACCTTTCGAGAAATCAAAGAAGTTTCCGGTAGCCTCAGAAATTTGGTGCTACTAGGCAGCTTAATTACCCTTTTGGGCGGCAGCGCCGCAGCACACTGGCTTGCAGAGTTCCCGTGGCCGATTGCGTTTATCTACGCTTCACTGGTGGTGGTGACAGGCCCTACGGTTGTTGCGCCGCTCTTGCAGCAGGTAGGTGCAGAACGACAAATTGCCACGCTTCTAGAAAGTGAAGGGGTTTTGATTGATCCCATTGGGGCTATTTTGGCAGTCGTGGTCTTAAACATTGTGGTGCGGGGCAACGCCGATCCGGTCATGGTCATTGGCGGGTTGGCATCACGGCTCGGGCTAGGAAGTCTCATTGGCATTAGCGGCGGCTGGCTGCTCAGTTTTGTGCTTAAGCAAGCCCGATTTTTATCTGAAGATCTTAAAAACCTCACCGTTTTAGCCACCCTATGGGGATTTTTTGGGTTATCCCAAGTCATTATCAGTGAATCTGGCTTAATGACTGCCGTGGTAATGGGTGTGATGGTGCGCTCGGCAGCACTCCCCGAAGAGCGATTACTGCGGCGGTTTAAAAATCAACTTAGCGTGCTTGCCGTCTCGGTACTGTTTATTTTGCTGTCTGCGGACTTATCCATTGCTGGGGTCTTTGCCTTGGGATGGCCTGGGCTATTGGCAGTTTTAGGCTTAATGCTCATTGTGCGACCCCTCAATGTATTGGCATCCACCTGGAATAGCGACTTAAACTGGCGGCAGAAAACGTTTTTGGCCTGGGTTGCCCCGCGTGGCATTGTGGCGGCATCTGTTGCGTCGTTGTTTTCGATCGCCCTTACTAAAGCAGGCATTAATGGCGGTGATTCCATTAAAGCCCTAGTGTTTTTGACCATTATTTTGACCGTGTTTTTGCAAGGCTTAACGGCACGATGGGTGGCAGGTTTGCTCAAGGTACAGGCCACCGAAGCCACAGGCGCAATGATTGTGGGCTGCAACCCCCTAGGGCGAATGGTGGCGCACCTGATTCAAGATCGCGGCGAGTCTGTGGTCATGATTGATGCAAACCCTGACTACTGCGCCCAAGCGCAAGCCGAGAACCTTTCGGTACGCCTCACCAGTGCGTTAGATATGGCAGCGTTGAGTGAAGCTGGAGTGGCGAAAGTCGGCTCATTTCTGACGGTTACAAGCAACCCCGAAGTCAATGCTGTTTTAGCACAGCGCGTCTTAGAGGAGTTTCGTCCCCCAAGGGTGTTGGCGGCGTTGCCTGAAGTCCCGATTGATTCACCCCTGACGGTACCCACCGAAAAGATTGCCCTTACCGCAGTTATGCAGGCGTTTTCGCTGCAAGTCTCTGTCAAAGACTGGAATCAGTACATTACGGAGAAGGAGGTCAAAATAGGCGAAGCAGTTTTAGATGAAGATGCTGAGCAATTTCAGCGGCAGTGTGTGCATTTGGTTGCGCTCTCTAAAATTGGCAAGCTCATCCCCGTACTTGTGATTCGCCAAGATTATTTGCGATTTGCCAAGGCAGATGAAGCATGGCAGCCAGATGATCGGATAGTGTATCTTCTCCACACGCCAAGAGCGCCCATTTTTTCGCGGGAGCCGCTCTCTTTTGCGCCGGAAATTATTTCTTCTGGCAAAACTGCTTGAGCAAAACTGCTTGAGCAAAACTGTGGTGGGTTTAGGGCAATCACTTTGTAGAACTATGGTGTATGCACAAGTCCAAGAAAATCCCCTCCTGGGAGGGGTGCCCGTAGGGCGGGGTGGGTTAGTCAGTAGCACCATGACTAACCCACCCCTGCCCCTCCTCAGAGGGAATTGATGAATCGGCCTATGGTAAAACCTTTACAGAAAGGAAACTTTAAGACTTACGTGTACACGCAACCTCAGCTAAAGCTCTGCTACAGCGCGTTCAATGAGCCGTCTAGCAAGGGTTTGAGTGCCAGTATGGGTGTAGTAGTTTGTGGTCATATCCAGAAATGCGCCCAAATAATCGAGCTTATCTTTAGAGACTTCCACAAACTTCGTCAGATTATCGACCACGCTTTCTGGCGTTAACCCACGGGAGTCGACAAAGTCGGTCATCCACCCTTTCACAGAGTCAACGCTGCTGGTGATAAACGAAAGCTGTCCGGCAGCATCTCCGCCTGGAATCAGCGATCGCACGCCCTTAAACGTGCTGTTCTCCTCTAACTCCTTGGGCTGCATATTTTGCAGGGCAGATAGACCCTTGAGGGCAAAATCAGGCCCTAGCGGCACTAGCCCATCAAAGCAAACCAGCGCCGCCATCCGCATCAGAGACTCGCCACCGTAGTCGCCCAGTGCCGCCAAGAAGTCGCCAATGCTGTCGCCAGGGATGCCGTTGATTTGGCAGAAGGCCACCAGCTCAACCACCAGCTTGACGGACAGATCGATACTCTGGGCTTTCTCAGGCTTGGGCGTAAGGTTTTTCAAAAATCCGAGAAAGGAAATATCTTGCCCTACCTTATTGGCCATCGCCGCCGCGCCTAAAGCACCGGAGGCGCTATCTACAGTTTGGTAAAGCCACAAAGCATTTTGATAGCCCTGAGATTTGTCGTTAAAGAGCGCTACAGCACGTTCGCCAATGGCCTGAACCATGGCAGCATCAGACTCGCCCGTTACGGCGGTAATGGTGTTGTTGAAGCCGATGAGGTTGTTCCACGCGCCGGGAACCACAAAGTCCAGCGATCGCAGCGCCATGACCGTTACTCCGCCATTGGGGAGTTCATCAACTAGTTCGTAAATGGGCTTACTCATAAGAACTCCAGAGGTGTTTATTTACGCAATGAACGTAGCCACTAGCTCAGCTTCGATAGCCCGCTAAGGTCAAATTTTTGAATCCAGGCTTGGCGCTCAGTTTTGGTAAAGGACGGATCGCGGGAGAGGACTTTGACCTGATAGCGATCGCCCACCAAGACCCCCGTTTGAGTGGTGCCAATCTCTAACGCCGGAAACCCTGAAATATCGGAAGTGCTGCTGGCATATTTTTGAGCGGCAGAAGGCAGGCTCTTGGTATCAGAAATAGAAAGCATGGCGACATTTTTGCCATCTTTATTGAGTTTGGCTTCAGCAAAACCCTTTTTCTCTTGGGCATAAACCCGCTCATAACCATTGGCTGATTTTGGAAAATATTTATTAAACTGGCTCCCTTGGGTTGCCGTTTTAGCAATGGCCTTCGGTGCCCCCCGCTGTGTGGTTTCTTGCTGAACTTGGGCGTAGGGCGAAGGTGGCTTACTCGCACAGCCAGTGCTGAAGAACACTAGACCACAGAGGCAGATAGATAATACAATGCTGCCCCAACGTTTCATGACGGGCATAATAATCTCCTCAATCGGTGACTCAGAAAAAACGTCGCTATTGTGTAATGTACGATGCGCTTGGCAAGTTTTTAAGCAAGGTGCAGTTTACTTTATGTTTATTCACCTAGCATCTTACCTAAAGAAATCGAGTAATCCGGCATTTAGGCTTGCTTTTTAGATAAATTCAACCTTACCTGTCGCTAAATGATAGTAGGCGGGTAAAATCTGCAAATTTTCAGTATGGCACTCATGCTTAAGAATCGGTTCTGCCTTTTGGATGAGTTTGGCGGTGCGCTGCGTATGATTGCGGATCGCGTTAGTGAGCAGGTCTCCTGACACATTGAGCACAGCATTAACGGATGGCTCGATATAGCTGAGAAGATTATTGATTTTGCCCGTGTCAGGCTGGTGGGCGATCGCCGCTGTTACTGCCCCACATTTCTCATGACCCAGTACCACCACCAGCCGTGTCCCCAAATGTTCGACGGCATACTCAATGCTGGCAATCACGGCATCATCAGCAACGCTACCCGCAATTCTCAGCACAAACAAATCGCCAACGCCCTGGTCAAAAATCAGCTCTGGCACCACACGGGAATCTCCGCAGCCCAACACCACCGCAAACGGATGCTGGGCGCCAGACAAGTCAACCCGCCGCTGCGCGCCCTCGTGGGGGTGTTCTGCGTGGTCAAGCCGATAGCGCTCATTGCCCGCTTTTAATTGCTGGAGTGCGGTGGTCGCCGATATATTGTCAATGGCGCAGTAGGTATTGAGCGTTAACATGCAGCAGAACCTGGGTGAATGCCTATGGCATAGCATTTTGCCCTATCTGCTCAATTCAAAAAATCAACTGGGACACATATCAAGCCATTGCGATCGCAATCCTATGAACGTCTCACATTTACGGGCATCTTAGAGCGACCTGAGCCGTTGAAGATGGTGTAGCCAGTGCGATCACCTTGATCCGTCCGCTGGGGACGAAAACAGGGTCTCAATGACGCTAGTTCTAGTCTTTGTGACGCGATGCGTGAGATGTCTAAGGGGCTTTACGAAGCCGATCTGGGCGGCGGTCTGATTAGAAAACGGATTGCGCAGCCTGGGCAACAAAAGCGAGGTAGCTTCCGCACTCTGATCGCGGCCAATAAAAGAAACCGCTGGATTTTCGTGTACGGCTTTTTTAAGAACGAGCGGAGCAACATTGACAAGGATGAAGAAGCGTTGAAGAAATTGGCTTCGGAGCTTCTGGCTCTAACTCCAGAGGTAGTTGAAAAGGCTAAAAATGCAGGCGAACTGATAGAGGTAATTTGCGATGCAGAAGACTAAACCACCGATTCTTGAGGCTGTTCACGAAACCGCCTCAGAATTGTATAAGTCTGGCGTAATGGATCAGGTCACGATGCGCGAGTTCGACCGGATGTGTTTGCCTCCGGTTCCACCACTAGAGCCTGAGCAAATTAGGCAGATTCGAGAAGCTTCAAAGGTGAGTCAAGCGGTTTTGCAGCTGTGTTAAATACAAGCTTATCAACGGTGCAAAAGTGGGAGATTGAGCAGAAGCGTCCCGCAGGCACTGCTCTCAAACTCCTACACCTTGTCCAGAAACAAGGTCTAGAAAGTATGCTTTAGCATCACGCACTTCTGGCAGCACAACCAGACGGCGACTATCCATTTTTTTGTCGAGAGTGTGCCCCATCGGCCCAAGCGAATGGGAGGCTCAAGTCTTGAGTGCATTACAGGTGATGTCAGCAAGTACAGCACTCGGCTTTTGAGAGTAAGTAGTGGCGATCGCCACTACTTACTCCGAAAAGCCGAGTATTTTCCACCTAACCCTTCCACAACAGCCTGAGTATTAGAGATCAGCATTTTTTGGTAAGTTGCGCCTTCACTCCCTAGCGCTCCCAATCCATCTGTAAAAAGTTCTCGGTCAGAGACTTTTACATTTGCATCCTTTGCAACCGTCTCAATTAACTTAGGGTTAATGGTTAACTCCGCAAAAATGGTTGGCACCTGAGTGGCTCGAATTATTTTGACCAGCTCAGCCACTCGGCTAGCCGTGGGTTTTTCATCGGTGCTAATGCCCCCCAAAGCCCCTTCTAATGGAATATTATAGGTTTTAGAAAAATACCCCAGCGCATCATGGGTTGTCACCAGCTTGCGAGAGGCTGCGGGGATGGTTGCCACCTGAGCCTTAATCCAGGTGTCGATTTGGGCAATTTCTCTCGTCATCACCTGAGCATTTTTGGCGTAAAGCGCGGCGTTTTCAGGCGCGACTTTTGCTACATTACTTTGAATCGCCTCTATCATGCGAATGCCGTTTTGGGCATTGTGCCAAACGTGAGGGTCGGTTTCGGTTTTGCCGTCCTCTTTAAAGGTTTGCGGATTTGGCACCGCCACTTCATCCACGGCAATCTTGGGCGCTGCGTTAGAAGTCGCCTTGATAATTTTGATCAGGCTTGGCTCAAAGTTATAGCCGCCGTATAGCACCAGCTTGGCTTCCTCAATCGCCTTGCGATCTTCAGGAGTGGGTTCGTAAATATGGGGGTCAGAGGCAGGCTTAATCGGGCAGATTAGGTCAATGGTGTTTGCCGCAACTTGGGCTGCCATGTCGCAGATGATAGTGGTGGTTGCAACCACTTTTGGCATTGAATGAATGGCGACAACCGTCTGGGTGCTGCCATTTTGAGCTATCGGTGTAGACGAATTGCAAGCCCCCAAAAACCCAACAATACTAACCGCTACAGCCGCTTTATACCACTGACTTTTGACCATCTTAAAGTGCGCTATAGTAATAACAATGAAAATCGTTCTCATTTAAGTTATTCATGTTAGAGGTCGATCACTTAGCTGTCAACTATCGAGGCGTACTCGGGTTAGATCAGGTAAGTTTTAGGATTAATCCAGGGCAGCTCGTGGGCGTTATTGGCCCCAACGGCGCGGGTAAAAGTACGATGCTGAAAGCGATGTTGGGTTTAATCCCCAGATCCAGCGGCGCGGTTTCTTACTGTACCTGTCCACTACACCAGCAGTTAGAGCGTGTGGCCTATGTGCCCCAGCGATCGCAGGTGGATTGGGACTACCCCATCACGGTCTGGAATGTGGTCATGATGGCACGGACTCGCAGTTTAGGCTGGTTCCGCAGTCCAAGGCGCGCAGCCAAAGAGATCGTCACAGCGGCCTTAGAACGGGTCGATATTTTAAACCTCAAAGATCGGCGGATTGGGGAGCTATCGGGCGGTCAGCAGCAGCGCGTGTTTCTCGCGCGGGCGTTGGCGCAGCAGGCTGAAGTATTGCTCTTTGACGAGCCGTTCACAGGCATTGATAAAACAACCGAAGGCATTATTCTCGATATTTTTGATGAGCTGCGATCTCAAGGCAAAATTATGCTGGTCAGCAGCCACGATTGGGGGCAAACCCTCACCCACCTTGATCGACTGCTGCTGCTCAACCAGCGCCTCATTGCCGATGGATCTCCTCAGCAGGTGATGACCCCTGAAAATCTCCATCAAGCCTATGGTGCTTCTCTGCAAACCACGCCCCACGCAACCCTAGATACCAACCTTTTTTGTTAGCCCATGCTGATGTGCCTATGTTGAGTATGCTACTAGACCCGCTGCACTATGAATTTATGCGGAATGCGATCGCCATCAGCATCCTGGTGGGCATTCTGTGTCCGGTGGTGGGCAGCTACCTAATTGTGCAGCGAATGGCGCTGTTGGGGGATGTGATTGCCCACTGCGTACTGCCTGGTCTTTCCATTTCGTTTTTTCTAGGCATAGATATCTTAATTGGGGCCTTTGCATCGGGCATTCTCAGCACCTTTTTTGTCGCCTGGATTCGATCGCAGTCACGGGTCAAGGTCGATGCGGCAATGGCACTCACTTTTTCGAGCTTCTTTGCCCTAGGCATCACGCTCATTACCACCCTCAAAAACAAAATCGACCTCGACAGCTTTTTGTTCGGCGATATTTTGGGGGTGACACCCCACGACATCTACAGAACCCTCATCATTGCCGCCCTCATTTTGGCAATCGTGAAGCTGTTTTATAAAGAGCTGCTGTTTTATACCTTTGACCCCACAGGCGCACAGGCCACGGGTTTGCCCGTCAACGCTATTCACTTTGGCTTTACCGCCGCCGTGACGCTCACCATTATCGCCAGTATGCAGGCCGTAGGCGTTATTTTGGTAATTGCGCTCTTGGTCGGTCCTGCGCTGACGGCTTATCTCCTCGTGAAAGAGCTGCATCAGATGATGGGGGTGGGGGCAATCATTGGGGTGTTTGCCAGTATTTCGGGCGTCTACATTAGCTATTACCAAAACCTGCCCTCTGGCCCTGCGATCGTGTTGGTGTCTTCTTCGCTATTTATCTTTGCGCTGCTGTTTAGTCCCACTCAAGGCATTTTGACCCGTCCTGATTCTGCCGTTTCGCTGCCGCGTTTACTAAAGCAGATCGGTCTGTCGAAACGGAGCTGAACGTGACGGGTTTCAGTAGACGGTGATGCAGAATAAAAAGAAGTCCAGAAGCCTTTTCTGGACTGTGAAACGCTTGCTCTTCTTAAAAGCTGGTGACAAGACTCGAACTTGCGACCGGCTGATTACAAATCAGCCATACAGTAACTTTATAAACCTTATATGAAAAGACTTACAGGCTATCTCAATCTTTATCTCAAAATTTTTTATCTCAAAGTTTATCTCAATCTAAGTCTGACGGCTGTGGTTAGCCCATTCACTGGGGTTGTTCCGGTGTTGCCTTTGAGCCTACGGCCTCTTCTTCGCCCCATTGCTCTAGCCAGTCACCCTCTACGTCGTCAACAATTAGGTCAACTCGGTTGACACCATGAGAGCGACGCATTTTTTGCAGTGTCCGCGCAGCCCTCAATGACTCCAAAGCAGTCTCTTGGATGGTTTGCTCTGGGATGGCATTCTGGATGACAGAATTCTCAATCGTCATGGCTTTGACCCAATTTAAATCTCAATCTCAGTGTAACAACTGGTCGGAAGGCGATCGCTTTCCTGTAAAAGACGGTTTTCCAGTACGGTGCGATCGCGCTTCGGGTTAAGGCTGACAAATAGCGCCCGCTGGATTTTCCAGTATCTCAAGGTCAGTTCCCAGCGGACTTTTTTGTCTACTGAAAGTTGATTAGATAAGGTGGTGAGCTGGACGCACAAGGCTTGTTTAAGGGTGCCGCTTGCAATCAAGTCGGTTGCCATCGATAGATCCAGAATGTAACAAGCCCAAGAGCTGCCTTGGTGCTCGTCGATTCGATTGCACAGGCTATCAATGAGTTTCTTGTCTTCTTGGTCGAATTCTCCAGCCATCAGTTTTTGTTTCCAGATGGAGAGTTTGGGGTCTGGCTCGTTGAACCATCGGGGAAAGAGATCGGTGTACCAGTATTGTTCGG
>JANNDV010000010.1:0-6183 GCA_031387975.1 Acaryochloridaceae cyanobacterium OTE_75_metabat_521 | reverse complement strand
GGGGCTGTTCCAAAACATTAGAAAGGTAGCTCATGGATTTGGCGAGTCAGGTTCTGGAGATGTAGGGGCGGTGACGGATGTTGAGCAGCCATTAAAGCTCAAGGTACGCAGTTTTTCTGGATCTAAACGCACTGCCACACTAGAAAGGTCAGCATCTTTAACAAAGCCTATGGTACCTCGTGGGGCATCTTGATCTGATGTCGCTAAATTGGGCGACGGACGAAGAGAGGCAGTAGAAGATTGACCTGAAGCGGGAGAAAGCTGATTCGGTAATCGTCCGCAGACCTTGATAGACAACCAGCGTGTTTTCTCGAGATCTGGGTTTTGTAGATTGCCGATAATTTCAATAGCCATGTCATTGGAGAGTAAACCCAAAGACTTTGAAGTTGTGTTCGCTTCACTGCTGACTTTTATGGGCGCACTGAGAGTTGTAGAAGGTGAAGCACCATTGCTCTGCACACCACGAATAACCCGATAGTCTTTTGTTAAAGCATTTAATGTGGGCGCTGGGGAGGGCGTTGGCGTAGATGCTGCAACGATTGGCTCTTGTGTTGGAGAGGGTTTACGCAAAAGGAACCAACCCAGAGCAACACCGCCCATGAGCATAATGAGCGCCAGGATGAGCCAGCGCCACCACTGTCCAGACGCGTTGACAGAAGGTCTAGAGATTTTGGTCGGTGCTGTCGCGCTTGCCTGAGTGGGCTGTGGTGGCGATTGCCAAGCCTGAGATTGCTCGAGCTGGGTCGGCAGCTCTGAAGAGGGAATATCTTGGACATGATAGTGCAGCAGGCCAATCGTGACGTTATCGTGACCATTCAAACGATTGGCTTCAGCGATGAGGATTTTAGTGGTTTCGGCGAGATCCATCTTCCCTGACAGCAGCGGCAGTAAATGCTGTTGCCAAAGGGTTTCGACCCGTTCAAAATCACTTAACCCGTCTGAACACAGCAAGAAAAGACAGTCTGAATCGACGATGAAGCGCTGAACAGAAGGTCGCAACATGGTGGAGGGCACCATGCCCAAAGCCTGAATCAAAGACCCTGAGCCAGGTTGACGCACAGCATCTCGATAGGGCAGATACCCCAGCCGTACTTCACGGGTGGCAATATCATCATCGGTGGTGAGCTGATAGCAGCCCTTCTGAGTAATGAGGTAGGCACGGCTATCGCCTAAGTTTGTGAGGTACAGGTCATGGCCTTGGGCTACCGCCATCACTACGGTGGTACCCATGCGATCGCGATCATGACGATTTTCCTGATCGTTTTGCTTCGCGATCAGATCATTCGCCATCCCCACGGCAATTTCAGACTCTGTCATGATCGCATCAGGAGACAACTGCGACAGTGGCGTTTCTTTTAAGTGCTCCGTCAACGCCGAGATCGAAATTCCTGACGCAATCTCGCCACCTTCGTGTCCGCCGACCCCATCGCAGACAATCATGATCCCTTCATGGGTATTGTGAAGCACCATGCCGCCATGAGGGTAGCAGGCATCTTCATTTTGGTCACGGCTGGGGCCAGGGTCAGTCCGCGTCGAAATATCAATTCTGACTTGAGAAGAGGCTCGCACGGCAGTTTGCCACGCCTCTAGTTCTGCTAAGAGGGCTGTTACGGTGTCAATTTCTTCATTGATCAGGCGATCGCACAGCTCTGAAAACTTAGTGCGCCACTGCCCCACATAGGGTAGACACCACTTCACCCAAAATTCTCCAAGTGCCACCAGCGCCGGAGCCGTCTGTGAATTAAATTCAAGAGACAGCAGCCGCAGCAGTGAGCCTTCCACCCGAAGCAAGTCAGGATTAACGAGGCTCCAGGCCACACACTCTCGCTGAAGGGGTTCCCAAAGCTGCACCATTTGCCAAAGCCAATTAACCTGCCTCAAAACAGGGGAAGTTCGCCAAGCCTCAGTAAAAACGTCTGCCACAGCAATTTGTGGAATCAGATCAGGAAAAGTCCCAATCGCAGTAGTAGCCTGACTAAAATCAGTAACCGTAAGCGGTGCATCTTCTAACAACACCAAGACTTGAGGCTCTGCTGCTACCGCAGTCTCAAGCTTGAGCAAACTATAAAGCTGAGGCAGATGCAGACGGAATGGAAACAGTTTGAGATAGGGCAAAACACCATCAGTAATATCAAACGCACTGGAGATCGGCAGTCCAGGCTGAGTATCTAGCACCACCTGAGTCGTTTTGAAGACGTAGCGGTCTAACAGCTTATCCCCAGCCTGATAGGGATTAGACTTTACATCCGCAACCCAAAGATAGCGCAGGGGAATGCTCGTTCCGCAGTTTTGACAGACGCGATCGCCCTCAAGATTTGCAGTGCGACATCTTAGGTTTGGACAATCAATGGTTGGCACAGCTTGTTGCATGAGCGGGTTGCATGAGCAGATTGCTAAAAAAATTACTAACTTGCGTTGTTAAAGCGTTGTTATCATAGAGACTTAAGCGCTTGTAGGACAAATATCCAAACAAATTAAAGTGGGGCTTTACCGCAGCCCACGCTTAAACTTCACAACAGTATATATCTCACGTCAACTTAAGCATCTTGCAGCAGATGTCTAAAAATTTTTGTTTGATATAAGCATCAGACTTTAGTTTACTCATAAACCGCCTTTTTCTTGACGCTTAGACTGCTCTGACACTGTCATAGCATCAAACTTCTAGATCAGCATCCTTTCGGCAAAGTCAACCGCGTGTCTGTTTCTAATACTGAATTTAATACTGAACGTCTGTTATTTGAGCCAGCACCTTCCGCTACGGGTGCGGTACCACTGATTTTTGCATTTCCCAATACCTATAGCGTGGGGATTACCAGCTTAGGCTACCAAGTGGTCTGGGCCTTGCTGTCTGGTCGTTCTGATGTTGCCGTTAGCCGATTGTTTACCGATTTAAGCGAAGCGCTACCCGCCACGCCTGAAATCGTAGGCTTTTCACTGTCTTGGGAGCTAGACTACGCTCATCTTTTAGATTTACTAGAGCAGCTCAAAATTCCGCTTCGTGCCGCCCAACGCACTGACGCTCATCCCCTGGTGTTTGGCGGCGGGTCGGTGCTTTCGGCAAATCCTGAGCCATTCGCTGACTTTTTTGATGTGGTGTTGCTAGGGGATGGCGAACATTTACTACATCAGTTCATTGAGGCATATCAGCAGGTGCGCCATCAGTCGCGCTCAGTTCAATACCGTCATTTAGCCAAGGTTCCAGGTCTTTATATCCCCAGCCTTTACGAGGTTTGCTACGAGGCTGTGGATGGGGCGATCGCCCACATCACCCCTCTCGACGCCGACATTCCCGCCCAAGTGCAAAAGCAAACCTACCGAGGCAATACCCTAGCCGCCTCTACGGTAGTGACAGAAAAAGCCGCCTGGGAAAACATTTACATGGTAGAAGTGGTGCGAAGCTGCCCTGAGCTATGTCGCTTTTGTTTAGCCAGCTATTCCACTCTGCCCTTTCGTACCCCTAGCGTTGAAACCACGCTCATTCCTGCCATTGAGCGTGGGTTAGCCGTCACTAGGCGGATTGGTCTGTTGGGGGCTTCAGTAACGCAGCATCCAGAATTTGATGACCTGCTGCACTACTTCACGCGGTCTAGCTGTGATGATGTGCGCCTTAGCATTGCATCGGTACGCACCAACACCGTCACCGAGCGCTTAGCCCATACTCTCGCCACCCACGATACCCGTTCTATCACCATCGC
The DNA here is from genome assembly GCA_031387975.1 of Acaryochloridaceae cyanobacterium OTE_75_metabat_521. GTDB lineage: Bacteria > Cyanobacteriota > Cyanobacteriia > Thermosynechococcales > Thermosynechococcaceae > JAAURS01. The sequence goes on along the minus strand of JANNDV010000010.1, from coordinate 2,488 downwards.
CATCGAAAGCGGCTCAGAGCGGCTGCGGCAAATTGTGAATAAAAAGCTAGAAAACGACTCGATTTTTGCCGCCGCCACCAACGCGAAAGCAGGCGGTCTCAGCAGCCTCAAACTCTATGGCATGGCAGGGGTGCCGGGTGAAACAGAAGCGGATTTAGAAGCAACCCTCGCCCTATTGAGCGCCCTGAAGCGGGCAGTGCCGGGTCTACGCTTCACCTTTGGGTGCAGCACATTTGTACCTAAAGCCCATACGCCCTTTCAGTGGTTTGGCGTACAGCCCTTAGCCGAAAAGCGTCTCAAAATGCTTCAGAAGCATCTGCACAAGCAGGGGATTGAATTTAGACCGGAAAGCTATAGCTGGTCAGTCATTCAGGCACTGATTTCAAGAGGCGATCGCCGTCTCTCTCACCTGCTAGAGCGCACCCGCCAGTACGGAGACTCTTTGGGCAGCTATCGTCGTGTATTCAAAGAAATGCGAGGGCAGCTACCGCCTCTCGCGTATTACGTTCATGAGGACTGGTCTGTCAAAACCGTACTGCCCTGGTCTCACCTGTTAGGGCCTTTGCCGCAAAGCACCCTAGAGAAACATCGAGAAGAGGCGATCGCCTTGTTCTAATCCAGACTGTTCTAGCCTTCGGAGAAGTACTGCACATCATCCTCTCTAACCTACTGTGTACAAATAAGTCTGAGAAAATCCCCTCCTGGGAGGGGTGCCCATCGGGCGGGGTGGGTTAGTCAGTAGCGCGATGATTAACCCACCCCTGCCTCTCCCGAGAGGGGCTTGATGAATTGGCCTATGGCAAAAACCTTTACTAGAAGAACTTTCAGACCTGTGCGTACACTCTAGCCCTTTAGCTAAAGCTTCATTTTACTTGGGCACCCAGATCGACCACGGGTTTGGTGGCGATAATGGTGCGTTTGTCGAGGTCAATGATACTGGCGGTCTTGGCCTTGTCTTTGCCATAGACCACCACCAACTTGCCAGGGTTCACCATCGTTAGGCCAAAAACTTCGGTAATGCCTGTCAGCACCTCAACATAGTTTTTGCCGCTTGCGGAGGATATCCCTAGGGTTCGTAGGTCGTTTTGATCTAAACGCTTGTTGCCATTGGTATCTGATTTAAGAACCTGATACACCAGCCATTGCGTTACATCCTTACCATTTACCTTTTGGGTGTACTGATCGGTCTGGACGATGATAGAGGCATTGGTGTTAAACAGCCGACGAGACTCTAGAGAATTGGTGTCGAGAAAGACTAAGTTCTGGGTTTGGCCTCCACTGTTATAAGACTCGTAAGACGACAATTTATCTGAGCGTGGCCACCCAATACTCTTCACTGTAGACATCAGGTAGGGGGTGCCCTTAAGGTTTTGGAAGGAGCCTAAAGCAACCGTATATTGGGGGGAAGACGTTTTATCCTTTACGTTCTCAGTGCTTGGGGTTTCAGTAGGACGGCTACAGGCAAGCCCCAGCGCTGGCATCAGCAATGCGATGAATAACAGTACGATTTTGTTAGACGGTTTGTGCATCATGCTGTGTTTATCTCCATTTCGGCGAAACCTTCTATCAAAGACCATTCTGGGATAGTTTTAGTGTTGAAGTTCCTAAATTCGCAAAAAATTTGGACTGCGGGTATAGCGATTGTCGGTCTTGGACTGGCCTATCAGATAGCCGTTATGCGGGGAATCATTACACCCATTAGCCAATGGACACGGTTATCTCAACCGATCACTTGTCCAGCCGATATAGCACTACATCAGCCACCGGCAGAAGCAACATTGTTGAATAACAATCAACCCTTGGGGCAGTTGTTGCCAAGAGATTTTGATCGGGTCAAAACCTCAATTCTGATTGAAAAATCGAACCACCGCTTAACGCTTTATTACAATCAAAAGCCCGTAAAATCCTATGCCGTCGTGTTCGGCGACCCCCAAGGAGATAAGCGCAGGGAGGGCGATCGCAAAACACCAGAGGGAATTCTGCGGATCCAGGATAAGTATCCTCACCCAAAATGGTCAAAATTTCTGTGGTTGGACTATCCCAACGCCCAATCACAATGCAAGCATGATCGAGCCAAACAGCGCGGAGAGATTCCTTTATCGAGCGGGATTGGTAGCGAAGTGGGGATTCATGGCGTACCGATGGGGGCAGATGCCTGGGTAGACAATCGGAAAAACTGGACTTGGGGTTGCCCATCCTTAAAAACGAAAAATGTAGATGAGCTGTATGAGGTCGTGCAAATTGGCACAATCGTGGAAATCGTGGCGTGAATTCTTTCCCCTAAGCCGAAAGAATATTCCTCTTCCAAACAATTGACCGATTCCAGGCTGGTTTCTGACTGCTCAAAGGGTGCGACCTCAGCCTGATATCACCTAAAGAGCGACTGGAAACCCGTATTGATTGAGCTTGTTCCAAAATTGAGACCACCGAGTTGGTGTTAAAACCAAGGTTCTTAAACTCAGTACGACTGCTGCACCCGTTTCTTTCC
>JANNDV010000327.1:0-3889 GCA_031387975.1 Acaryochloridaceae cyanobacterium OTE_75_metabat_521 | reverse complement strand
ATGCAGATTGACGACGTTTCCGACGACGGCGATCGCAGGGGCATCAAAGCCCGTCTCTTCAATCTGCTGCAAAATGGTAGCAAAAGTACCCACCAATTCGGTCTGGTTTGGGCAGGTGCCCCACTGAATGAGGGCAATAGGGGTTTCTGGCGTTTTACCACCTGCCTGAAGCGCGGGCAAAATATGGGCGAGGTTATGAATGCCCATATAAATGACGATGGTGTCAGAACTCTGAGCGATCGCCGCCCAATTCACCTGGGGCTGATATTTGCCTGCGTGTTCATGCCCCGTCACAAAGGTCACAGAAGAGCCGTAGTTGCGATGGGTAATGGGAATACCCGCGTAGGCAGGTGCCGCAACGCCTGCGGTGATCCCAGGCACAATTTCCACAGAAATTCCGGCTTGGATTAGATCCATCATTTCTTCACCGCCGCGACCAAATACAAAGGGGTCGCCCCCCTTAAGGCGCACCACTACCGCGTGTTCTTGGGCTTTGGCAATCAGCAATGCCGTGATTTCAGTCTGCATTAGGGAATGCTGACCCCGTCGCTTTCCGGCATGAATCTGCTCGGCGTTTGGGTTCATCATTGCCAAAATGGCGGGACTAATTAAGGCATCATGAATCACGCAGTCTGCATGTTCGAGCAAAGCCTTGCCCTTTACCGTCATCAGACCCGGATCTCCTGGCCCTGCCCCCACGAGGTAAACTTTACCCGTGGTAGAACACACTTGATTAACTTCAGTCTTTGTCATTTTGGTTAATGAAGAACTTACGGCTGCGCCGCAGAGACGGCGGTGCTGCAATCTAATAAAAGTTTCGCCATCAGCAGACTCGGGTTAAGCGGCTGCGTCATCTGTAAATCGAGGGTGGTGAATTTGGATCTTAGCTCAATCACATTTGCCTCAATGGCATCTGTGATACGACCTGCAAACAGAAAGTAGGGCGCAATGCCAATGCGCTGTGCCCCAAGAGATTGGAGAGCCTGAATCTGATCTTCTAGGGCTGGAGCCGTCGCCCAGTAAGCAGGGGCTAAGTCTAACTGGGCGGCTAAGGCATCAATGGGCTGGTTGCCATCTGGGCGCTTTGTGCCGTGGGCTAATAAAATCCAGCGATCGCAGGGCAGCACTTCACTCATCCGCGCCTGAACCAGCAGCGACAAATTAGGATGATTGCCAAGGGCGGGGCAAAGCGTTAGCAAAACATCAGGGGCAAGTTGACCTTGAGCGTCCTGAATGGCTTCGGGTAAGTCTTGAAGGAGGTGGTTTCCCGCCGCTAAAAAAAGCGGCAGCAGAAAAATTTGACGAACCCCTGCGGTAGCAGCGGCCTTTGCAAAGTCAGCCATTTGAGTGGCTAAGGGCTGGTCGCCAAATTCTAGTACGCCCGTGCCAACCCACGGCTCTGTCGGGGGCAGAACCCTATGGGTCGTAAGATGCTGGCGCATGTACGCTGCACAAGCCTGAAGCCCGTGATGCGATCGCAGGTCTCGGCTACCGTGAGCAATTAAAAAGTAGGCGGAGGGCATCTGGGGCAAGACTTTATCTACTGATGGGCTACCGTGTACACACAAGTCTGAGCAAAGTCAAAACATGTAAAATCCCCTCTCGGGAGGGGTGCCCGATCGCGAAGCGTCTCCGAAGGAGATAGGGCGGGGTGGGTTAGTCATGGCGCAACTGACTAACCCACCCCTACCGAGAGGGGATTGATGAATCGGTTTATGGCAAAAACCTTACAGAAGTAAAACTTCGAGACTTGTGTATACACGGTAGCCACTGGCGGACAGAGTGCAGTGGCGAAGTAGGGTGCATGACTAAGAACATCGCCGTCGAGTGATGCCCATCACCGAAGCAAATGGGCACAGTTGCCATACTACAGGTGGTTCAGGAAACTGAGCTATCAATGGGGAACACACAACAGGCCGACAAACTTGGTTAGTTTGTCGGTTTTTTTTATGGTTACGGTCAAAAATCCCTTTTGAGGTGTAGCCCATCTGAGCCGAAACTAGGGCAAATCCATTAATCTGGAGAGAACTAAGCTAAAGCGCAATATAGCAATGTCTCATCACTCCCATTTATTTTTTAATCTACTATTTGATGGCGAAGCTCCCAGCCATAAGCGATTTGACCTTCCTGGCGCACGCCCCCACTACATCCCCGATCGCCCCGGACAGGTCGAGCACATCTTTCTAGATCTTGCCCTAGACTTTGCAAACCAGCGCTGCACAGGCACCTGCAACATTCGTCTCAACCCTGTCCGCAGTGGCATCGAACAACTGACGCTAGATGCGGTCGATCTCGATATTCTAGACGTGCGGATTGGGCGAACCAAGCAGGGGTTTGACTACGACGGGCAGCAGCTCATCATTACCCTCAAGCAGCCCACCGTTATGGGCAAAGCCATCACCCTCAGCATCGCCTACATCGCCGATCGCCCTCAACGGGGACTGTACTTTGTGCAGCCAGATGAGAACTATCCCAAAAAGCCCACCCAAGCCTGGACACAAGGCGAAGACGAAGACTCCCGCTACTGGTTTCCCTGCTTTGACTACCCAGGTCAGCTTGCCACCTCAGAAGTGCGTGTCCGCATTCCGCAGCCCTACATCGCGGTGTCCAACGGCGCTCTGGTAGATAAATCCACAGATGGCGATGATGCGATCTACCACTGGCGACAAAATCAGGTGCATCCCACTTACTTGATGACCCTGGCGGTCGGAGATTTTGCCGAACTCACCGATGAATGGAAACACCCCGACGGCTCTATCATTCCGGTGTTGTACTACGTCGAAAAAGGCCGCGAAGTAGACGCCCAGATCAGCATGGGCAAAACCCCGCGCATGATTGAGTTCTTTAGCCAGAAATATGGCTACCCCTACCCCTACCCCAAATATGCCCAAGTCTGCGTCGATGACTTTATCTTTGGCGGCATGGAGAACACTTCCACCACGCTCCTGACCGATCGCTGCCTCACGGACGAACGCGCCGCCCTCGACAACCGCTCTACGGAAACCCTCGTCGCCCACGAGCTGGCGCACCAATGGTTTGGCGATCTGTTGGTGATTAAACACTGGTCTCACGCCTGGATTAAGGAAGGCATGGCCTCTTACTCTGAAGTGATGTGGACAGAGCACGAGTATAGTGCTGACGACGCGGCCTACTACCGCCTCCAAGAAGCCCGCCGTTACTTTGGCGAAGACAGCAGCCGCTACCGCCGCCCGATGGTGACGCATGTGTATCGAGAGGCGATCGAACTTTACGATCGCCACATCTATGAAAAAGGCTCCTGTATCTACCACATGCTCCGCGCCGAGCTGGGTGAAGACCTGTTCTGGCGAGCCATCCATACCTTTGTGCAAGACAACGCCCACCAAACCGTCGAGACCATTGATTTACTGCGGGCAATTGAAAAAGCCACAGGTCGCAACCTCGCCTTTTTGTTTGACCAATACGTCTATCGCGGGGGGTTCCCAGAATACAAGGTGGCCTACAGTTGGGATAACGACGCAAAGCTGGCAAAAGTAACCGTCACCCAAACTCAGATCGACGACAAAGATCCTGAGAACATGCGTTTTGATCTCAAAATCCCGATCGCCTTTAGCATCCTCAAGCAGAAAAAAGCCTCAGTTTTACAAACCCTGACGGTACGGGTTCACGAAAAGGAACAATCCTTCTACTTTCCCCTACTCGAAAAGCCTGCATTCCTCAGCTTTGATGCAGGAAATCATACTCTCAAACAAGTCACCCTAGAGTATCCCTTGCCCGAACTGAAGGCTCAGCTTCACCATGACCCTGATCCTGTGTCGCGGGTTTATGCGGTGGAGGCGATCGCCAAAAAGTCCACCCTAGAAGCCGTCAAAGCTCTCTCCAAAGCTCTCGAATCTGACCCGTTCTGGGG
>JANNDV010000325.1:0-3306 GCA_031387975.1 Acaryochloridaceae cyanobacterium OTE_75_metabat_521 | reverse complement strand
ATCGGATGGGCTGATCCAAAAGATGGCTCAGGTGGTTAAGGGTGCTGACCGATTGACGGCACAGACGATTGTGAATGCTGATGGCACACTCACTCAGAGTCGGCCGCTGGGTCAGGTGGCAGACAGAATGGAGACGACGGCAGCGGCGCGTTCGAGTACGACAGCAGCAAAATCTCCTCAAATCGCAGCGAATCTTAGCGATGAAGCGGCGGAAAAGCTGTTAGCGAAATACCCGCAGTGGAATAATGTCAAAGACTTTGTGGGGAAACATTTAGACCCCAACAATCTTCCCCCTGGATATAAGTACCGAGTCAAGAACAATAAGCCAGAGCTGTATCGCGACAGTACTGAAGGGCCATTCCCGCCATTAACGGTCAAAAATGGTTTAGTCACGTTGCAGACAGGCCAATCGACCCGTCTAAGCGTGTTCTCTCGGTATAAGAAAAATTACCTTGAGTGGGTAGAACAGACTCAAGGGAAGGCAGCGCGTACCGCAGCAGAGCAAAGACTTGCTGAGGGGAATCAGTTACATCACCTAGTTCCTGACGCTGTGGTGAGGGATAATCCTTTAACCAAGGAACTCATGAAAAGGTCTAAAACTTACACCTTGGATCGGGGCACGAACATTCTTGACATGCCCATGATTCATGACCCCAAGACTGGGGAAATTGTTCATCTCGGTAGTCATCCAAAATTCAATAACTACGTCAACGGACTGCTAGGGCAATCCGTTGACGTACTGACACGTGGAAGAACAATACCCTTGTCAAAGGTCAAAGTGGGCGATATGGATGCAGCCCTTCAGCAAGTAGAAAATATGCTCCGTAGCCAAATTAAAAATCGTACTTTACCACCAGATATTCTTGAACTGATTGAGGGAGGAGGTTTCAAGATAAGCGAGGGAAGTCAAAATCAACAAGGAGGAGATATAGCATGATTTACACTATTGACCGAGATCTTTCTCATAGAATTTCACCCCTTCGTAGTGGAGAAGAAAACTGGGACGCTAGATTGGTTTTATTTGATGGTTGGGAGGATGCTGGATTTAAGAATCCAGTAATTGATTACACGGATAAGGTGCCAGCAGTTATAGAGTTCATAGGTGATTTAGAGGTTTTGGAGTGGTCTGATTTCCCCTTTATCAATCAAGACTATCTAATGATGTCCAGAAGAATGCTGGATGTATTGCTCTCGATCCAGCCCTTTAAATATCGAGTTTATCCTACGCGAGTATATAGCTATGGGCTTGAAGAATTAGTTTGTCATTCTTATGATGGAACTCGGTCAGACTACCAAGTTGAGGAGTCTTCTCTATACACTGAAAAGTTTGTCATCATGCAGCTTACTGAGCCACTCAATGTCTTGGATGAAAGCAAAACAATTCTTGCCCGTAGTGTCCTGCAACTTGCAGGTTCAACTGATGTCTCGAATGAAGGTGACGTTATTGCAGCTAGTGAAAGTGGAATATGGTACTATCCAGAATCCTGGACTAAGCATTATGAATTTACTAGGGAAGAAAAAAATCTTCCTCCTGTTTTTACGACTCCTAAAACCCCTTACTTTTACACCGAAGTCGCGGTTCGTGCTCTAGAGGTTAACAATATTCGTGGAGTAGAATTTCGTCCTATCCCTCAAAAAGCTGTCACAGTTTCTTAGCCAAGCAGAAGATAGCCTTCGTAGCCAAATTATCAACCGTACACTTCCTAAGGATGTCCTCAAAGAACTTGAGGGGGAGGGTTTCGGAATTAGTGAAGGAATCAAAGATCCTCAAAGAGGTGAAATAGCATGATTTACACTATTGACCACGACATCTCTCATATCTCATCTCCTATTACTGACGTAGAGCATTATAAAGACGCTAAATTAATTTACTTTGAAGGATATCGAAATATAGGGTTTGAGAACCCTGCAATGGATTTTACAGATAAATTACCTTCAGTTATAGAATTTGTCGGCAACTTAGATGTTTTGAAATGGTCAGATTTTCCCTATATCCCTCAAAACTATTTATTGATGTCTAAGAAGATGCTGGGTGTACTGCTCTCGGTTCAGCCATTCAAGCATCGAATCTATCCAACTCTGATTTATGGCTACGAAATTGAAGAGTTGGTTCGTTATTCTTTTGACGGAACACGTACAGATCATCATGTTGAAGACCCATCCTTATTTACCGATAAGTTTGTCATCATGCAGCTTGCTGAAACGATAGATGTTTTAGATGAAGAAAAAACCATTATTGAAGGTCAAACAGCTCGTGAGAGCGAAGAATGGTATCTTTCAGAATATGATGTTGAACATTATGAATTTACCAGAGAAGAGATAGACCTTCCTCCAGTTTTTGCAGCTCCAAGAACCCCTTACTTTTTTACTGAAGCTGCGGTTCGTGCTCTAGAGGCAAACAACATACGTGGAGCAGAGTTTCATCCTATCCCTCAGCAGCTTGCAAAGGTTTTATAGTTTCTATATTTTTTAAAGGTTAGTAAGGATAAGCTGATTTAAGTATAGCGAAACCCGGTATCCACAACGAAAAACCAAAATCTACTAATTCATAAAATTACTGGGTTTCTTAACGTCAACCGATTACTACCAGAAATCGTAAAGCTCCAGGCACAAAAGGAAAAGCTGGAAGCGCAGATTCAGCAGGCGCATCAGATGCAGATATCTCTGGAATATGCGTATCCGGCACTTGCTGCGGTGAAGGGAGAGACAGGCAAAGACCCCCAGGATATTCAAAAAGTGCAGGGGCGACTGCCAGGAGAGTTTAACGGGATTCGCGGTCATATTGACCAGCTCAGCGGTGAGATTAAAAAGGATCCCTCGACAGCGCTACTGTTTGATTCAGCCGTGGTGCAGCAGCTGAAGCAGGGAAAATACAATGCGCAGCAAATGAAGGAGCTGTCGAGTTGGTTGGAGGGTGAGCGTGATAACAAGAACCGGATGTCGATGCTGGGTCAGCTACTGGGGGGTGCTTTATTTCTATCATCGTTTATTCCACAGTTAAAAGCGGGTGCGCCGCTACTGAAAATTCTGGGTGCAGGGACATTGGGCGCGACGTTTGCCTATGACCTACCCGACCTGATGCTCTTGGACGCGGCGGCGCAGTCAGGCCGTGGGGGAGCGGGGAAGCTGACGGGTCAAACCCCAGAACAAGCGCGATTTAATTTAGTGATGGGCTATGCCAATGTAGGTCTAGCGGGTCTAGATATGGGGCTTGAGGCAGGCGTGGTGCGGGGGCTGCAAAGGATTCCGGCGCTGGTGAAAAGTGCGAGTTCTCTGACGCAAATCCAGAGTCGGGTGCTGATGGAG
>JANNDV010000312.1:0-6268 GCA_031387975.1 Acaryochloridaceae cyanobacterium OTE_75_metabat_521 | reverse complement strand
ATTGAGGTAAACGGAACGGACGCTCCGATTACGGCTGGGAATTTTGTTGATCTGGTCAAACGCGGTTTTTATGATGGCACTGCGTTTCACCGAGTGGTGCCTGGGTTTGTCGCCCAAGGTGGAGACCCCTACAGCAAGCTTAAAAATCCCCCTGGGCCTGTGGGGACGGGTGGGTTTATCGATCCAAAAACCAAACAGCCTCGGGATATTCCTTTAGAGATTTGGGCGGAGGGTGCTAGCGCCCCCACCTTGGGCAAAACCCTTAAGTCTGCTGGCGTAACGCAGCCGCCCAAGCTGAAGCATGCGCGGGGTGCTGTGGCAATGGCACGGTCGATGATGCCAGATTCTGCCTCTAGCCAGTTTTATATCTCTTTAGATACGGCGGGTACGGCAAGTTTGGATGGTGACTATGCCGTGTTTGGCACCGTCAAGAGCGGTATCGAAACGGTGGATCAGATTAAGCAGGGTGACAAGATTGAGTCTGCCAAGGTGACAAAAGGATTAGAGAATCTGAAGCCTTAAGCGCGATCGCCCTTGCAGCAAATCATGGCGACGAACGTATGGGTGACTGGGATGAGCCTACATTCTGCGTTAGGCTCATCGCTGACTCAGAATTGGCAACAGATTCTTCAGGGTATCTGCGGTCTTAAATCTCAGTCTTTTTATGCCGATCTGCCGCCTCATTGTTTGGGTGTGATTGCAGATGCTCCAACGCGGCTTTTTCCAATGCTGTCGGATGCGCTTGAAGATGTGATTGCAGATGCGCAAAATCTTGGGCGCAGCAAGGATTTTTCCGCCTCGACGCGGTGGGGTTTTTCTATCGGGTCAAGTCGTGGATATCAGGCTGACCTAGAGCAGCTGATCGGACGGCATGGTGTCGCCCTCGATCCGTATTGGCTAAAACTGTATGGATTATCTCCGGCTAGACAGGTTGCCCAACAGCTTGGGTGTTCTGGCCCAATTTTGTCACCGAGAGCCGCTTGTGCGACCGGAATTTGGGCGATCGCCCAGGGCATCGAACTCATCCAAACCGGACAGTGTGATGTTGTTATTGCAGGTGCTGCCGAAGCCCCCATCACGCCCTTAACCTTGGCAGGGTTCCAGAAAATGGGCGCGTTAGCAAAAACAGGAGCCTTTCCCTTCGATCAGCATCGAACTGGCTTTGCACTGGCAGAAGGGGCGGCGCTGCTGGTGTTAGAGCGCCGTGACCATGCCGAACGACGCGGCGCAAGACCCTACGGACAGGCATTAGGGTTTGGGTTTACGAATGATGCCTACCATTGCAGTGCCCCCGATCCAGACTGGACGATTGCAAAAATAGCCGTGCAGGATTGCCTGACGCGCAGTCACCTACTCCCTCATCAGGTGGGCTATATCCACGCCCACGGAACGGGTACGGCGCTCAATGATGCCAGAGAAGCCGCGATGATTCAGGATATGTTTCCCCAAACAACTGCCGTTAGTTCTACGAAAGGCGCAACGGGGCATACCTTAGGCGCTTCCGGTGCGTTGGGTGCGGTGTTTTGCCTGATGGCACTGTATGAACAAATTTTGCCGCCCTGTGTGGGGTTAAGCTGCCCTGCCTATGATTTGAACTGGGTGCTTCAGGCGCGGCCTTCTGCCCTGGATGCTTCACTATGCTTCAGCTTTGGGTTTGGGGGACAAAATGCGGCGATCGCCTTTACCCGCATTCCATCCCAACGCTAAATTCAAGTATGGAAGTTTTTAAAAATCTGTACACCTGTGCAACATTTGTCATTTTTTGGTGAACACTACAAACGGTGGTCGTGTAACCTAACTGAAAGACCAAAACTGAAAGACCTCCAGAATTTGTCCATTGAGTTTGTGTACTGAGTCGCTTATGTCTGAGAAGCTTATGTCTGAGAAGCTCATGTCTAAAAATTGTGGCGTCAACGCTTCTGGTTTCGATCAAGCTTCAGCCCAAACCGGAGACAGAACCTACACCTCCTTAGTCGAAGATCATGCATCCCAGCTCATGGATGAGCTATTTCAAGAATTAGACCCTAACAGTGAGGGCTTGGGGCAGCCATCATCACCAGCATCTTCTGCGGCAAGTCAGCTTGCCCTTGCCGTCAAAACCGATGGGCTTGAAGATAGTCTTTTGATTCCCTACGTGGAAATGGATGCCATTCTGGAGCCGTTTTACAGTGTAGAACCAGCCCCCGCTGATAAAACGGAAAAACCGCTAAGCTCATACCTTTGGCTCGCTGCGGCCTGGGGCGCATTTTTGGGTTCTGCCAGTTTGTTGGCTTTTACCCAGTTCAATGCGTTTACGCGTTCTCCCGTAGGGGTTGAGGCTGCGGTACCTGCGATCGCTACACCCCAGCCTCAAGACATCGCCTTTGCCACCGAACTTAGTGAATCATTAAAGTCCGCAGAAACGGTTCAGCCGCTCCCCACCTCAGCTGCTGTCGCGGCACTCCCGAGCATTACGCCTCCACCCTTGCGCACTGAGGCTGTTTCGATGGCGGCGCTGCCTGCTGCTACCGTGCCCCCCTTAAAGGCAGTCGGAGCGGATAAAAAAGCTAAGCCATCTGTAGGTGCTCATCTTCAGGCTCCACAGACCCTTGCACTGTCTACGCTTTCTACTCGCTTACCCGTCTTAACCAGAAATCAAACTCAGGCTGCTACAACCGCTTTTGTGCCTCCCAGTCTGCCGCCTAGCCTTGCCCCTCAATCTATGCCGATGGGGCGTCAGGCAAAATCAGGTGTGACGGTAAATGCGATTTTGGATTTGGGACCTAAATCAGCCATCATGATTTCTCGAAATGGCTCAGCTCAAAATCTTTTTATGGGGCAAGTCCTAGACTCAACCGGTTGGGTCTTTGTGCGAGTTGAAAATGGACAAGCTATTCTTCAGCGGGGCAACGAGACTCGCGCAGTGAGAGACGGAGAGCAATTTTGATTTTCTAGTAGAATTGAAACTGTGAACGGGTTGTGCTTAAAACCACTGCACTGTTTGCGTTGAAGCTCCCCCTAGATCATAAAAATGGGCGTGTTTGAAAATGGGTGTGTTTGAAGAAATGAGCCGCTTCCTAGAAGAGCGACTAGATGAATTTTTGAAGACCCATCCTGACCTAGAGCTACAGGTCTTAGAAGATCAGCTGCGCGAACAAGAAGAAGAGGTTCAGAAAACCCTTCGCCAACTGGCAACCGAAGAACAGAAAGCCCAGCAAGATATTCTTAAAACCGCCGAAGAAGTTCAGCGCTGGCATGAGCGGGTCGCAAAGGCAGAGCAGGCGAAGCGTCTTGATCTTGCCGAAGCGGCTCGAGAGCGAGAAGCTGCTTTTTTAAGGCAGGGGAATCAGCAGTGGGCACAGATGTCCTTGGCCCAGCAGCAAATTAAGCAGGTTGAAACCCTGTCAGCGCAGATCCGCAGTCGTCGTCAAGATGTTCAGGTCAAAATTCGTCAGCAGGTTCAAAGCAAGACCGCTCAGTCTGCCCCCACGCCCCAGTCTTGGCAAGAGACGACTCCCCGACCCAGAAAAAATCTTTATGAGGGGCTAGATCCCTTAGAAGCAAGGTTTAAAGAATTAGAAATGGACGAAGAACTGGCTGCGCTCAAGCGCAAGCTGCATGAATGAGCCAGAAGTGGGTCAGCTCCCATGCCTGCTGTTGACTTAATAGAGTTTGGAATAATCCTTGCCTGAATGCCAACAGCGAAAGAACTACAGCGCTTCAAAATAGTGTTTAGATTTAACAGGATCAGGGTTCATGGTTTTGTCCCCTGGTTGCCAGTCTACAGGGCATACTTCTTCAGGGTTGGCCTGCACATGCTGAATGGCCTGAAGCACTCGCAGTGTTTCATCTACGCTGCGTCCAAAAGACAGATTATTGACCGTTGCGTACTGAACAATACCTTCTCGGTCAATAATGAACAGCCCTCGCAGGGCCACGCCTGCTTCTGGGTCAAGGACGTTGTAGGCGGCACTAATTTCTTTGGTTAAATCCGCGACCAGGGGATAGTTGAGATCCCCTACGCCACCAGACTTGCGATCGGTTTGAATCCAGGCTAAATGCGCAAATTCGCTGTCTACAGAAACGCCTAATACGATGGTGTTGATAGCCTTGAACTCATCGTGGCGATCGCTGAAGGCTGCAACCTCAGTGGGGCAGACAAAGGTAAAGTCGAGGGGATAAAAAAACAGCACCACATACTGCCCCCGATAGTTGGAGAGCCTAACGTCAATAAATGCCTGATCGTAGACCGCTTTCGCCACAAAGTTAGGGGCTAGAGTGCCGACGCGTAGGCAGCTGTGATCCGTCATATTACATTTCCTTTCGCAATAAAAATGAGGTTGTATCAGCCAGCACACATCTTTGAGGCTACTAGAGTTTTACGGATGCTAGGGCTTCGGCTGAAGCGCTTCTAAGAGCGGCTTCATCACCCAGTTCAAACCTACTTTAATCTGATGCTCTAAGGTTGGCATTCTGTAGAGATACACGAGACGGCGTGCCAGATAGGCAAAGGAGCCATCCAGGGTAAGCCCTAACCCCGATAGAGCCGCAGAATCTACCCCCAGGGTCAGCATTTCACCAAGGGGCGTATAGCGAAACGGCAACAAAGGCCGGTCCGACAGCGAAGCCCACACATTCCATGCCACATTATCCGCCTGCTGAAGGGCAGATTGAGCCGTGGTGGGCACTACCTGCTGATTCGCGTCTAGACCTTCTGCAAGGTCGCCTAGAGCAAACAGCATGGGGTGTTCGCTGACTTGGAGCATGGTGTCTACTCGGATGCGTCCATCGGCAGCATGAGCGACGGGGAGGTCTTGGATGGGTTGGGCGATCGCAGTCCCCACCGTCCACAGCACCAAATCAACCGGAATGGTGTCTTTTTGGTCTTTATAGAGCATCACAAGGTCAGTTTCGTTAATCTGCTCAATGCTGGTGTCTAGATCCACCCATACGCCGCGCTGATCGAGGGCTTTTTGAGCGGCAGTTTGATTGAACTTAGTCGATTGCTTCAGCACCAAATCATTGCGGTCAATTAAACGGATACGTCCGCGATCGCCCAATCGATCTGCCAACTTACAGGTCAGCTCAACTCCACTGGGTCCTGCCCCCACAACTGCCACCCGAATGACATCTTTGTCCGACGCTTCTAAAAGCCGCAGCCTATCTTTGAGTCGCTGGGCATCGGCTAGGGTGCGGAAGGGCAAGGCATATTCAGCCGCACCCGGCACAATATTAAGCGGCGTTTCGCCACCCAAGGCTAAGACGAGGCGATCGTAGGTCAGGGTTTCACCCGAGCTGAGCGTCACCTGCTGCCCAGTCACATCAATGGCGCTAACGGTATCTTGCTTAAACTGAATGGAGGTATTTGCCAGCAGTTCAGAAAAGGGTGGCGCAATCTCCCAGGCATCTAATTCATCTGTGACCAGCTCATAGAGCAATGGCGAGAACAAAAACTGACTGTTTTGATCTACAAGAACGATATTGGGGCGGGTTGCCTCTGTCCAGGGGAACTGGCTTAAGCGGAGAGCCGTATGAAGCCCACCAAAGCCGCCGCCCAAAATAACGATAGAAGGTGAGGATTCAGACATCGGTTAAGACCACCGCAGATAAGGAGGTGAATATTAGCTATGAAGCGGGTTTCGACTTCGTGCTCGACTGAGCGTTAGTCGAAGTCTCAACCCTTCAATCTTGTATTGGCAAGGATTGAAGATTACAAAACTTTATCTTTAAGATATCTCATTCTCAGGTTCGAGGGTATCTATGGTGAAGGTTTGCCCCATTGCAAACACGCGATCGCCCACCGCCAACTTTCTGCCCCGCCGTAGTTCCGGCTGTCCGTTCACCTTTACAAACCCATCCTGGATCAAAAGTTTGGCCTGTCCCCCCGTAGAGACAACCCCTTGAAATTTCAAAAACTGATCGAGCTTCATTACTGCGTCACCTAACATTTCATTACCTAACATTCCATCCTCTAGCTCACCCGCGTTAGCAAAACCCGATAGCGATCTTTTTTAGTCACGGCAATTTCACCTACAAATAGGCGTCCCTTACCGCGAATCGCCACGAGATCCCCATCTTTAAGTTGATGGCTGGGCTGACCGATATCTTTCCAGTTCACCCGTACCTCACCCTTGTTGATAAGGTCTACCATCTTACTGCGAGACATCCCAAACCCCGCCGAGGCGATCGCATCTAGCCGCAGCGAAGCCTCCACCGTCGCCAGTTCCTTCTTGCGTGGCTCCCGCACCTGTAGCTCCGATAGAGGCATCGGCATCACCTTAACGGGCAC
>JANNDV010000296.1:0-4610 GCA_031387975.1 Acaryochloridaceae cyanobacterium OTE_75_metabat_521 | reverse complement strand
GGAGGCTCCAGCGACGTTGACGGTTGGGGCTGCTGCGACCGTGGCGGTGGCACAGGCTGCGACAGCAGCGGCGACTGTGCTGGAACCTGCGAAGGTTGAGGCTGTGATGCCTTTAAGCGATTCTCAGAACGACAATTCTGTAGTGAAATCTGGCAGCGAATTGTTATCACCTTCGCTACTCGATTTATCAGAAAATAATCATCGGATGGGACTTTGTGCTGAGTGTGGATCTGAGTTACAGGCGATGAATGGTTGCTCTGGTGGAGCTTGTCTGGTGTGTGGATTTAGTAGCTGTTCTTGATTGGGTTAGAGTCTGGTGAAGCTATGGAAGATAATCTTTGGGCAGAGTATGATTTAAAGAGCCTGAAGGTCAGAAAATTAAGCTCTGCTAGAAAGGGTTTTGGTGACACATCTTCCCACCCGAAACAATTTAATGGAGGCTTTACAGTATCTGATAAGAGTGCCGCAGAATAGTCAAAGTTTGTCCCAATAACCAGGAGAAAGGCAAATGACACAGAAAACTCATCATGTTGTACCTGACCCCGATGGGGGATGGAGTGTAAAGAAAGGTGGTGCTTCACGGGCATCTAAACACTTTGAGACAAAAACAGATGCAGTCTCTTGGGGGCGCGAAGTAAGCAAGCATCAGGGTTCTGAGTTTGTGATCCACAAAAAAGATGGAACGATTCAGAGAAAAGACTCTCATGGCAACGACCCACTTCCACCGAAAGATCGGGCGTGAAGGATTTTGACATTGACTTAACGGAGGCGGAATTTTCGTCGAATGTATTTATAAACTGTCCATTCGACGAAAAGTATTATTCGCTGCTCCGACCGCTGCTTTTTACGATCGTTTATCTTGGATTCAACCCTAGAATTGCATCTGAGCGATCTGATTCTGCGGAAAGCCGCATAGATAAGATCTGCGGATTGATCCGAGTTTCAAAATATAGCATCCACGATCTGTCGCGTTTGAAAGCGGTTCGAGCAAAAGAGTTTTACCGTTTGAACATGCCCTTTGAGCTAGGAATTGACTATGGTTCCAGATTATTTGGTTCAGCTTTAATGAATGATAAAAAGTGCTTAATCTTAGAAAAAGAGCGCTTTGACTACATGAGAGCATTATCGGATCTCTCAGGTGTAGAGATCAAGAGCCATAAGGATGAGCCAGTAAAGATGGTACGGGTAGTTCGAGACTGGTTTGTTGAAACAGTTGGCCTTAGAGGTGTCCAAAGCCCGACCGCCATTTGGTATAGCTTTAACGACTTTGCCTCAGACTTTTACGATACACGCAAAAACGACGGCTTTACGGATGAAGACTTAAATATGATGCCTGTGCCAGAGTACATTGATTTCATTCGAGTTTGGGTATCTGAAACTAAGATGACTTAGTAGAGTAGGTATTACTCACCCTAACCTAACTCTAAACGGAAAATAATGGGATAGCTTGAGTTGGTTTATGGAAAAAATGGGAATATTTAGTGTACATACAGTCTGGAAAGACCTCACTGCACGGAGAGATAGACATGGATTTTGTAGATCAACTTAAATCTTTTGCTGAAAGTATTCCTAGCCAGTTAGACCATATTAAGACGGAGGAGGCCACGAAAAGCGCACTGGTCATGCCTTTTATACAAATACTAGGCTATAACGTATTTAACCTTAGTGAAGTTGTACCAGAATTCGACGCTAACGTCGGGGCCACGAAAAAATATAAGCTAGACTATGCAATCTTGGATAATGGCAAGCCTATTATTTTGTTTGAATGTAAATGCTACGGAAGCGATTTAAACGGAGGTGATGAATGGAGTCAGCTTCATCACTATTTTGTAGCTACTGAAGCTCGATTTGGTGTTTTGACGAATGGAGTCATTTATCGATTTTATTCTGATCTAGAAAAACCCAACAAAATGGATGATACTCCTTTTTTAGAGTTAAATCTATCTCAGTTAAATGAACATGCCATCAATCAAATTAAGAAATTAACGAAATCATCTTTTAGCGTTGATGAAGCAATTCATGCAGCTAATGAGATGAAGTACAAAGGTGGCATCAAATCAGTATTTAAGAGACAGCTAGAACAGCCTTCAGATGATTTTGTGAAATTATTCTTTAAAGAAGTCTGTCCAGGAAACGTTTTTACTGGAAATCTGAAAGATCTTTTTATTCAGTATACAAAATCTTCATTTAAAGAATTTATTCGTGAAGAGATTGACAAACTTTTAAATGAAGCTTCAGCCAAAAATGATTTTCCAGTAACTCCACTAGAAGATGAAAAAGTAGAAATTAGTAATACTGCTCCAGAATTCACGGAAGATGAAAAAGAGGGATTTTATATCGTCAAATCTATCTTAGCGCAAATAGTGGAATTGAATCGCATTAGCTATCGAGACACCTTAAGTTATTGTAATGTATTGCTAGATGACAATGGATGGAAAGCAATTGTTAGATTTTACTTTAATAATGCAAAAAGTAAAAAATTGGAACTTGTGAAGCTAAATGATAAAGGAGAGAAAGAATACACAAAAATATCAATTAACAGCATTAATGATATCTATAAATACTCACAGCAAATTCAAGAAGTTGTTTTGGCCTATGATAGCAAGTCAAAATAGCTAAGTCGTGATTTTACCGTTTGTAGTGGGCGATCACCTGGCGTGAGTGAAGTAAGGGCGATCGCATTGCCCAAGATTTTGCTTGAGCGGAGTGATCGCCCTATGTGATGGTCGTTTGAAGGCGATCGCGCATAATAGAATCAAGAGTCCTCAAGCGCCGTAATTGATCGCCCAAAAGGTCAGGATTATGAACATTAGTCTAGAACTCCCTTCAGACCTGGAAAACGAGCTGTCTACCGAAGCCGCCCGACTAAAACTGCCCTTAACCGAATACGTTCTCCGTATCCTTTCCCTGCGCCCCGACCTAGAAAACCCGCCCCAAACGGGTGCAGAACTCATTACCTACTGGGAAAAAGCTGGCGTAATCAACTCCCGTCCAGATGTTCAGAATAGTCAAGACTATGCTCGCCAATTACGTCAGCAAGCTGAAACCCGCGAGCAATCATAACAATGTACCTTCTCGATACTGATATCACTGATATCCTCATTGATATTCAGCGAGGTCACACACCAGCGATCGCCTGGTTCGCCAGCTTATCAGAAATTCCAAGCATCCCTGGATTTGTGGTCATGGAATTGATTCAGGACGCGCAAAACAAGCAGAAAGTCCGCCAAGCATTGCAACTGGTCGCGCCATTGCCAGTCGTCTGGCCTATCGAAACAGACTGTGCCCGTGCCCTTTCTGACTTTACGGTTTATCACTTGTCAAACAACGTTGGGTTAATTGACGCC
This sequence comes from Acaryochloridaceae cyanobacterium OTE_75_metabat_521, assembly GCA_031387975.1. Classification (GTDB taxonomy): domain Bacteria; phylum Cyanobacteriota; class Cyanobacteriia; order Thermosynechococcales; family Thermosynechococcaceae; genus JAAURS01. The sequence continues at coordinate 1,263 of JANNDV010000296.1, read as the reverse complement.
CTAATTGCAGCCTGTGCCGTTGGACGTAACGCAACACTCTGCACCTTTAACGTTAAGCACTATCGAATTATCCCTGAACTTAATATTGAACAACCCTACAGTCGTTGACATGAGGGTGGTAAGGGCTGAGGCGATCGCCTTGCCCAAGATTTTGCTTGAGCGGGGAGATTGCCCTGTGTGTCAGTAATTTGAGGGCGATCATTTAGGCAAGTGTGGTGAGGGCTGGAGCGATCGCCTAGTGTGGAGTGGTTTGAGGGCGATCGCATCACCTAACAACCGTAGCTGTCCCTTTGGTAACGGTCGCTAAAACTTCCATAATCCCTGGAACCAAAGACTTTAAGTCCGCCAAACGGTTAGAGAACGCATGCAAAACAATTACTGCAACCCCAAACTGCGGCAAATGCTGTTGAAACGATAGATTCCGATCAACCGTAATAAAAACATCAAACTCCGTCTCGGCAAGTACAAGAAGCTGACCGTCCTTAATGCCTGCCCATCCCATTTGCGGGACAGTTTTCACCTCATAACCAATCAACTCTCTGGCAAGCCTACGATCAATGCATTCATCCAAAAGTAGCCTCACCTTAAGCCACCATCCCAACAAGCTGTTTTCCAGCCTCTTCCAACAAAGCAATGACTTGGTCCCTCGTCACCGTAGGAAATCCGTCTAAAAAATCATCAATCGACTCTCCCGACTTAAGGTAGTCCATCAACGTCTGTACCGGAACTCTCGTTCCAGTGAACACTGGAGTTCCACCCATTATTTCAGGGGATACGCTAATGATGGGAGTGTCTTTCAGCATAGGTCTTTGACCTCTAGTCTCTATATTGAATAGTCTATCAAGGGTTGAATGGGTCTATCGCACTTCTAGCATACGGAAAGGTGATCGCACTATCCGAGGTTTCGGTTGAGAGAGGCGATCGCCTTGTGTGAGTAGAGTAGGAGCAATCGCCTTGCCCAAGATTTTGCTTTCGTGAGGCGATCTGGTGGTTTGGGTGTCGACTCTTGGTGCGCAGCGATCACACCAACTGACAAATAGCCAACCATTTCAGTCAGAGCAGCTAAAATTAGAAATCATAGGTATGGTTAACCCACCTTTATCGCTATGACCCTAAATGAACCGCCAATTCAAATCTGAAGTGCAACAAGTGCTGATGGCTGAGGATAAAGTACTTCGTAAGGGGTTCGATAGTCAAGGGATTTTCTAGGTCTGTGATTGATCAAATCGACCACCCGTTTTAGCGCCTCTGGCTTCACAAGTT
>JANNDV010000278.1:0-7593 GCA_031387975.1 Acaryochloridaceae cyanobacterium OTE_75_metabat_521 | reverse complement strand
TGAGATTGGGAACTATCCGCATGTAGTGGTGCTGCGATCGCTCACTAAGTTCTACAGCATTCCTGGGCTGAGGTTAGGGTACGCCATTGGTCATCCTGATGTACTAGAGCAGTGGTCAGCTTGGCGCGATCCGTGGTCTGTTAATGCATTGGCGATCGCCGCCGGAGTTGCCGCCCTCCAAGACGCCGTATTTCAACAGCAAACCTATGACTGGCTTGCTGCTGCCGTTCCGCAGCTTCGAGAGGGTTTAGCAAAACTGCCTGGTCTTGAGGTGATTTCTGGGGCGGTCAATTTTGTGCTGGTGCGCTGTGATGTACCCGTGACGCAGCTACAAGAGCATTTACTCAAGCAGCATAAGATTTTGATTCGAGACTGCGTGAGCTTTCCTGAGCTAGGCGATCGCTATTTCCGAGTTGCGGTGCGCACCATTGCTGAAAATGAGCGGCTACTCGCAGCGCTATTAAAAGCTTTGCAAGAGGAATAAAATAGCCCTGATAATTATTTCTTTGGAAACCTAAGACCTCAAAGCCAACCATAGGGCTTATGCTTTAAATGCCAACAACTCAATATGAACATGAATAAATCCGTACCCTGAACAACCGTTTCAGCAAAATATTAGAGCATCGCCCAAAGGAATTTTAAAACTGTAGCCTGAGCCTTAAGCACACAATAGAGCTAGAATAATTGCAGTTTAACGCAAGCTTGAGGCGAACGAATGGAATATATCGACCCCCGAAAAGCGCGTCAAGAGCGAGAACGTCAAGAGCATGAGCGTCAAGTCAGAATAAAAGCCGAGAAAGACCGCAGAGCCAAAATTGAGGCCGAGAAAAAGCGTCAGGCCAAAATCGAGGCCGAGAAAAAACGCAAGGCAAAACTCAAAGCAGAGGAAGAAGCCGCTAAAAAAGCAGAACACCCAGCCAAAAAGCCAGACCCAAAACTTGAAACTAAAAAGTCCACCGAACAGAAGCAAGAGAATAAAAAGCCCCAGAGCGATAAAAAGCCAGACGACAAGACCCAGACAGAGATCACCTGGAGTAAACCAGGCGAAACCAAACCCATCTATGGCCCCTTCTCCCCCACCTATAGCTCCATCTCCCCCATCCAAAACACCATCTCCCCCATCTCCCAACTGCCCCAAACAGAACTAAAGCCCAAAGCCCCCCTTGATCGAAAAGCGCGACAGTGGGGCGGAGAAAAAGAACAGACTCCCCTCCCACAGACAGTTCTAACTCCTACTCAAGCACCCAAATCAAACGGCCTCGGCGGCATGTGCCTCGCCCCCGGCGCATCCGTTGCCACCTTTGGTCGTCGCAATATTCCGCTCACCCTTGGAGAACGCCTCCCTCGTACCTTTGACTCAGTAGATGCCGCCACCGCCTATGCCCGCAGTCTAGGCAAGAGCACCACTATCATTGACGAAGGCAACAACACCATCGCGGTCTATCGAGCAGACCTCAAAGTCTTTCAATCTGCCGCTACCGGAGGCGGCATGCCCCTAAATGCCTCAATGGTTTTGCCCAACAAAACTTCTGACCAGACCAACGTCAAATCCACCAACAGCGCAGTCCAAGCCATCATCACCCAAGATGGTTATCAGCTGCGTCCTGGCGAAACCGACGGGATGCGCCTCGCTGACTTTGCCCAAGGCAAAGACCAGAAAAGCGTCGCCCTCAGCCTCCAAAACAGCTACGCCAGCCATCGCAAAGCCTTTGGTGATGGCTTAAAAGACATCAAAGACAAAGACCAATTCCTCAAGCAGTACAACCTCTCGCTGCGCGATACTGCATTCCATCTGCTCAGCGCGTCAGAGCTGGATGCCAAACAAAAACAGCAGTCTTTTGCAAACGGCTTACCCGTAGCGGAAGCACCCAAAATCCAATCCGTTGCCAAACGACTCGAAGACCTAGACAAACAAATTGGACAAGCTCAATGGGATCGCACATTTACTGATATTGCCGCAGGTCAGAGCAATGAAGGTATGGCAATAGCATCTCTATTCAGCGACAGCGCCAAGAAAAACTTTGAATCGCAGATAAACGACCAGCAGGCAGCGCATAACCGAGTTCAACAGTTAGAGCAGCAGCGCAAGGCAGTATTGGCTCAGTACCCCTTACTAGAGCGAGTGAATGCCGCAGATTTCAATAAGCTCTCCCCCGATGAACAGGCGAAGGTTTTGCATAGTGCCTGTGGGGATGTACTCAATGACATTGCCACCACGCGTCAAAACATCGTCAAGGGCAAAATCAACCTGATGCAGTTATCGCCCCTTGTGGCAGCGACCAATGAAGGTTTAGGGATTCAGCCAGAGCAAGCAGAATGGGTCGCCCAAAAAGCGAGTTCCGATAAGAATTGGGATATTGCAGGCAAGATTGGCTTAGGCGCATTGGCATTGGGCTTAGCGGTGGGTGCAACCATCTTTTCAGGTGGGTTATTGGGCGTGCCTGCTTCGGCTGGGTTAGCGACCGCAATGGGTTGGGGGGCGGCTGGTATCGGGGTCTACAGTGCAATATCTGAGACGAATGAGTATTTCACCAATCAGGCTGGGACGAATACCAATATCGACCCGAATAAGTCTTTGATGCCGCAGGATATGAAGGGACATTGGGGCTGGGTGGCAGCTTCTTGGGTGGGGGCAGGTCTAGATTTAGGAGCGGCGGTGCAGGCGACTCGGCTGCTGAAGGCGGGGATGACGGTAGAGGAGGTCATTCGCTCCACGAGTAAGACTCACAATATTCCTGAGGAGCTGTTAAGGAACGCTTATACGGCTTCAGGTAAGGGTACGTCTGACCCAGTATTGCTCAAGAATGTGTTGACGTCTGCGCTGCCAAAGGAGATTGCGGAACAGGCGGGTAAGAATGTTGATGTAGCGGTGTTGAGTGCGGAGGAGTTTGCGAGGCAGACCGGGAGTAAGACTGGGAATGCCGTAACTAAGCTGGTGAAGGGTGAGGATGGGGTACTTAGGGCACAGGTGATTGTTAGAGAGGGGGCTGACCCAAATGTGTTGCTGGAGGAGGCGGCGCATGTGGCGCAGTTGTCTGACCCCAAGTTGACGCCGAAGTTGGCGAAGTTGACGGAGGAGAATCTGGCGAATTGGCCTAAGATGTCAACGCAGCAACGGCTCGACGTCTATAAGACTAAAATTGAGTTAGAGATTGATGCTCAGCAGCGATTGCTCCAGCAATTTGCTAAGGGAGACCCAGCTTACGCCAAGAGTGTGCAGCACAATCTGGATAATTTGCAGTCTAGATTGGCTGAGGTTGATTTGGGGGTGAAAAATCCTAGGTCTGTGACAGAAGAACCGTGGCTAAGAGATTCTCAACCACCACGATTGTTTTCTAAACCTGGTTATAGTTCACAGCAGTTAGACTCGTTATTTGGTAATGCACGAGAACCGAGAGGTGGAGTTAAAGAATTTGAACAAGTGAATGGTAAAGTAATCAAAAATCCGGAGCTTCAAGTTATTGAATCTGGCCAACAAGCACTTCCTCTAGAAAAGGGAAAGAAATATATATGGGCTATTGACCAAGATGGAAATCTTAGAATCGGTGTCGAAACTGAAGTAGGCGCAGGACAACGCCTAGGTCATCCTACGTTGGTAGATGGTGAAAACGCTAGGGTAGCTGGTGAAATTAAGTTTAATGAAGAAACCAAGAAGTGGAGGATTAACGATAGTTCTGGAAGGTACAGCCGTGGACGTACTGACATTGAACGTAATCAAATTCTAGAAAATGTTCTTCCATCATTCACCGAAGCTGGTCTTGATGTTGACGTGAAGTATATCAATATCAAGTAATGCATAGAAAATTCTTGTTTTTTGATAGTCATAGGAGGGTGAAATGACCATATTAAATGAAGAAGTTGAACTTTTTTTTCAACAAGATATATTTGACGTGGATGAAGATGAAGTAGATAGCTTTTTTGACAAATATGATCGAGAAGAGATTCTTCGCTGCCTGTTTGAAAAATTGAAGGCCATAGCTGTATCTGATGATACTGATGAACCTGCTTGGCGATTAGGGCGAATATTTGGTGATATTTCTAAGAAATATAACGCTGATACGGTTGTATATTCGTGGTTAAATATCTTTGATACGAAAGAGAAAAGGTCACTTCTCAATTTTCTATCAGGATACTGGGATCAATCTAGAGCTGATCTTAATGTACTGATGGGATTAGCAACTATTCTGAAAGATGTAATCTCAAATGAACTAAAATGGCCGAATGCAGTAGCTATCGCAGGAATTGATGCTGTTGCAATTGGATATGGAAACAACAAACGATTCTTTGAAGAAGATGTAGCCATCAAAAGTGACTTAATCGAAAAACTAAGATTACTTAAAGAATATTTATTAGGATCTCTTGATAAAGATCCAAGTCAACAGTCTTTAATAGAACTACTAGATAGAGTATGAAGTGGAAGAATAAGGCATCATTTTATTCTAACCAGATAAATGTGAGTCTTTAAGTAAATTAAAAGAAGTTTTATGAATTTACGCTGAGAGATAAAATATTCAATAAATCAAAATTAATGAGAAGTTCTTAGATAAATTTGTGTAATTATTAACTCGGAATAAATCAGGCAAAAGTTTTGACTAAAAAATATCTTTAGAATAGTTTATATGTACTTTAAAGTTTTCGCGGTCTATCCACTCAACTAGAGCGAAGCTACCTTCACTAACTTGATTTTTGGAATTCACATCGTAATTTTTCAATCCAATACTCAACGTGTTATCACCAATAATTCCGCAAGAAAATCTATGGTGATGACCATGAAAGTGAATCGGAATAGTAGTTTTAGATAGAAATTCTTCGAGTTGTCTAGATCCATGACGATTTTCTCGACTAGCCAATCCAGAATGAGTCATTAAAATATCTATATCTGGTTCTTCTCCATCAAGATCAACTAGCTTAGATGCATCAGAAAGTCGTTCATCCCATTCTAATCTCTTCTTGTTTTTCTTAAGTTCATCTCTTGCTTTTGATCCTCTACCTTTATCGAGATCAGTTAATATACCCCCGACTGCGGCTATATTTAGCCCACCAATATTTCCTAAAAAATAATCAGGAATATAATACACATGGCTGCCGATCAAATTACCTATTTTATGTTTTTCAAGTTTGTTTATAAAATCAAAATCCTCATGATTCCCACGAATAAAATATATTGGTGCTTTTAATATTTCCAGACTGGATTTACCAATCTCAAAGAAAGATTTCTGGTCGATGGATCTTTCAATTTCAAAAAAATCTAAAGCATCATCTTTTTTATAGTGTGGATCGTTATTCTTTGATGCTATTCCCCTTGGCCAGTATCCAAAGTCGCCCACCTGAAAAACTATATCTATTGGATAACCGTAACTCATCTGTATCATAATCGATGATTGAATAGCACTTTTGATATTGCCATGAAGATCTCCTACAAAAAGATATGTTTTCTTCTTGCATTTATCTATTTCGCCTCTACTATAGATATTGACTATTTTTTTGATTATTGGATAGTTAAGATCTAAAATATACAATCCAAAAATATTTTCTAAATCATTCATTGCCAAATTTTATTATTTAACTCAAATTATGAAAAAAAAGTACTACGATTCTCGGATTTTTAATGAAGATAGTGAAATCTCAGAAGTGGAAGCACTTAAAAGAGAAAGCTATGTAATTTGTTATTTTTTAGGAGAAAAACCTGAATATTCTGAAAGTATAGAAGGGGAGAATGTACGGCACGTTATTCATTTTGTTCAACTAATGGCCAAGCGAGAGTGCCTTTAACAAACAGCTTTCTCGAAAAGATAAGACTACATTTGAATTTGCATTACCTCCAGAATATATTGGACGTAAAGAGATTACAAAATATTATTATTTCAAGGCTGGGGGAGAGTTCAACTTTATTCTTGAGTATCATGATGATCCTGAAAATAATCTTCTGTCAGAAATACGTCGAGATGAAAATCAAAATGTTATTGGTTTAGTTGAACATGAGTATGATGCTACTGGAGAGCTACTCTTTATTCGTGAGTATAATGCTGATGGCAAAATGGTCTCCGAATTAGATTACGTTGATTATTATGCCTAGAGAGGCTTTCGTTATTATTCTATGTCAACACCCCCACAGCCAGAAATTTACGTCAGCACAGACATTGAAACCGATGGGCCAATTCCTGGCCCCTACTCAATGCTAAGTTTTGCCTCCGCCGCATTCTTGCAAGACAAAACCTTAATCGATACCTTCTCCGCCAACCTTGAAACCCTTCCTGGCGCGAGTGGAGACCCCGACACAATGGAATGGTGGTCAAAAAATCCAGAAGCCTGGGAAGCCTCTCGTCAAAACCTTGAAGTGCCCGAAGCCGCCATGCACCGCTATGTAGAGTGGCTCAAGCAGCTACCCGGCAAAACCGTCTTTGTCGGCTACCCTGCTGGCTTCGACTTTTTATTCGTGTACTGGTACCTCATCCGCTTTACAGGGAGTAGCCCCTTTTCATTTAGCGCATTAGATATTAAAACCTATGCAATGGCCGTGCTCAAAACCGAATTCAAAAAGACCGTAAAAGGCAAAATGCCCAGACATTGGTTTGAAAAATTACCGCACACCCATATCGCACTAGACGATGCGATTGAGCAGGGAGTCTTATTTTGCAACATAATGGCTGAAAATAAATCACTCACAGAAAAAAGTAGGTCATCATGAATCCTACAACCTTGACTCGGATTCAAACCTTTATTGAAGATATTCTACAGCCTGCCTTTATTGACCTCAAAGAACTCCTAGAAATCCCTGGGCAAACGGTCACTATTGCCCATACAGCCGATACAGGCGTTGATAGAGCAGATACCCTGCTACGCCAGATGCATCTTGGTCAATCATACTTTTCAACGATACTAAGTCCTTCTTTTCTCCCCCAAGAATATCCTGCTGCTGCTGCTACTCAAACATGGATTAGTGATTCTCTATCCGTTGAAATTCTGGAGAATCCAGAAACAGCCCCTACTCATTTAGGTCAATATTGCCTATCCATCGAAATTAGCATCACCCCCTCAGAGCAAATTCAAATTGCATCTATTATTGGCTGTGCAACACCTGGCAATGAAGTCGCTCAAGTCAGGAATCACATATTTGAAGATACTCCAGAGATTGAGGAAATTGACAGCTCCGAAATTATCCTGCTCTGCTCCGAAAGCTTCGAGAGCTTCAAGAATCAGATATTAGCACCAGAAACAATCCTTGAAGAAGCTCCTGAGACAGTTCTAGCCCTCGCCAGTCTACCCAGCTTCACTCCTTCAGACTCAGAACAACCCATTCCTGAGCAAACACAGCCAGAACCCACCCCCTTCATCGACCCTCAAATCCTCTACGACCTCTCCAAACAACTCACCCAAACCCTAGCCCCACCTGGCTTCCCCATCTACAGCAAACTTAACCCCAAACTCCCCACCCCCGCCCAAATCAAACCTATCCAAGACCGCTACCAACGCATCATTGATCTGAGCCTTGAATATAGCCCCGCCATCACCGAACCCGAACTCACCGAAAACCTGCATCGTCTCAGTCACTACCAAACCCTCAAACACCTCGCCCACCTGCACACCTTCATC
>JANNDV010000264.1:0-20295 GCA_031387975.1 Acaryochloridaceae cyanobacterium OTE_75_metabat_521 | reverse complement strand
ACCGCCAGCGTTAACCCCAGCCAAGGCACCTGCCCCAGCGCCACCACAGAATTTAATACCCCTAGCGTCGCCAAGAAAACCGCACTACTTTGCCCCCAAGTCAGTTTTTCTTTCAGGATAAAAACCCCTAATAGAACATTGACAAGGGGGGTAATAAAGTAGCCCAGACTGGTTTCAACAATTCGCCCCGTGCTGACTCCATAGATATAAAACCCCCAATTCAGCGACAAAATAGAAGACGTGAGCAGCAGCGGCAGCCATAATTTGGGCGACACCAGCAGCTTTTTAAGCTCGAGCAAATTTTTCTGAGCCGCCAAGGCCAGCAGCAGCAGTAAACTAGACCACACCATTCTGTGGCCTAGAATTTCAAGCGCTGGAACCGTGCCAAAATGCTTCCAGTACAGCGGCACAAGCCCCCAAGACCCGTAGGCCAGCGTGGCGTACAGTACCCCAAGACGATTGGAGGTCAGCGGTTTCACAATTAGAAATATCCGGTTCAAAACATCCAGCAGTAGGGGCAGGTTTAGCTAAAACCCTTTGACACAAAACAGCTATCCCTGGCAAAGCCTGTCCACTCTAATGCAAAACTCCCTCTAAAGAAATCATTAGAGGGAGTTTTAATGCGGATGGCGAGACTCGAACTCGCACAGCGTGAGCCACACGCCCCTCAAGCGTGCGTGTCTACCAATTCCACCACATCCGCAAGGGTTATTTGTTAAATGAGTTAGACTTGCTTTCTCATTTAGGCTTACAAAGTATAACAGGTTTATCTGACCTCAGAAAAGCATTTTCTTGAAATTAATCCGTCGCAAGCATCGCTCAATCAAAATGGAGTCTTCAGGATCTTGATACAATCTAGACAACTGAGCTAAAAGGTCAAAATATCTGTGGCGGTGAAACCGGACTGGCTGCGCGTCAAGGCTCCCCAATGGGAACGGGTGGGCAATGTAAAAGACATTTTGAGAGACTTACAGCTTAATACAGTCTGCGAAGAAGCTTCTTGCCCCAACATTGGCGAGTGCTTTAGTAACGGTACAGCTACATTTTTGATCATGGGTCCTGCCTGCACCCGCGCCTGCCCCTACTGCGATATTGATTTTGAGAAAAAGCCCACGGCTTTAGATGCCACTGAGCCAACTCGCCTCGCTGAGGCCGTGCGCCGCATGAACCTTAATCATGTCGTTATCACCTCTGTCAACCGCGATGACCTGTCCGACGGAGGCGCAGACCAGTTTGTCCAGTGCATCCAAAATATACGGGTGCTTTCTCCCAAAACCACTATCGAGGTTTTGATCCCAGACCTGTGCGGCAACTGGGATGCACTGTCTCAAATTTTAGCCGCCCAGCCCGATGTCCTCAATCACAACACCGAAACCGTCCCGCGTCTCTATCGTCGGGTGCGCCCTCAAGGGGATTATGGGCGATCGCTAGAATTACTGCGGCGATCGCGGGAAATTGCGCCCTGGGTCTACACCAAATCTGGCGTGATGGCAGGACTAGGCGAAACCCCTGAGGAAATTGAGCAGGTGATGGCAGATTTGCGCCAAGTAGACTGCGATATTGTGACCCTCGGCCAATACCTTCAGCCCACACCCAAGCATTTGCCCGTCCACGATTTTGTTACCCCAGCGCAGTTTGCAGCGTGGCGGGTGGCGGGGGAAGCACTCGGCTTTTTGCAGGTTGTCTCTTCACCGCTCACACGTAGCTCTTACCATGCTGAAGAAGTGCGGCGACTGATGGTGCAACATCCCCGTCAAAAGCCCATGATTACATCGACACAAACCCCCATTGCTGTAGCTTAGATAGTCTGAATGACCTCCTCCCTTTCAACGCCAAAATATTCTCGATTTCAGAAATTACTTCAGTATCTACGCCCTCACAAAGTTCGCGTTGCAATTGGCGTGGTGACGCTGTTTGCGGTTAACGGCATTGGCACCTACCTGCCGATTTTGATTAGCAAGGTGATTGATGAGCTACAAACTAAATTCGAGATTTCGCAGCTCTGGCAAGAGGTGGGTCTAATTGTGGGGCTGGCCTGTTTGATGCTGCTGATGCGGATGGGTTCGCGCATTGCAATTTTTGGGGTAGGTCGTCAGGTTGAGTTTGACCTCAAGCAGCAGATTTTTGACCACGTTCTGCGCTTAGAGCCTGCCTACTTTGCTACCCGCACCATTGGCGATCTCATTAACCGCGCCACCAGCGATGTAGACAACATCCGGCGATTGGTAGGTTTTGCGCTGCTGAGCTTTGTAAATACGCTCTTTGCCTACATGCTGACGCTCCCCGTCATGTTTGGCATTGACCTAAAGCTGAGCTTGGCGGCGATCGCCATCTACCCCTTCATCATGCTGTTAGTGCGTGCGTTCAGTGAGCGCCTTAAAGCGCAGCAGGTTGCGGTACAAGAATGTCTGTCTCGACTCAGCGACCTGATTCAAGAAGACATGAGCGGCATTTCTTTAATCAAAATTTACGCCCAAGAGCAAAACGAACAGCAGGCGTTTGTAAACCTCAACCAAAAGCTGCTAGAGGCCAACCTACGCCTTGCCAAAACCCGCAATACGCTGTTCCCAATCTTGGGTGGCTTAGCCAGCCTTAGCCTGCTCGTGCTGATCTGGTTTGGGGGACAGGCGATCGCCAGTGGCGCAATTACCATCGGCGGCTTTGTCGCGTTGATTCTCTATGTGGAGCGGCTGATCTTCCCGACGGCGTTGTTAGGTTTTACCATCACCGCCTACCAGCGGGGCGAAGTTAGCATTGACCGGATTGAGTCCATTTTGACCGTACAGCCCGCGATTGACAGCAAACCAGGGGCGATCGCCCTACCCCTTTCAGAAGTAAAGGGCAAACTCCAGGCGCGTCACCTCACCTTTACCTATCCAGGCGCTGAACAGCCTGCCCTTCAGGATGTCTCTTTTACCCTAGAACCTGGCACAACCGTGGCGATCGTAGGGCCAGTGGGCTGCGGGAAGTCTACCCTCGCCAATGCGCTGCCGCGTCTGCTCAACATTCAGCCCGGTCAGCTTTTTTTAGATGGGCACGACACCACTCAAATTCGACTGCGGGATCTTAGAGGGGCGATCGCCTACGTCCCTCAAGACAGCTTTTTGTTTAGCACAACGCTCAAAAACAACATCCGCTATGGCAACCCTAGGGTTGAGCAGTTTGAAATTGAGGCGGCGGCAAAACAGGCTCAAGTCCACAGCGAAATCCTCAACTTCCCTCAAACCTATAAAACGCTGGTCGGTGAACGCGGTATCACACTCTCCGGCGGTCAGCGTCAGCGCACGGCACTGGCACGGGCTTTAGTGATAGACGCGCCCATCTTAATTTTGGATGATGCTCTTGCCAGCGTAGACAACCAAACCGCGACCAATATCCTCAAAAACCTCACCGAAGGGACTCAGCGCAAGACCGTTTTGTTTATTACCCATCAGCTTTCAGCAGCGGCGATCGCCGACCAGATTTGGGTAATGGAAAAAGGCCAAATTGTACAGGTTGGCACCCATGAAGATCTGTTGACTAAGCCAGGGCTATATCAAACGTTGTGGAGTCAGTATCAGTTAGAAAAGTCCCTCGTTTAGCGCTGCTGCTATTCGTAAGCATTCTGCCGTTTGAGCATGGTTAGCGTGGTTTTTGCCATAATCTTGAGGTCTAGCCAAAGCGACCAATTTTGGAGATAGTCGATATCGTAGGCAACTCTTTGCTGAAGGCTCTCCTGGGTTTCATATTCACCGTATAAACCGTGAATTTGTGCCCAGCCCGTTAGACCAGGTTTAACCTCATGGCCTAATCGGCGTCGGCCTGCATAGTTTCGATATAGCTCGTAATGGGCTAAAAGCTGAGGGCGTGGCCCCACAATGCTCATATCGCCTAGCAATACATTAAAAAGCTGCGGTAGGCTTTCTAGACCCGTCTTTTTCAAAAACGCCCCCACGCAGGAGAATGAAGGCTGCGAAGCAGAATGCTTTCGTCCAGTTTTAATCGTTCTGAACTTATAGACCGTAATGGGTTTGCCATCAAAGCTGTAGCGCTGTTGCTTAGCAAAAAGAACGCCAGGGGTAGTTACCTGAAGGGCGATCGCCACCCCCAGCATCACAGGTAGCGTTAGCACTAAGGTCCCCAGCGCAACGGCAATATCTGTGGCGCGTTTGGCAATAATCTCAGGCGTTACGACCGGAATTTCTGAGACGGCAATGAGCGGCACCCCTTTAAAATTCTGAACTTTCGCCTGCATGAGGCTGAAGGCGGTAATGTGAGGCACAAAATAGACGCTAGCCGTCGTATCTTTGAGTGCGTCAATGAGCGTGCTGACCTTGCTCGATTCTTGAACTGCCATCGCAATGTACACCACATCAATGCGATAGCGTCTCACGTAGTCCGGCAGTTCTTCTAAGGTGCCAATTAAGGGTTTAGTCTTGATCTCAGTCATCGCCTCCAGGGGTTCTTCTGTGAAAAATCCGCAAAACTGAAGCCCAAATTGAGGACTATCCCGAAACTGTTCTGCCAACACTTGGCTGAGCGCTTGTGTACCTGCAATCACGGCTTTGCGAGAATTTAACCCCGTGGCGCGCAGTTGGCGCAGCAATAGCCGTAGTTTGAGATGATGAAAGCACAGCGCAAAAGGCGTAATTACAAACCACGAACACAACAACAGCCGCGAAAATAAAACCGAGGTTTGCGTCATGTAGCCCAGCAGCAGCAGCAGCATACAAACCGAAGCCCAAGCCATCCCAATGCGAGGGTAGGTTGCCGCTGGATGTTCACTCCGGTAAGAGGTATAAATTCCGGTGCTGCCAAAGACAGGCCACATGACCAGTGCCGTTAGAACAGACAAAATAACGTAGGGCTGGAGTAAAAATTGGGTTTTAAATACCAGGGTAAGCCCCCACAAAATGACCACAGCCAGCGCTACATCTACGATGCGCTGAAGCAACCAGATGTGGCGAGCATAGCGTTGCAGCCAGCCCATAGAGCGACGATGTTTTCTACGGCCAAAGAGCATATAGGTCAAATACTAGGCTTAAGGCCAGAAGAGAAAGAATTACGAACTCAGCAGCCAGGAAATCAAGCGTCCTTGGTCACATAGATAAAGTCCATCTTTAGTAGATTACCCATTCATTTCTCAATAATTTCGCATTCTCCGTCAACTACAGATTTCCGTAATGAAGATGCTACGCTTATCAGATATATGGATAAATGATCTTTGATCGATCTCTGTCCAATTTTTTGCCTGTTCGGTGTATTTTCGAGGTCGTCTAAGTGGGCCAAACCACACTTCAAGGTTGATTTTTTAGATCGTGTGCTTTGAGAGAACGCATCAACCCATTCTTGAACACTGTAATGTTTCAAAAATCATCGTTTGAGTTGATTAAGCGCTGCCAACGAGTGCAGGGGCTTTCCTATGTTGAGGTCATGGTTAGCATGATTACCTCGGCAATCTTTTTAAGTATGACGCTGCAAGCCTACGTTGCGGCAACGGGCATTCGGGCGAGAAGTCAGCAGATTAATACGGCGATCGCCAATATTCAGGCCGATACAGAGTCCATTCGCCAGATGGCACAAACCCTTCCCCAAACGGCTGCGGACTGTCAAGTATCATCTTCTAGCAGCTATGCCCAGCAGATGATAGCAAGCATTATCGCCAAAGATACCGCAGCTAACAATGCCTACCCTCAACCCCAATCCTCTCAACCTCAATCCAGCCAACCAATCGTAAGTGCCATTGAACAAAGGGAAGGACAATCTATTCTTGAGCAGTCCACCATTTTGCCCATTTCAGGATTGCCCGATGACTATAAGCTGCGCCGCATTTTGTGGGTAGATAAGAGCGTTGCAACTTCCGCTCAGGTGTTGGAAATCTCTTATCAAGTGATGCGCAACGCCACACGTTCTCAACGGGAGGAAGACGCTGATCGTTCGCAATCTTTACAGATTCAATCGGAGATTCCGCTTGCCCAACTTCACACGTCTGTTATTCCTAATGCGGCACTGGTTTGTTTTTAGAAGATCTACGGCAGGGTTTACCCAGGCTGAGCTGATGATTACGGTGGTGGTGATTGGCGTTTTGGCGGCGATCGCCCTACCCAACCTTGCCCCGTGGCTGCGGCAACAGCAGGTGAATGCGGCCATTAATCAGGTTGATTTAGCCCTTCAGGAATCTCAGAATGAAGCCATTAAGCGCAATCAGATTTGTCGAACCACACTAACGCGCGGCGAAAACATAAGCTTGAGTGGAAATTGCTTAGTATCAGGGTCACGAACGCTGAATGGCGTAGCGCTCGACCACAGCCGCAGCGATGATGCCTGGACAATCTCGTTTAATGCTCAGGGCGAAAATCGATCGCCGAGTAATGACCCTGGCACACTTTGGCTAAGTGCGCCGAGTACTCAGTCAAAATGTTTGGTCATTTCCGTTGGCATTGGTCTGCGGCGGATGGGAAAGTACGTTGATAGCGCCTGTGTTACACCCTGAGTTTTATCTGTAGGCTACCGATGGGATCTACTAAAGCTGGATTTACCTTAATTGAGCTGTTGGTTGCTGCTGCTGCCAGCCTAATCTTGAGCAGCGTTGTCCTTATGGGACTCGTTACCTTTCAGCAGATGAGTCAACAGGTGGACGAGCGACTGTCTCAAGAAGCGGAACTCCAGCGAGCGCTGCGCTTTATGGCAGGCGATATTCGAGAGGGAAAAATTATTAAGGCAGGAGCACCTGAACTTGATGACTACAAAGAGCTGTTTCAAATTATTCGCCCAGATAGATCTATCGTTGGCTACTACTCTGCCAAAAAACAGGGGGAGATAAAGTGGTCAGGGCCGCAGATCATCTATCGTAGGGACTTTCGCGAAGCGCGTTCCTATGCTCTAGTAGACCAAATTGCCAACGTTGAAGAGATTGGAGCAAATCCTTCTCAACTTTGTTCTAAATTAGGGAATTCTAAGCCTATAGTAGGCGAAAAAGCTGGCGTTGTTGTGTGGATTGATGGCCTAAGCACTGCGAAGATTTGTCTACTGGGACATTCATCCAAATCAAAGCAGGGCATCAAAGCTTCGATCCTTATCTCGACTCGCGTTGCACCCTAGGTTAGACGGTTATGGAGCGACCTAATAATCATGGGGAAATCTCATGCAGTTAGACAACGGCATAGCGTTGATTCATTATCCTTCCTTAGTACAGTGGTTGGCAGATCGGTTGGCAGGAGCGATCTCCGAGTTAGAACCGATGGCGAATGTTCTACCAAATGTTATGCCGCTGCCCTTATTTATCTCTAGTAGCCATTTTGGAGTCTTTTCATCCCCGTTGCTGCTGAAATTATCGAGGGGTAAGGGCGCATCAGCAGCGCAACACGTAGGCACACAGATTTTGCAAACCTTCGCGCAGCACTCTAAAGCAGAATCGTTTAGTCCCAAACTGTGGATGCATCCAGAAGGCTGGCTTTATGCTGATTTTGATTCAAATAATCTCGCCAAGTTTCTTCAGTATTTAACGACAGCAGAACCAACGCTTTTAGCCGTAGCGTCACCAAGGCAAACCTCAGAAATTAGCCCCCTCACAATCAGTTCAGATCCGGTGCTGTTTAAATTGCAGTATGCTCACGCCCGCTGCTGTAGCTTGCTGCGCCTAGCACACCAAGAAAAATTCCTTCCGTTTGACAATCTAGAGCATTATTTCAGAGACTGCGGTACTTCGCTTTGGCAAACAGACAGCGGCGAACTGCGTTTACACACCAAAGCTGAACAGGCGCTTCTGCTGGTGCTGCTCCAGTTTCCGCAGTCTCTCACGCCTCAAAAGGTGGTCTACGGCTGCTGTGCCCCAACGGTACTTGGCGCTGAGACTAGGGTGATGTGGCCTTTGCCGCCAGCTCACCTTCGCAAACAGTCAATGTTTTTGGGGCAATTATTCTCTAACTTTTACAGTGACTGTAGACTGTTTGGCGATATTCAAACCCATGAACCACAGCTCGCCTCTGCTAGATTTGCGCTCGTTTTGATACTTAAAAAAGTATTGGCCTTTGTTCTAGAAGATATTTTGCAGCTAACCGCGCCTCTAACGCTATAGCCGCATCAACACTGTTACAGCGTATTGATTCGCGATACACCGATGACATTTTTGACAACCTTCGGTACTATTAACTCAAGTGTGAGGCGTGAACCAGAGAAGGCACCGAGACGAAACACGGAAAGTCGTCGGTGCCTTTTTTGATCTTTATGCAGATGCGCCCAGCAAAATTTTGGAAAGGGCGATCGCCACACCATCCCCTTCTACATCTGGCGCAACCCAATCTGCAAAACCCTGAACGGGAAGGGGGGCATTCCCCATAGCCACACCGATGCCTGCATACTGAATCATTTCTACGTCATTAAAATTATCGCCGATGGTCAAAACCTGGTGCGGACTTAACCCCAGGAGTTCTTCGGCAATGTACTTGACTGCCGTACCTTTGTTGACTAAAGGATTGGTCGCTTCAAAAAAGGTGGCGATCGATTTTGTGAGGTATAGCTCAGCGGGGGAGTACTGCGATCGCAGATGGGTATAAAGCGTATCTATGTGGTCTGCGTTTTGACTGAGAGCCAGTAACTTAGTGGGTTCATGCTGCTCTAGCAGGTCTTTTAGATCGCCGAGGGGAAATAACTTTACGCCCGTACGATCGCTATAAAGCTGAGACTCTGGTGTGACCTGCCGTATATAGAGCCGATCGTTAACATAGGCATGAACCGACAGATGCTGCTGAAAATCAACCTGCTGAAAATAGGCCAAAAGCTGCAAAGCCGTCGGTTTTGCCAACGTCCAGTGGCGATGCACTTTACCTGTTTTAGGCTCTTGGATTAGCGCGCCCTGATAGGTCATCAGCGGTAGATCTAAATCTAAAGTCTCGTAAAACCGGAGGGCAGAGTGAAACATTCGGCCCGTGGCGATCGCCACCTGAATTCCTTTATCCCGCACGGCTCGAACGGCATTCTGCACACTGGGGCTAATTTCGTTAGTTTCCCCTGCAATGGTGCCATCTATATCTAGCACCACCAAGCGAATCGCTTTACCCCGCTCTGGATCAAGAGTGTAGGGTGTAGGGACTGAGGCGGCGGCAGAAAATTCAATCACAGGGGAGACTCACTGACAGGGTATGTCTTTACTGTGTACTAAAACTTCGGCGTTAAGGCAAGCCCATAGGCTACCGAATGGGCTGTTATCTGGCAGCGCCTTGGCAGTAATATCGTAGAATTGAGACTCCGAGCCGCCTGTGTTCGCCCATTAGCCCTACTATTCCAGACATCATGCCTTCTTCTAGCTTCTCCACTGCGTCTATTCCCCTCGATACCATCCGCTACGACGAAAAGGGATTGGTTCCGGCCATTGTGCAGGATTACCTAGACGGCACCGTTTTGATGATGGCCTGGATGAACGCAGAATCGCTCCATAAAACGCTAGAAACAGGCCAAACATGGTTCTGGAGCCGTTCTCGTCAAGAATTTTGGAATAAAGGCGCAACGTCAGGTCACGTCCAGCACGTTAAGTCAATCCGGTATGACTGCGATAGCGATGCCCTTTTAGTCACCGTTGAGCAGGTCGGCGATATTGCCTGCCACACCGGAGCGCGGAGCTGCTTCCATCAGGTAGATGGCAAAATAATGCCCCCGCCTGCTGATACGCTGTCTCAGGTCTTTGCTGTGATTTGCGATCGCAAAACCAACCCGAATCCAGACTCCTATACCTGCAAGCTACTGGAAGGGGGCGACAACAAAATCCTCAAGAAGATTGGGGAAGAGGCCGCTGAGGTGGTGATGGCGGTGAAAGATGACGATAAAGATGCGATCGCAGGGGAAGCCGCAGACCTGTTTTTCCATACAATGGTTGCCCTGGCTCACCATGATGTCGATATCAAGCAGGTTTACCGTAAGCTGCAAGAACGACGGCGCTAAAAAACAGCGCATTTGGTCTAAATCGACGTTTTTAAGAGAGATGTCAGCCTTGATTTTCAACCACAGAGACCCTGCGCCAATACTTTTGAGATGAGACCAAACCTCAAAAGCATTGGCTTCTCCAAATTATCGAGACAATCAGCTTAATTTATCTCTCACGCAAACGGTTTAACCCTTTGGTTTAACAATCGGCTGTTGTGCCGTAAGACGAGCCGTTTGAAGCGCCTTCGCAAGTTGAGTCATCGTCGTTTGAAGCTCAGCCGTTGGGTCAACAGCAACCATCCCTTCAGGCGTAGCCTGTAGCGCCTCAAAGTGAAGGTGAGGGCCAGTCGAGTTACCCGTACTGCCAACCAAACCAATGACGGTTCCCTGCTGCACCCACTGTCCAGGCTTTACAAAGACTTCAGATAAGTGCGCATAGCGAGTCTCTTGCTTGCCCTGATTGTGGTCTAGCAAGATTGAGAGACCATAGCCGCCCAAAAATTCTGCCACGCTCACCTTGCCAGAATAGGCTGCTAGTACCGGAGTGCCCATTGGCGCACCCAAATCAGTGCCGGAATGGAAACGCCATTCGCCCGTAATGGGATGAACCCGCCAACCAAAAATAGAGGTGATATCCACCGGATTAACCAGGGGAAAAATCATGCGCTCTCCACCGTTAAGGATCCACTTAAGAGGGTTTGCACCCGTTAGGGGCTTAATGGCTAAATTTTGGGGTGGGACGGCGGTATAGTTCAAAGCCCCTTGAATCGTTTGGGCGCTAACCCCTTCTGAGTTCTCAGCGCCTGAAGGTGTAGCCCAGCGATTACTCGCCCAAGCGGGAGCCTGCTCACGTGCTTCAGAAGGCGAAGTATAGATCGACTGAACGGGAGGTGCAGCACACAAACTAGCCGAGACAGACTGACTGGCTGATAGTGTTGCTTGGCAACCAGACGATCGCTCATTAACGACCACTTGATCAGGGGGAGCGTAGGGTTCCGTTGCGCCTACGCTGTAGTCTTTGGTGTCAATGTAGGGTTCAGAGGCTTGGGGCACTGGCGCTGGGGCGATCGCAGCCGGAGCCTGAAACGCTGGCTCAGTTGGCGCTGGCTCAGTTGGCGCTGGCTCAATGGGTGCGGATGAAAATTGTTCTGGTGCGGCGGCAGGCTCTGGTACTGCGGGGGCAGCAGCAGGTGCTGGCGAACTATTTGAGGCGGTAGAAGACGGTTCAGAAATAACCAGTTCGGACGCGGTAGACCGGGTAAAGGCTCCTAGCCCTAGTAGGCTGCTCAGACTCATCCATACGCTCAGCATCAGCAGTGACTGGATGCGACGTGATTGAGGAGAAATCTGAACGGTAGGGGTTTGTTGCTTCATCTGGCAAATCCTCTCAGGCTTCGAGTAACGATTATCGAGTACGATTGAGCAAAAAATTAAGGCAATCGTTTTGAACTAAGCTTTTTCTATTATGAGGAGCGATGCGAAATTTTGCTGAAGTTCATGCAAAATTGTCAGGCTAATGTTGGGTCATTTGAAGTGCAGAAGGGGCTGCTGTGCCGTTTCTGTTCTCTATCATAAAGATTTTTTGATTTTATTAGGTTAAGACACGTTCGATGAGTGTATCCTTTTTAACTCGCTGCTGTCGTTTTACTAACGGGTCTAGCCGATTTGCTGCGATCGCCATGGGCCTCGCGCTGCTCTCCAGCGGCTGCCAAGAATCGTCTCCCTCTGTCGTCGCGTCTTCTGTCCCCGCACAGTCGCCCTCACCGCTGCCCGTACTGATCGCCACTCATTTTGCCCCCCTCGCAGGTAATCTTCAGCCCATCATCTCCACTTTTGTGACATCTGCCGCAGCCAATACCCCGCTACCGAAAACACAGGGGGTTTGGATTCAAAGCGATCAGGCGGTACTAGCAAACTATCAAGGCAACGTGCCATTATCTGCCGCATCTTTAACAAAGGCCGCTACATCCTTGGCGGCACTACAAACCCTTGGGGCGGGCTATCGCTATCAAACCAAGGTGGGGTTTACGGGTATGGTGCAGCAGGGTGTACTTAAAGGGGATTTAGTCATTCAAGGTGGGCAAGACCCGTTTTTTGTTTGGGAAGATGCGATCGCCCTGGGCAACCTCCTGACTCGCCAAGGGATCCGACGGGTTGATGGCAATCTTGTCATCCAAGGCGCTTTTTATATGAACTTTGAAACAAAGGCAGCAGTAACAGGCGCAGCGCTCCGCCAGGGTCTAGATTCCGCGCAGTGGAAAAAAGAAGCGCTTCAGCAGTACCAAGCTTTGCCTGCAACGACCCCAAAACCCCAGGTCGCAATCAAAGGAACAGTAATTTCAACCAGAGTTCCCCCCGCAAGCGCTCAATGGATTGCTCAACATCAGTCTTTGCCATTGGCGAGTTTACTCAAAAAGATGAACCGCTATAGCAATAACCCAATGGCCGATATGATTGCCAATAACGTGGGGGGTGCAGATGTAGTGGCAAAAAGGGCGATCGCCGCGACGGGTGTTAGCCCCACAGAAATTCAGCTCATCAATGGTTCTGGGCTGGCTGCTGCAAATCGAATGTCGCCCCGCGCGGTTTGCGGCATTTTTAGAGCCATTGAGCAGCTCGTGCAGCCACAGGGCATGACCATCGCCGATATTTTTACGGTCATCGGTCAAGATAAAAGCGTTTTAGACCAGCGATCGCTGCCCAAGCAGTCTGTCCTCAAATCAGGCACCTTAGATACAGTCAGCGCCCTCGCGGGGGCACTCCCCACCCAGCAAGGCGTAGTGTGGTTTGCTCTGATGAATAATGATGGCGATGTAGAAGCCTTTCGGAAGCTACAAGAGACGTTTCTTGGCTCTCTGAACCAAAGTCTAGGCAAGTCTCTGTCTCCTTTACCGGCTTTAAAATCTACAGTTCCAGAACCGCCTGCTGACAGTTCAACAAGGCTTTGGGCGCAGCTAAGTAGATAGACATAATTATGTATAAAACGGGTTTCGGCTCCGCTCAACCCTCTTACATACGAGATTTGAGGGTTGAGCGGAGTCGAAACCCAATCCAAAACTGTAACTTTGTTTATGTCGACCTACTTATAGGGAGGATTTGAGTCTTCACTTGATTCCGCTAAACGAAACTTGAAAAGTTTTCAACACCATATCAGTGCGCTAAGCCTCAGACTTTAGCGCCGTTTTGAGAGAGCGACAAAATCCTGAAATGGCTTCTAAGCCCTGCTTGGGCTGCCCTTCAGCAAGACGTTTCACAAAGGCACTGCCCACGATCGCCGCATCTGCACCCCACTCCATGACCTGACGCGCCTGGTCAGGCTGTGAAATGCCAAACCCAACCCCAATGGGCTTATCGGTCACGCCCTGAAGCTCAATAATGAGATCCTGCACACGGTCTTCGAGTTTAGTACGGATGCCTGTTACCCCTGTCGTGCTAACCAGGTAAATAAACCCCTGAGAACATTTGGCAATGGTCTCAATCCGGTCTTTGGAGCTAGTCGGCGCAACCAGTAACGTTACCTCAACACCCACATCGGCGGCCTGCTTCAGCAATGTCTCCGACTCTTCGAGGGGCAGATCGGGCACGACTAAACCTTTAACCCCAGCTTGAGCCACCTGCTTCAGAAACGTCGCCGCACCGCGATGGTAAATCGGGTTGTAGTAGGTGAAGAGGATAATGGGCGATCGCAGTTCTGGCTGTAGCCGCTCCACCATTTCTAATACTGCATCCAGCCGTACTCCCTTGGCGAGGGCGCGAGTAGCGGCGGCCTGAATCACAGGGCCATCGGCTAAGGGGTCAGAGTAGGGTACCCCTAGCTCGATAATGTCAGCCCCATTGGCATCCAAGCGTCGCAGTGCTTCCGCCGTTGTTTCTAGATCAGGATCCCCCGCTGTTAAAAATGGGATAAGGGCACATTCACCGCGATCGCGCAGGTTTTGAAAGCATTCAGAAACGGAGGTCATACCGAATAATTTTAAAGTTGTGGTTTGGGCAATCGTCTAAGACTTAGACTCATTTGGACTGTCTTTAATTTGGACTATCTTTCTTTTCTTGTTCTAGCTCAGACTGCAACGCCTCAAGCTCTTCGGGAGACATTGCATCTAAACGCTTTTGTAAAAAGGCCGTCTCGTAGTCATCGCGCTGACGATCGTAGGTCATTTTGCCCCCCGCCACCCGAAACAGGTAGGTTGAAACCCAGCCCAGTAGCCCCAGCAAAAAGATAGCCTGACTCCAGATGCCTGCATCAAACGTCTCTAGACCCGCTACTCTTAACCCCACATAAAGCAGGCCACCCGTCAAAAAGACGGCTGCGCCAATCCCAATTGCATCAATGCGTCGCATAGTTTATAGCGCCCAAATATAACGCCCTAAATTTGTCTTGGTTTGGGGCGAAAGTTAAGAAATGGACTCAGCAGTAACATGCCTGGGAAAAAGAAAAACACCATAAAGTACATGAAGGCTCTCTCGAAAGAGCTTGCTACATACCAGCGTTTGCTCAGGTACCCGTACAGCAAACCCGGAATGACCAGCAAGTAAGCGCCACTAAGCATCAGGTAGAGCAGAGCAAGAATCATAAAAGCCTACAGGGTTAAAGAAGTAACGGCTGCGTTTGCGTAACGCCCATTATTCTACCCTGTGTTGAGGGGGCACAGAGACAGCACTGGTTAATCCATAGGGATATCCATCGGGACCCCAAAACTCTGTCCAAGCCAAACCCGTCGCAGTATTGCGATGGATATCGCCAATAAACTGAACGCCAACGGACTGGAGCTGCGATCTCGCTTCATCTACATCCGTCACGATAAATTCCATCATGGGGCCTTTCATAAAGGCGGTTTCTGCCAGTTTTGACCCGACAATGCCCAGGCGTTCTCCTCCGGCTAGGGTAAATTCGGCAAACTGCGGAACCTGCATGCTTAACGGCAGCTTGAGTACGTCTCGAAAAAAAGTAACGGTGTTGTCAAAATAGGAGGTGCGTGTCCCAACCCAGCCAATGCCCTGAACCTGAATGGGGGAAAGGCTACTAGCCGCTAATGCTGTGGGCGGTCGCCACCGATGAAGCGCAAGGAAAGAGGGCAGCGGCAACCCGGGAACGTAGGCAGTGGCGTAGCCTAGACAAAAAATGCATAGCACTAGCGCGACTAGCTTGAAGGCACTCATATTGGCTCCAGTAGAGCATCTTGTCCATTTAATTGCTCTACCTCTATGATATCGCTTGGGTTAAATTAGCGGTTTGTATCAACCACAACGGTGTTGCGGTCGCCCTTAAAGGGGATACTGAGACAAGCTATGGTTAAACACAACAGCATTCTAAGGATTGAGCATGAATCCAGCGCAACTCTGGCAACGCTATCAAGACTGGCTTTATTACCACGATGAGCTAGGTATTTATCTCGATATCAGCCGTATGCAGTTTACAGATGCGGATGTTGCCACTTTAAGCCCCAAGTTTGACCGAGCGTTTTCAGAAATGGCGGCGCTAGAAAAAGGGGCGATCGCCAACCCTGACGAAAATCGCATGGTGGGTCACTACTGGCTGCGAAACCCTGACCTTGCCCCTACGCCAGAGCTTAAGTCCGATGTTGTTAACACACTTGCGTCGTTTTAAGCATTTGTAAAAGATATTCATACAGGCACCATCCATCCGCCTTTAGCCCCTAAATTTACCGACATTCTTTCGATTGGCATTGGTGGTTCTGCCCTAGGGCCAGAATTTGTGGCCGAGGCTCTTGCGCCCATCCATGCGCCCCTAAACATTCACTTTCTCGATAATTCTGACCCGACGGGGATTGATCGCGTTTTAGATCAAATTCAAGATCGGCTCTCGTCTACCCTTGTAATCACCATTTCTAAGTCTGGCAGCACCCCAGAGCCGCGCAACGCGATGTTAGAAGTGCAGAAACGATACCGCGATCGCAGTCTTAATTTTGCCCAATATGCCGTTGCCGTCACGGGAGAAGGCAGTCAGCTTGACCAACTCTCTAAAGCTGAAGGGTGGATTGCCAGCTTCCCGATGCATGACTGGGTGGGGGGACGCACTTCAGAAATGTCGGCGGTGGGTCTATTGCCTGCGGCGCTTCAGGGCATCGCCATCCGCGACATGCTAGAAGGCGCAAAGATAATGGACGAAGCGACCCGCGTGCGCAACCTAAAGCAAAACCCTGCGGCGCTTTTGGCCTTGGGTTGGTATGTCTCGGGCGAGGGCAAAGGACTCAAAGATATGGTGGTGTTGCCCTATAAAGACAGTCTGCTGCTGTT
This sequence comes from Acaryochloridaceae cyanobacterium OTE_75_metabat_521, assembly GCA_031387975.1. Classification (GTDB taxonomy): domain Bacteria; phylum Cyanobacteriota; class Cyanobacteriia; order Thermosynechococcales; family Thermosynechococcaceae; genus JAAURS01. The sequence goes on along the minus strand of JANNDV010000264.1, from coordinate 4,140 downwards.
TAGCCGCTACCTCCAGCAGCTTGTGATGGAATCTTTGGGTAAGGAACTCGATCTAGACGGCAATGTGGTCAATCAAGGGATTGCGGTCTACGGCAATAAAGGCTCCACAGACCAACATGCCTATGTTCAGCAGTTGCGCGAAGGTTTACCCAACTTTTTTGCCACCCTCATTGAGGTGCTGCAAGATCGTGAAGGGCCATCTATGGAGCTAGACCCCAATGTCACAACGGGCGACTACCTCTGCGGCTTTTTGCTGGGCACCCGCGAGGCGCTCTACGAAAAAGGTCGCGACACCATTACCGTAACCATCCCGACCGTCAACTCAAAAATGGTAGGCGCATTAATTGCCCTCTATGAGAGAGCCGTTGGGTTTTATGCAACCCTCATTAATGTCAACGCCTACCACCAACCTGGCGTAGAAGCAGGGAAGAAGGCGGCAGCAGCGACGCTGGCGCTTCAGCAAAAGCTGCTGGAGGGTCTGAAAGCGGCAAATGGGGCGATCGCACTGACAGATCTTGCTACAAAGGTAGGAGAGACTGACCGAGTTGAGACGGTCTACAAAATTCTGCGCCATCTCCACGCCAATGGACGGCTAAAGTTTGAGGGTTCGCTCAACCAACCAGGACAATTACGAGTGTCTAGACTTTAGCAAGGGCGGTCACAAGGTCTCCGGAATGGAGGGTATATGACGGTTGCGACTGCAAAACAATTTACTGTCGATGACTACAGCGGTTTTGTCTTATAAGGAACAGTCTGATAGACTTCAAATTCCGAGATTCAATTGGCTAGACAACCTTACCAAGTTGTGTGTCTCTAATGTGACGACTGAAAACCGCTGTATATCTTCAAGAGCTTTATATCTTCAAGACTTTACTAGAGTTTACAAATCATAAATAAGCATTTAATTTTACCTGTAGTCGTTCTCAGTAAATGTGTTGAGATTTACAGGAGAAATAAGTTATGGCTTTAAGGAAGCTTATAACTTGTTACTCTCAAATTTATTTTGCCATATTTTGGATTTTTTGTGAAAATAAAAGCACCTTCTTTCTCCTCTCCACCAGACAAAAAATCAATTTCTTGTTCCCCTTGTTCTTTAACACTATTATTTGTTTCTAGTTCGGCAGAGACGCGCACAGATTCTACCGTCTCACCTCCTTTATTCTTTAGAGTAAATGGGACATAAAATTGCCCATCTATTTGTCGAATCATTTTTGCATGAGTGACTGATAAGTTAGGCGGCTGGCGCTGCTGGCCCAGCCAAATATAGAGCACTAGTCCAATTACAGTAGATAAAATTGTGGCGGCAATGCTGAAGGTGATCCACTCTGCGGGCGATCGCCCAGTATTATTTTCACCTTGAGTTGCTTCGGGCTGCGGATTCATATTGATAGGGTTCATACGGCTAATCTTCCTGCTGCGCCACCAACAGTTGTGGGCAAACCTAGAATCAGCGTATATCTTAGCCAAATTGACCAAGGATCGCTAAGAGTTAGCTTATCGAAAAACCAGAGCATCAGCGCAGCTGAAATAAGCGAAACTAAGTAAGAAATAACCGTCTCGCTAAACGGATCTTGAAAAATTCCTTGTTGCTGTTGACGCTTACTTTGGTTAGAAAAGTTTGCAGCAAATACAATTGCATAAGAAATTAAAAGAGAAGCAAAGATCAATGCCAGGAGCCACGGACCTGAAGTTGATGCAGCTAACATGGGTACTTCATCGGTAGGGGCAATGCTAAAAGCAATAATAATTCCTCCAATTAAGGTAGCGCCAACGTCAGCAACGGTGCCGTTAAGCTGCTTATTTCGTCCATTCGACTGCTTTGGTTGCTCCTGGTTTTCTCCAGATTCATCATTCAAGAGCTGATTTGACAATGCTACCCCTAGTGCGAAAGGAACACTTTCATAGATCAGCTTTCCTAATGCCTCACCTAAAGGTGTATCTAAGGTAATTTCTTGAAACAGCACTAAAACACAGCTTGTACACAATATCCCAAGAGAAATTGCTTCAATACTATCTATTAAAGCATCTCTGATGCGAATATCTGAAGCATTACGAAAACCAGTAGTTTGGTTTAATACAAAAACAATTGTGAAGGTTAAGGCGATCGCAATAAGTAAGCGTAGAGGTTTAACAGATGAGCCAATCCACCACACCTCCATAGTGTAAAGCAGGGGAATCCCAAACAGAAATCCACCTGAAACTCCTCGAACCATATTACTTATTTCTTGACGCCATACGTTATGGCTAGGTGTTTTAAGAACTGACATAACTATTAAAGAGAATATTGATTAGAAGAACAATTAACTTTTAATACTAAGGGACACACTCTAAGATTAGGTATATCTCTTTAGATAGATGCAATGGAACACATAGTATTCACCATAGGCAGATGTCCAAAGGAAGTATAGATTCTAAATTTAAGCGAGATAAATAATTAGTCTTCATTCTTTCAATTCACAAATTGGCGGCTCTTTACACAAGAGCCGCCAATTTTAAAACAAGAATTATAGTGTTAGAGGGAATTTATTTGGACACTTACATTCTTAGTTTTCTTGCTATTGGATTACTTTTATTAATCGTCACTTTAGGCTCAGGTTGGATTTCCCAACTTCCATTTTCCTATTCATTAATTTATTTATTTGTAGGAATTCTATTAGGCCCCTATGGGATTCATTTAATTGAGCTACGGCCTCAGGCTGAGGTTCTAGAACGATTAACAGAGTTTGCAGTTCTTATTTCTCTCTTTGGCTGTGGACTCAAAATGAATCGCCCCTTTCGATGGTGGGCATGGAACTCTACAGCACGCTTGATTGGCTTACTTATGCCAATCTGTATTTTTTCTTTGGCTGTTGTTGGTCATCTATGCCTAGGAATTCCCTGGAGTTCAGCCATTCTAATGGGTGCAATTCTGGCTCCAACCGATCCAGTTCTTGCCTCAGAAATTCAGCTTCTAGATGCTAAAGATCGTGATGAGCTGCGCTTTGGATTAACCTCAGAAGGTGGCTTAAATGATGCCCTAGCCTTTCCATTTGTATACTTTGGGCTGTATGCGATGAAAGATGCACACTGGCAAAATTGGGTTTGGGAATGGCTTTTAGTGGACGTACTATGGGCGATCGCAGCAGGCATTGGAATGGGGCTATTAGTCGCTCACTGTGTAACCTGGATGCATCGGCGATCGCATCAGTTGAAATCAGCTGACGCATTGATGGAAGACTTTGTGGCGCTCAGTATGGTGCTTATTACCTACGCATTAACAGAACTCGTCAATGGATATGGGTTTCTATCCGTTTTTATTGCAGGTATGGTGGTTCGACAAAACCATACAACCCCAGAGGTTTATCACTCCCAACGAGAATTTGCAGAACAGATTGAAAAATTAATGGAAGTAGGCATAATCTTACTGCTTGGCTCACTACTCCGAATTGAGCCAATGATTCGATTTTCAGGCTCAATTTTTTTAGTTGCAGTATTACTAATTTTTGTCATCCGTCCCATTGGAGCATGGATTAGTACGTGGGGCAGTCCTCTTAATTCAACGCGGCGTTTGCTGTATGGATGGTTCGGTATTCGTGGTTTAGGTTCTTTGTACTATTTGTCCTACGCCTTTGGAAAAGGACTATTAGGAGACCTTGGAGAGAAAATTGCCTGGATAGTCTATTTTACTGTGGTTATTTCTATTGTTCTTCATGGCGTTAGCGCTACGCCATTATTGATTTGGTATGAGAAAAAACTCCCTAGAAGAAAAAACTTAGATAAGTAGATATTTCTTGAGAATAAGAGTTTTAATTTGTATTTAAAGTTCGGCACTGGTTCCGTTAAATGAGATAGAACAACCCTTTCTGTATATATAGCGGTTTCCAGGTAAATAGAGTACATTAGAATATCGTAAAAAGCAGTGCAAAATGAGACCGTACTCCATCGACTTTCGCGAGAAAATCGTCCGTGCCGCTCAAGAAGAAGGAAGTTCCATCCGAAAGACAGCCCAACGCTTCATGGCAGGGTTATTTCATTCTAGCCAGATGTAGAAAAAGCCTCTAAAGTAAGGGTGCAGTTGTATCGTTGGATTTCCAGCCATGAGTACATTAGCCATCGTAGAAGCGTTTAGAGACTTACCTGACCTTCGTCGCGGAGCAGGCC
>JANNDV010000241.1:0-7741 GCA_031387975.1 Acaryochloridaceae cyanobacterium OTE_75_metabat_521 | reverse complement strand
TGGGGCAAGGTTGCAGGGACTCAAAAAGTCGAAATTATTGGCGATGCAGGGGACAAAACCGTTACCGCGCGCAATATTATTGTGGCCAGTGGCTCTGTGCCTTGGGTTCCGCCTGGGGTACAGGTGGATGGCAAGACCGTTTTTACCAGTGACGATGCAATTAAGCTCAACTGGCTACCCTCTTGGGTAGCCATTATTGGCAGTGGCTATATCGGCCTAGAGTTTTCGGATGTGTATACCGCCCTTGGGTCTGAAGTGACGATGATTGAGGCGATGGATCGGCTCATGCCAACTTTTGACCCCGATATCGCCAAGATTGCTCAGCGGGTGCTGATTGATCCACGGGATGTAGAGACTCGTGTAGGGCTGATTGCGAAGAAGGTTACGCCAGGATCGCCTGTGGTAATTGAGCTGGCTGACCCTAAAACCAAAGAAGTGGTTGAGACTATTGAAGTGGATGCTTGCCTGGTGGCAACGGGTCGTATCCCTGCAACCAAAAATTTGGGCTTAGAAACCGTAGGAGCCGAAACCGATCAGCGTGGATTCATTCCGGTGAACGATCATCTTCAGGTGATGAGCCAGGGAGAACCCATTCCCCATCTGTATGCGATCGGGGATGCAACGGGCAAGATGATGCTGGCTCATGCGGCTTCGGCGCAAGGTATTGCCGCAGTAGAGACGATGTGTGGACGCGATCGCACTGTCAATTACCGCGCCATCCCCGCAGCGGCCTTCACCCATCCTGAAGTCAGCTTTGTGGGTCTAACGGAGCCTCAAGCCAAAGAACTCGGCGATGCAGAAGGCTTCAAAATTAGCGCAGTACGCAGCTATTTCAAGGGCAACTCTAAGGCTTTGGCGGAAGGTGAAACCGACGGCATTGCCAAAATCATCTATCGCGATGACACGGGGGAAGTACTAGGGGCGCACATTATTGGGCTGCACGCAGCGGATTTAATCCATGAGGCTTCTAATGCGATCGCCCAGGGTGCCACGGTACAAACGCTTTCTCACTTTGTCCACACGCACCCCACGCTATCTGAGGTGTTGGATGAGGCTTACAAACGCGCAGCGGTGGCTGTGAAAGCATAGCCATCTGAGAATGAGCACCTTCAGCATGGTTCTAACCCACTAAAATCTATTTCATAATAAAAAGACAATAGGACGGGCTAGAGCCATGACAGTTGCCATCTCCATTCAGCCGTTGAGTTTTGAAGAGTATCTTGCTTACGACGACGAGACAGACACTCGCTATGAGTTAGTAAATGGTCAGCTAGAGCCAATGAATCCTCCCACTTTTCGCCATTTATTCATTGCCCAGTTTCTAGAGCAACAGTATCTTTCAGAGATCAAGCGTCTGAGTTTACCTTGGTACTGTCTGCGAGAAGCTGGCGTGCGAACGGGCTGGAGAAAGTCTCGGCTTACGGATATTTATGTAATTGAGGCTGAGCAAGTGGCTGGAATGTTAGACCAGTCGGCAGTGTGTCAAACTTCACCGCTATTGGTGGTTGAGGTTGTTAGCCCTGATTCAATCAAGCGAGACTATCGCTTCAAGCGCTCAGAGTATGCAGCGCTTGAGATTCCTGAATATTGGATTGTGGATCCACTTGCGCTAAAGATATCTGTGCTGTGTTGGGAAGATGGATTGTATGAGGAACTGGTTTTTATGGGGGAAGCGGCGATCGCCTCTAAAACTTTCCCAGAATTAAAGTTAACCGTGAATCAAGTTTTGACGGCTGGAGACTGTCAATCGCCTTGAATCTGTGAAAACGCATCATGTTCTGGACTCGCCAATCCTTCCTGCAACACCGTTAACACACGGGTCATATTCCCCGTCAACAAATCATTGATCGCCAACCATAAACCTGGAAAAACGCGACTGCGGATCACTCCATCGGCATCGACAGGTAACGACAAATAATCACCCTCCTCTAAGTAAAACCAATCTAGCTTTTGGTCGAACACCTGCCACACGATATACTCCTGCACACCATTGCGACGATAGGCACGCTTTTTATCCCCCAAATCGATCGCTACACTACTCGCCGCAATCTCCACCACCAACTCCGGTGCCCCTTCGACATAATCATCCAGACTAATTCGAGATTGTCCACCCGCCTGTTCTTCAATAAGCAACACCGCATCGGGTTGCGGTTCGTTTTCTAAATCCAGCCGTACTGTAGGTGTATCGCCTAACGCAACCCCTGGTGTTGCAACCTCATAAGTCCAGAGCCAGCCCATCAGATGCGCGTGGGGTTGACCATGACTTTTAAACCGCAGGGCTGCCGCCGCCATGTACACAACTCCTTCAATTAATTCTGCTTTTTTGACACGGGACATCGCATTATAGCGCCGCTCAAATTCGTAGCGATTCAGGCGATCGCCATTTTCTAAGGGCGGCAAAGACAGTGGTTTAGATTGTGGCGGAGTTGTGACCATTGCTTTAAATTGCTAAACGGGTTCTCAAACCTGCATTCCTCAATCATAGGAGAATCGCTTAGACCAGAGAACGATCCTTCTCTTAATCTAAGCATTAAGGCGTGAGCGATTCGGTTTGCCATACCCCATATTGATCTAGCCAGTGGTGACGATGATCATGAGGATGGGTCTTTAAGTCCAAATAATCCAAGTCCTTTGAGTCAAAGACCAAAAGCCGAAACGATACAGGAATAGAGTCTGAATCAATTTTAGGCTCTGTTTCTAGGGGTTCAGAGCCACAGGGTTGACCAGGGGCAACGCCATAAAACTGAGCGCGGGCTGCTTGTGATAGCGTTTGCCAAGTTTTGTTGTAAGCACTTTGCCAGCTTGCATTAAGGTGCCCTGCATCCACAACGTAGAGCGTCCCCCCTAGGCGAAACTGCTCCCGCGTTTTAGGGAAATACCAGCAGATTTCGGCCTCGGCATTCTGCTCAATTTGCGAAATCTTTTGGCTACGACAATCTGTAATTATGGCGATCTGGTTGCTCTCTGGCAAAAAGCCTCGAAACACAACCGTGCGGTTTGCGGGTCGCCCGTCGGCACAAACCGTCGCAAGCTGAAAATATCTTGCATAAATGAGGGCACGGTTTCGGTGGAGCGATCGCCCTAAAACCTGCCGCCAAGGGGCTAAAGACGTCATGAAAAACCCAGGCTACGGCACCAGCCTTTACTGTACCGCCTAAGCCGCTGGAATGCTTTCGGGCAAAGGTGCAAAGTGCTGATCTAACAAATGTCCAATCTCTCTAACCGCCACGTCACGATAGGCTTTTTTGCCAATGACAATATTGGGACCCTTACTGCAATGCTTTAAGCACCCAACGGCCTTGACGCAAACCTGATGACCAAGACTGCGATCGCAGATTTCCGTCTCAATCGCGCGCTGCAACTTTGCGCTACCCCGTTTACAGCAGTCTGACTTTTGACAGACCAATATTTTGGTTGTGGCACCCTGAATGCGCGGTGAAATCTCCAGCGGGGTTGCCACAGGCCAGACCGAGACCTTTTTTGCTAGCGCAGATTCAACCCGTTCGGCTTTCAGGCTTTTCACCACGCCATTTGGCCTAATTTTTTGAAAGCCTGTCACTTCAACCCAACTGCCTTGCCCAAGCAAATTATTCAAAATACTTCTCAAAAGCTCAATTCGGCTGTGGTGAGAGAGTTTTATAGAATGCTCCCCTTGGTTCGTCTTAATCAAAAGGCGAAGGATTTTACCGCTTTTGCCTAACGTGTAGCCCTCTAACTGACCCACGAGACGAAAAGGAAAGGTTTGTATATGGCTCATACAGACTGATTTTGACCTCTTAAATCAAAGGGAGCTTTGACCCAACTCAAACAAGTTCTTTACCCATGCCTTGCGCCAAAATGCTTCTAAACAAGAGGCGGTATGACACAACTTTATATCAAACATTTAACTGTACTTAAGTTATCTTAGTTGAGAATCTATGTCAAATGTTTTGAGGTATTTTACGATGCCCTACTTCTGACTGCTCTCAAGAGAGTGAAGCGAAGATCAGAAAACCAAGCAGCAGCTAGCCCTTTAAGAGGTGAGTCTGCAACGCTGCCATAAACGCCACCGAATTTTCGGCATGAACCACATGACCGCATGCTGGAATAATCTTGAGCTGGGCGAACGGCATCTGAGCCGCCATGCGTTGATTGATTTGCACAAACTTGAGATCCAATGCACCAACAATGAGCATCATTGGCATCTTGAGAGAAGGAAAGATAGGCCAGAGCGAAGGCTGAGCGCCTGTGCCTAGCCCTCGAAGTGCTTGTGCTAGCTGATGCGAACCGTTTTGGAGCCGTCTCTGAAATATGACGTTGAAAGACTTAGAAGCTTTGAAGCTAGAAAAGAGGGGCTGTTCGTACCATCGCATTAAAACAGTAGGCCAGTCTTCAGATTCTAGTGAGGCGGCAAGCACTGCATCTTGATGTTGCCGTAAAACCCGCTCGGCGAGGGTATCAAGCCCAGGAGACGCAGAGACTAATAAAACACTCAAAAACTGCTGCGGAAATAGACAGGCCAGATACAGCGCTAGCCGTCCGCCCATAGAGTACCCAACGAGATGGCAGGGGGCAAAATTAAGCCGATGCAAAAGCTTGAGCAGCACAGGGGCAAGAATATCCATGTCATACCCAGTAGCATCCAATACTTGGGTCTGACCATGCCCAGGCAAATCTATGGTTAGACAGCAAAAGTCTGACAAAAGGGCATCAATAATGTCGGCAAAGTCATCGCCACACCCCATAAAGCCGTGCAGGAATAGCAGCTTAGGCCGACCAGAATCACCCCAAAGCTCATAATGAATGGCGTAATGCGCTAGCAAAATCTGCGGCATCGCTAGAACCGATAAGAGCAGGGTTAGAAAACTGACTCAGATTTATTGGCTAGTTTATGGGCCAGATTTACCCAATCCAGTTCACGCCTTCTTCTTTCTTTTGAGTCAGTGTTTCTTTTGAAATAACGCGCTGAAGATCTTGAGCAGAATCATTTTCTGCACCAGGGATGTAGGTAGATTTTGGTTTTTGACGGATTAAGTTCGATTCTAGGTCAGAAAAAGAGCTTTTCTCAGCAATTCGCTCTGGAATGATGACCTTCTTCATCAGGTATTCAATTGTTTGTTCTTTAACCCACCCTCTGGTCACTAAAATTTCACCAAAGGACATAGAGGCAATATTCTGCTGATCGACCAATGCCACACCCACCTGCGCCTCGGACAGTAAACCTGCCTCTACAAGATAAGCGCCGATTGGCTTATGACTAAATCTAACGTTTGGGCTTGAGTAATATGCCATGACTGCATAAAAGGAGAGGAATTTAGGTCTGTACACTACAGAACAATCATTAAGTGCGACGCTAATGATTAAGTTAAAGTTAATGCTTCATTAGATGTACCTTACCATAAGCATTCATGCTGATGGTTGTCTATACGTCTCTTGTTAAGGGGGTAAATGAGGTTTTAGCCTTAAGACTTTTGCTAGGGGTGCTATCGCCTCAAACCCTATGACCGAAACTTTGCTCAGATGTGGGTCAAGAGGTTGGAATGGGTAATGCGCTAAGCCTTAGGTTTAAGAAATGCGATCGCCTGTTTCCAGACGATGGTTTGCTGGTCGTAATGATCCATTAGGCAAATGCAGAGGTCGTCTTGCCAGCGAACTTTACCCACCAAGAGATCGTTGGTGACGAGCTTAAGTTCAACTTCGCCACCCGTCTGGATTAATTTTTGAAGCTGACGAAAGCTGGGCAGTCCGGTTTCAAGTTCGGCAGTCATAGTCAATGAGGCTCACGTTAAGAACACGATACAGACGGGCAAGAAGAAGACAGGCAAAAATAGTAAATTATTATTAGTGTACAGAATCCTTAGGGCATTAAAGATAGCCCTGAAGTTCTGACATTTCATCTAGCCAGTCATGTTGTGGGGTTTTCCTAGGTTATGCAGGTTGAATTTACGAAATACCAAGGGTTAGGCAACGATTTTATCTTGGTGGATAACCGAGGCCAAACCGCGCCGCACCTCACGCCACAGCAGGCAGAGAAGGTGTGCGATCGCCATTTTGGCATTGGTGCAGACGGCGTTATTTTTCTGCTGCCAGGTGAATCTGGCGCAGACTACACCATGCGGATCTACAACTCCGATGGCTCTGAACCAGAAATGTGCGGCAACGGCATTCGCTGTCTGGCAAGGTTTATTGCCGACCTAGAAGGGAAATCCACAGCGGAGGGTCAAACCTACACCATTCATACCCTGGCAGGACTCATTACGCCAGAGGTTCAGCCTGACGGTCAAATCAGGGTCAACATGGGTGCTCCGCGTCTCCTGGCGCAGGAGATTCCGACGACGTTAGCTGCGCCCAGTGAAAAAGTCGTCAACGTCCCTCTAGAGGTTGCAGGCCAAACCTGGGCTGTGACCTGTGTGAGTATGGGCAACCCTCACTGCATTACGTTTGTAGGGGATGTAGGGGCGATCGCCCTAGGTCAAATCGGCCCGCTATTTGAGCATCATGCAGCCTTCCCGCAGCGCACCAATACAGAGTTTATTGAGGTAGTGCGCCCCGACTATCTCAAAATGCGGGTTTGGGAACGGGGGGCAGGGATAACCTTAGCCTGTGGAACCGGAGCCTGTGCTTCTCTGGTCGCTGGGGTTCTCACGGGAAATTGCGCCAATGCCGCCACGGTGGAGCTACCGGGTGGCTCTCTTTATATTGAGTGGTCTGCGTTGGATCAGGCTGTGTTTATGACAGGGCCTGCTCAAAAGGTGTTTACGGGTGTGGTTGATCTTTAAATCTTCCTGCTCTAACAGAGGATTCTCTTACTATGGGAAGTACTTCGTTTTGTATACAAAGCCCGAAGGGTTTTGACACTCATGGTTGCAACTCCACTTTCCCTTAATGTAGCGGCGGCTCAATTGCCCATTCGTGCTGAAATTCGCGCACTTCAGCCAGATTTAGTGGCATGGCGACGGCGGCTCCATCAGTACCCAGAGCTGGGGTTTCGGGAGCATTTGACGGCGGCGTTTGTGCATGAGCGCCTCAAAGAATGGGGCATCTCTCACCAAACGGGGGTTGCAGAGACGGGCATTGTGGCAACCATTACGGGTGCAGAACCAGGGCAATGCTTAGCCATTCGTGCTGATATGGACGCGCTGCCTATTTTGGAGGCGAACGAGGTGTCTTACCGCTCCAAACATGAGGGCAAAATGCACGCCTGTGGGCATGATGGTCATACGGCGATCGCCCTTGGCACAGCCTACTATTTGTCTCAGCATCCCCAGAGCTTTCGGGGCACGGTCAAGATCATCTTTCAGCCCGCTGAAGAAGGCCCAGGGGGAGCCGCGCCCATGATTGCAGCGGGGGTGCTGCATAACCCTGATGTGGATGCCATCATTGGGCTGCATCTTTGGAATAATTTGCCTTTAGGTACCGTTGGGGTACGCAGTGGGCCACTGATGGCGGCGGTTGAGCTATTTGACTGTGAAATTCAGGGGAAGGGCGGACATGGTGCCATCCCTCAACAGACCATTGATTCGATTGTGGTTGCATCCCAAATTGTGACGGCGCTTCAAACGATTGTGGCGCGCAATGTGAACCCCTTAGATGCAGCGGTGGTGACGGTTGGCTCTTTCCATGCGGGGCGCACCCATAACGTGATTGCGGATACTGCCCAGATTGCGGGGACGGTTCGCTACTTTAACCCTGAGTTGGCGGCACTTATTCCCCAACGGGTAGAGCAGGTGATTGCAGGCGTTTGCCAAAGCCACGGCGCAAC
>JANNDV010000221.1:0-13467 GCA_031387975.1 Acaryochloridaceae cyanobacterium OTE_75_metabat_521 | reverse complement strand
CGGGTGAAGGCTTGACGGCGATCGCTCCACAGCAAATTTTTGTAGATAAACTGCCCTAGATAATACAGCCCAAATAGCTCTAGGGTTGGCTCTACAAAGGGCACAGCATTGAGGGTGCTGACGACGCCATCCAGTACATTAAACCCAATGATGGCGGCTACTACACCCAGCCCAATTAACAACACCTGCTTATACTGCAACGCGAATTGAACGAATTGCCCTGGTTCAGACAGAAGGTTTAGAACGGTTTCAGTCTTAGGCACAGCAGCAGCGGCTGGTGAGTGAGCGGCGGCTGAAGCTTCCTCCGGTTCGGCCTGATTCCAAGGGTCGTCGTTATCTAGGCTGGTCTGCACCACTGGAGCGGCTTCTGGATAAGGCTGAAGTGCCAAAAATTCATCGGCGCTAGCCTGAGTGAGGGTATGCCAAATTTCTTCTGTCACATGGGGCATAAACGGATGCAGAAGCTTGAGCGTACCCTCTAAGACATAGGCTAAGGTCTGCTGTGCTGCAAGGCGAGAGGGGCTGTCATCTTGACGAAGGCGCAGCTTAACTAGCTCAATGTACCAGTCACAAAAATCGCCCCACATAAACTCGTACAGCCCCTTGGCAGCTTCTCCTAATCCGTAGCTATCAATGGATGTACGGGTTTGGGAAACAAGGCGATTAAATTTTTCGAGAATCCAGCGATCTGCGAGTTCTAGGCCGTCTCGGCTGGGTGCGCCCAGTTGAGCTGGGGTCTGCCCGTTGAGGTTAATCATCACAAACCGCGATGCATTCCAAATCTTGTTGGCAAAGTTACGGGATGCTTCTACAGAACCAGACTCGTCGGTGGCGCGGTTGTACTCTAGGCGAATGTCTTGACCTGCCCCAGCCACTTCACGAATGAGGGCATAGCGAAGTGCATCGGTGCCGTACTTTTCGATCAGAATCAGCGGATTGATGCCGTTGTCTGCCGACTTCGACATTTTCTTCCCGTTTTCATCCCGCACCAGGCCGTGAATGTACACATCCTTAAACGGAATCTCTCCCGTAAAGTGAGAGGCCATCAATGTCATCCGCGCCACCCAGAAAAAGATGATGTCAAATCCGGTGACGAGGGTGGTGGTGGGGTAGTAAAAATTCAGGTCGGCGGTTTGCTCAGGCCAGCCCAATGTCGAAAAAGGCCATAGTCCTGAAGAAAACCAAGTATCGAGTACATCAGGATCTTGCTGAATCTTGACCTGCTGACCAAACTGAGCAATGGCTTTTTCCCAGGCTTCGGCTTCAGATTTTGCCACCACAAAGGGCGTATTGTCTCTAATCTCGCCTTCGGTTTCGCTGATGGCATACCAAGCGGGGATTTGATGCCCCCACCACAGTTGGCGAGAAATACACCAGTCTTTGAGGTTCACCAGCCAGTCGCGGTACACCTTACCCCAGCGCTCTGGCACAAAGTGTGGCGACTGTTCCTCGTCTAAAAAGGCCAGCGTTTTTTGGGCGATTGGCTCAATTTTGACAAACCACTGGGTTGAAATCAGCGGCTCTACGGGTACTTTGCCGCGATCGCTGTAGGGCACGGTGTGCTTGTAATCTTCAATTTTGACTAGCGCCCCTTCGGTTTGCAGCCAATCAATTACTTCTTTGCGGGCATCAAAGCGGTCTAAGCCTTCAAATGGCCCACCATTTTCATTGAGGGTGCCGTCTTTGTTGAGGATGTTGATGAACGGTAAATTATGGCGCTGACCCATTGCAAAGTCATTAGGGTCGTGGGCGGGGGTGACTTTCACGCAGCCCGTTCCAAAGGCAGGGTCTACCAGCTCATCCCCAATAATGGGGATCTCGCGCTCCATGATGGGCAGCTTGAGGGTTTTGCCAATCAGGTGTTTGTAGCGATCGTCTTCAGGATTGACCGCCACTGCCGTATCACCCAGCATGGTCTCAGGACGGGTAGTCGCCACCTCTACATAGCCGGATCCATCCGTCAGCGGGTAGCGGAAATGCCACAGATTGCCGTCTACCTCTTTATTTTCCACTTCTAGATCAGAGACAGCAGACTGACTGGCAGGGCACCAGTTAACCATATAGTTGCCCCGATAAATCAACCCTTCTTCGTAAAAGCGCACAAAGGCTTCTAGAACAGCTTTAGACAGCCCTTCATCCATCGTGAAGCGCTCACGGCTCCAGTCTACGGATACACCCAAGCGCCGAAGCTGGTTAACAATGGTGCCACCAGATTCCGCCTTCCACTGCCAAGCTTTTTCTAGAAAGGCTTCGCGCCCAATGTCATTGCGCGTTTTACCTTCTGCTTTAAGCTGCCGCTCTAGAATGGTCTGCACGGCAATACTGGCGTGGTCTGTGCCTGGGAGCCACAGAGTATTGCGCCCAATCATGCGGTGGTAGCGCACCAGGGTATCAATCAGCGCACTTTCAAAGGCGTGCCCCATGTGCAGGCTGCCCGTCACGTTGGGCGGCGGAATCACGACGCAGTAGGGTTCTCCCCCTTTAGAGGCATCGGCTTGAAAAGCATGATTGTCTTCCCAGGCGGTTTGCCATTTGGCTTCGGTGGCGCTGGGTTCGTACTGGCTAGAGAGGGCGGGGAGGGTTTCTGTCATGGAAGTCAATCAGGGGGTTAGGGATGCGATCGCAGTAATCGCACTGTAGGGGTCGCTTAGATTTATTTTTAGGAGCGGGAGAATTGCCGCTCTGCTAATCTCTAAAGACTCTATGATACCGCCATCTCTGAAGGGTTGATGGTGGAATCAAAGCGTTGACCTTAACCTATCCTTGGTGTGCGATCGCATTCTTTGAATGATATCAATGGAATATTCCATTCGATACTTGAGAATAGGCGCACCATGTGCGTTTTATCCTAAGTTATGTGGATATTTTATTTGTGTGACGATGTGAGGATTCTATGAGTTTCAATACGTTTCAGCTTTCTTGGCTTATTCAGCCTGCTTTTTTGGGTCTATTGGTCGGCGGTTCCTTTTTAGTCTCTGGTACAGCAAAAGCCAGTGAACTAGGTGAGTCCACCGCTTCGGTTCCCACTGCTTCAACTAATTTACCCGTTACCCCAAACGCTCTACCTGGAACCTTCTCAACCTTAATAACGGATGTCAACAGTTCAACCGAAGCAGGTCAAGTTACGTCTGTTTCTCAACTGTCTGATGTACAACCCACTGACTGGGCGTTTCAGGCGCTTCAGTCTTTAGTCGAGCGCTATGGCTGTATTGCGGGTTATCCTGACGGCACCTTCCGAGGTAACCGTGCCGCAACGCGCTATGAGTTGGCTGCTGCACTCAACGCTTGCTTAGACCAAATTAGCGATCGATTTGCCACCAAAGAAGATCTTGCCGCCGTCAAAGCACTGCAAGAAGAATTTAGAGCTGAGCTTGCCACCCTCAAAGGCCGAGTGGATGGCTTAGAAGCGCGTACCAAAACCCTCGAAGCACAGCAGTTTTCAACTACTACTAAGTTAAGCGGTGAAGTGATTTTTGCTGGTGCAGAGGTCTTTACAGACAACGATAGAAGGCCAGTTGCTCCGGCACCAGGTGCAGCAGGTATTCCTTCGGCTCCACTCAATGCTCGTTTCTTCTCTGGTTATCGAGCTAGATTGAACTTTGATACTAGCTTTACTGGTCAAGACAGGCTACGCGTTCGCCTTCAGGCCCGTGATACTGCAAACATCTCTGCGGTAACAGGAAACAACTTTGGTCGTTTGGGTTTTGATGGGTCAAGTGGAGCAGCAGCCACCGCTACTACTCCGTCCACCATAGGTGCATTTGAATTAGACGACTTATGGTATAGGTTTCCCATTGGTAAAAATACAAAAGTCACAATCATTGCTAAATCGGGTGAGTTTAACGACTTTGTCGGGGATACCTTCAACCCTTATCTCTCCAGTAGTGGAACTGGAGCACTTTCGCGTTTTGGTCGTTTTAACCCCCTCTATCGTTTTGCCGACACTGGCATCACCGCAGGGGTAGTCGTCAACCAAAAGATTAACGATAAATTCGCTTTCTCGGCTGGCTATTTAGCACCTAACCCTACTAACTCTGTTGGGACAACAGGAGGCTTGTTTGGGGGCAGTTATTCAGCTTTAGCACAGCTTGAAGTTAAGCCATTCAAAAGTCTTGGTCTTGGCCTCACCTACGTTCACTCCTTTCAAGAAGCTGCTTCTGGAGGTACTCCCCCTACAGTTGTAAATGCAATCAGCTTGGCTGGCGGAACAGGAAGTACTTATGCAAACAACCCATTTGGTGGTGGATCGACAAGAAATAGCTCGGATTCAGTTGGGCTACAGTTTACTTGGAAAACTGCCCCCTGGATGAATATTTCAGGTTGGGCAGGTGTTACCTTTGCTGAAGCGACTGGAAACGCTCAAGTTGCCAAGCAAAATGCAACAATTCTCAACTGGGCTGTTGCCTTTGCCTTCCCAGATTTATTAATTCCTGGTAACTTAGGTGCATTAATCGTGGGTCAAGAACCTACGGTTATTGGTGGAACCCGTAGATTATCTTGTGGTGCTGCTGGATCCTCTAACAGTGCGGTCTCTGATTGTGGCTCTAACTTCCACCTTGAAGCACTCTACAAGTTCAAAATTAATGGAAACGTTTCTATCACGCCTGGTTTGATTGTGATTTTGAACCCACAAAATAACGAAGCTAACCCCGTCGAGTTTGTGCCTGTTGTTAGAACGACCTTTGTGTTCTAAGGCTGGCATAGATTGGCTCTCACTCTAAATTTTGGGGCTGATTTATTAGGTTTGCTTTAAAAGCAGGGTTCTAACGTTAGAACCCTGCTTTTTCTTGTCCCAGCATACCGAAATTGAAGCGGGGTCAATTTTGAGCCTTGACAATCAGCCTCAAAATTGAGGATTATAGTTAACTGGCGTGACTGCGCTCGCTCGGATCAGGTGAACTGACTTTATAAACTTGGTCATCAGCCACGGTTATCAACCAAGTACCTGTACGGCGGAACAAAAATAAGGTGAACTATGGCATACGCAATTATTGAAACGGGCGGCAAACAGCTCAAAGTAGAACCCGGTCGGTTCTACGATATTGAGCTTTTGCATGATGATGTAGACGCAAGCATCTCTATCGATCAGGTTTTGCTGGTGAGTGACGGAAGCACCGTGACCGTTGGGCGACCTTTAGTTGAAGGAGCCGTGGTCGAGGGCACCATTATGCAGCATCGCCGAGACAAGAAGATTATTGTCTATAAGATGCAGCCCAAAAAGAAAACCCGTAAAAAGCAGGGGCACCGTCAAGAGCTAACACGGCTCATGATTAACTCAATCTCCGTGGGTGGCAAGGCTCTAGAAGCTGCCGAACCCAAGGTTGAATCAACTGTTGCTTGATTCAAAAGTGTCAGAGTATTAGCTAGCGTGAATTAAGGGAAGGACATAATGGCTCATAAGAAGGGTACAGGCAGTACACGTAACGGTCGCGACTCAAACGCAAAGCGACTGGGTGTCAAAAAGTACGGTGGCGAAGTGGTTCGTGCCGGAAACATTATTATTCGTCAGCGTGGTACTAAGGTTCACCCGGGTGAAAATGTGGGTCGTGGAAATGACGACACGCTCTATGCACTCTCTGATGGTGTTGTGACCTTTGAGCGCAAGGGTAAGAGCCGCAAAAAAGTGAGCGTTTATCCTATTGCTGCTGTTGCGCCTGTTGCTATTGCTGCTTAGTTGACCGAATAATTAGGTATCAATAAAGCGGTCGGTGTATATTACACCGACCGCTTTGTTTTTGAGAGGGAATAAGATTCCAGAAAATAAAGGTTCTGTAGGGTCGATTTTAGCTAAAGCGGGATCGGCTTTAACTTGTTGTCCAAAACCCGCCCTTCCTTACGGGTGAAGATGGTGTACACACAAATTTTGAATGTGTTCTTTGATAAGGTGCTTATTGTTAACTAGTTCATTGATCCTCTCTTGGGAGGGGCTTAGGGGTGGGTTTGTCGATGGCGCTACTGACTAACCCACCCCGCCCTATGGGCACCCCTCCGAGGAGGGGATTTGTCGTTTTTGTCGCTTCATCCCGACTTATGTGTACGCCGTTGCTTAGGGGTGGGGATAGGGAGATTTCGACACTTGTCTTCATCCAGCGTGGAAAGGTGCTGAAGGGCGACGCTGCGGACAAGGCTATGGAGATGGTAAGAGACTTGCCCTGAGGTGCGATCGCCTTCCAATAAAAAATGGCGCTGTAGGGTTTGGAAGGCTGAGATTTGGTCTTCTCTGGGGGAGTCTGCAATTAAGATCAACCAGGCTGCGCGTTCGACGGGGCAGCGATAGACGGAACCCATACAAAGCAAGATATAGGCGAGGGGTGCAGAAGCACTGAGGCGTTGGAGGGTATGTTCGATGCGGCCTTTAACAAGATCTGAAAGGCTGAGGCTGTAATAAGCTAGAGACATCTGCTCGCGGTGGTTTGGGCCGTCTAGCGTTTGCTTTTGCTGTTCTTTGGCGATGATTTCTTGACCGTAATCTTGCCAGTAGGCTGATATGTCGCTGTGGTAAGGAAAGTCTAGGATTTCTCCGGCGATGATTTGCAGGGCAAGGGGGTGGCCTTCGTAGGTTTGGATGAGCTGCTGCAAGTATTCGGTTTCGCTGTCGCGGGTGGGGATTACGTCCCACAGGACAAAGAGTTGCAGGGATTCGGCGGGGTCTAGTCCTTTGAGGTGTTCGACGTGCGATCGCCCTCCATATCTGCCTTCTGCCATAACGGGGATTTGATCTTGGGAGGTGAGGATGAGGCGGGAGGGGATGTCTTCGGCTTGAATGAGTTGGTCAAAGAAGAGGGTGAAGGCGGGGTCTTGGAAGCGATGGCTGCCATTGCGATCTGAGGTCAGGAGGTTTTCGACCATGTCTAGGATGATGAGGCAGGGCTGCGATCGCAACTCATCCAGCAAGAGTTCTACGAGTTGTTTGGGGTTGATTTGCAGAGAGGGGTCTTGGGGGAATTGTGCGCCGAGGATTTGTTTAGCGAAGAGTGCAAAGGTATTTTTGTCGGCATCGAAGCGAATGACCCGAATGGTGGGCCAGGCTTGGGTGATGGTGGGTTCTAGGGCAAGGCGGATGGCGAGGGCGGATTTGCCGACACCTGTGATGCCAACGAGGGAGAGGATGCGACAGTGATTTTGCAGTGTTTGGATGAGGCGATAAAGCAGGGGTTCCCGCCCGACCCAGCGGGTTTCGTGGTCTTCGAGTCGGAGCGGTTGTGGGGCGATCGCTGGCGCTTGCCGATGGGCGACGCACCAAGAGGGGCAGCGTTGAGCGTCGGGGGGGCGATCAAACCTTTGAACCCTAGAATATATATTTGGCATAGCTTTGACAATACACAGTCATTGCTAACACTGGGAAGACTTGTGCTGTTGCGATGGAATGCAGCACCTCAAATCTAATTGGTGGTCAATGGGCTTTTGTATATATTTATATTGAACTAACAAAGATACATAAACCTTTCCTCGTAACTTGTTACATAAACTTTATTTTAAAAATTCTTAGGCTACAAAAGACATTATAAATATGTAAAAATAACAGTAACAGAATGCCAAGTACAATATCAGAGGCAGTCTCAGAGATTGATGATTTCTTGAGTCGTGATGCTTCATCACCTTGGAAATTAGAGAAGATAGAAGTAGCTACAAGACTTAAAGAACTTGTTGAGGATCCTAGTCTTATACAGCAGGGATCTTTAAATCTTTGTGGCCCTGCAACTACTTTCCATCTTTGGCTTAAGCGCGATCCGTTGGCGTTTAGCCAATACTGCATACAACTTTTTGAGCAAGGCGAAGCAACGATTGGCAATATTAGCGTTAAGCCTGACTCGGATCTTATAAATCAGGTCTATAGTGTTGTTTTACCGCGAATGGAAACACCGTGCCCTCAAGCAGAATGGATGGCGATGTCAGCCCTACGCGATTCTGCTAACACAACGCTCGATTTTGAGGGCACACCTGAAGAAGATGTTTCTGGGATTACTCTTCCCTCTGAAATTGAAGAGTGGCTTGTTGCAACTGGCCTCTACAGCTCAGTTCAGAATGAGGGTAATTTTGTTTTAAATGCAGGACTTGAACACGCAATGAAGCTACGTCCTGAACTAAATCAAGATATTGTCATGTTGATTAATGCCACTATGATCTCAAAATCGCAGGGGTCTCTATTTGACGTGATTGTAAGTCGTTTTCCTAACCATTATATTGCCCTCAACTCGACAATTGAGTTCTATGACGAAAAGGTTTCCATTGACTACTGGACATGGGGAGGAAGCAAAAAGATTGAAATTGACCAAAGTATTTTTTATGAAAATTATTTCGGAGCTGTGATTGCAAGTTTTTAGAATATTTTCAAGTGTCTTAGCTTTATTTATTTTAGGCAAAAATCATGGAAATTCAATCACCAGGGCAATCAGACAAGGCGGTACTAGGAGAAGGTTACAATACAAAAAATGAAGATTTTGTAGGTGAATGTGTTACGGGAACGGTTGAGTTTGTTGGTATTCCAGAAGCGACTCTAAACTATAGCAAAGTTTTGGAGTCAAAACAATTGTCAGATGAACTAGGTTTTTCGGTTGGGGGAAAGGCTAGGTATGGAGTAGTTGAAGGCAGTATGTCAGCTAAATTTGCCTCGGAAGCTTCTTCAAATAATTATTCAGAAGTGACTATTTTTTCGGCAAAGTATCACTTTAAAAATAAGAAATTAAAGTATGAAGGATTAACTAATGTAGGAAAACAAGCAAAAGGATTTGGCGATAATAATAATTTCGTTGGAGAAAATTGGGTAACAACTTGTGGGCATGAATATGTCGAGCAAATTAAACTAGGTGCTGCAATTTATGTGTCTGCAAAAATCGAGTTTTCTAATAAAGCTGCCAAAGAATCATTTAAGGCTAAATTTGAAGTCAAGGGGCCAGTTTTTGAAGCCTCAGGTGATTTTACTAAAGAAGCAAAATCTTTTGGGAGTAGTGCTTCAATAAGCATTCAAGCTTATCAGCTTGGCGGAGATGTTTCTCGATTAGGTGATATTTTTGGAGGAAATGAAAACCTAATAGATTCTTCTGGAAAGAAAATTCATGCTCTTTTAGTATGTTCCATGGCGAATCCAGAACCTTGTTTACAAATTCTTTCTAGCGCTATTGAATATGCAACCAACACAGATGATCCAAATTCTTTCCCAAATCAAATCAAAAATATTGATCTTAACAGTCCTATAGGACCTGCTGAATTAGCATATCTTACAAGCCCTTATGCGGATTTATCCCTTATACCGCCACCCGCAATAATTTCAGAAGGGATCAAAGTTGCTAGGGATGAACTAAGTTTTGAGTTTGAGAAAAACTTTACTTATAGAAATAGAGTTAGAGCTTTGAAGACAGGACCAATGAGACTGTCAAAAAGACAACAAAAAAATATTGAAGATATTGATAAGGACATAGCCATTAATCTGGAAATTATTCAGGAAACGGCATTCATTTGTTATACAGATCTTGATAATTGTGTAGAAGCAGTATCTAATGCGAAACAGAAGTTAAAGACGATTAATGAAGAAGATCTAGAAATTTTCCCTGAGACTATTGCCCAATGGTATGACATAAAAGATGTACCAGAAACTAAAAAAAGTATTCAACATACTTTAAATATACTAGTTGAAAAAGTTAAAAATAAAGTTGTTGATTTTGAAAATATCTCAGACAAATCTGCTACCGTAGAAAGCTTGCTCTTAGAGATTAAAGATCTTGACTTAAGTTCGATAAGTTTACCAGAAGTATCCATAGACTTGGGTATTTTGTCTTTACTTAAAAATCTTAATTTCCTTAATCTTAGTGATAATCAGATTGTTGATGTAGCACCTCTATCATTACTTACTAATCTTAATCTTCTTGATTTGCATAAAAATCAGATTATTGACGTAACCCCTTTATCATTGCTTACAAAGCTTACTGACATTAATATTAATAACAATCAGGTTGTTGATATAAGTTCTCTATCATCTCTTACAAATCTTATCGGTATTAGCTTAGCCGGCAATCAGATCGTTGATATAAGTCCTCTGGCATCGCTTACAAAGCTTAAAGGTCTTGAGTCACTTGGTAATCAGATTGTTGATATAAGTCCTCTGGCATCACTTACAAATCTTAGTGGTATTAATATTAGCGAAAATCAGATTGTTGATATAAGTCCTTTATCATCACTCACAAATCTTACTAATATTAGGTTGTTGAAAAATAAGATTGTTGATGTAAGTCCTCTGGCATCACTTACAAATCTTGTTGATCTTTATCTGGATGAAAACCAGATTGTTGATGTAAGTCCTCTGGCATCACTTACAAATCTTACTAGATTTAGTTTGTTTAGTAATCAGATTGTTGATATAAGTCCTCTGGCATCGCTTACGAAACTTGAAGGTCTTAATTTAGCAAATAATCAGATTGTTGATGTAAGTCCTTTGGCATCACTAGTCAAGCCATTATGGCTCTATCTGTTAAATAATCCTATTTCAAATAAAACTTGTCCCGTTCCTGAACCTAATGACAAAATTTGTCATTTTAATTAAATAGTTAAATTATTTAGAAATTCAGGAATAGGCTTAGATGAAAACAAAAAATCCATTTGGTAGTTTCTCCGGTACTGTCAAAGCTGAATGGCTTGATGAAGGGAGAAAAATGAAACTCTTAGAACCACTGACCTATACTGATCCCTCAGGAATAGAATGGTTAGCACCGCTTCATTCGGTAGTTGACGGTGCGTCAATTCCCAAATTCGCTTGGTCTATTATTGGTGGTCCATTTGAAGGCAAGTACCGAAAAGCATCAGTCATTCACGACGTTGCTTGTGACCAGAAAACTCGATCTTGGGAATCTGTCCATGAAGCATTTCTGAATGCAATGCTAGCCTCAGATGTTGAAACTATCCTTGCACATGTGATGTATGGAGCTGTTTATCATTTTGGCCCCCGCTGGAACCTTCAGATTCTCCTAAAAAAAATTTCGCGATTGGATGCAGAAACTAAAATTACCAAAATACAGTCCAAGCTTGACCTTGATAGTCAAGTTAGTTTCGATATTCAACCAAAATCTGGATCTACTGAAACAGAACCATCCAAATCAACAGAGCTTGTAGATATCCCCATTCATATAACTGCACCTGAAAAATGGCTTCAGGAAAGTGACTTCCCAAAACTTGAAGCAGCTATTCGAGAGAATAACTTGTCATTGGCAGAAATTCGTAACTACCGACCTCAACATCCTTGAGATCATACATTTTTTGTTTTTGCCAAAGTTGGCGAGAAATCTTCAGTGTGCTATGACAAAGGCGATTGTTTTTACATAGATTAGTGGAGATGAGATCGTTGTTTAGTTCTTTGTTCTGAGGGCGATCGCGTTTTTCGTAGAAGTGGAGATCGCATTAATAGGGCAAAAGTCAAAAATGCGATCGCTGAAGAGATTCGTTCACAGGCATTCTTTTCGGGGCTTCTGATTGAGAAGACGATCGCGTTTTAGCTTAAGAATGTGATCTCCCGCTCCGATAGATTTAGTGTGTCAATGCTAAAGCAGAACGGTAGCAGGTGATGGAAGCGATCGCTCTGATGTTCGCGACTGAAACGGCGATCGCTTTTCTTGAGGTGGGAGAGATGCGATCGTGTTGTGGTTTGTTCGGAGGGCGATCGGATTTGTTTTGCTGAAATGGGCGATCTCTTTGATTAGGCTGAAGTAGTGGAGATGCGATCATTAGGTAGTTTTATTGTGCAATAGTAGCCAATCATTCAAATCGGATGGTGTAGAGAAATCTAGTAGTGCCTCGCCCAAAGAATCAAGCTGAGTAAATGATAGTGCCAGAACCTGCGATCTCGCTTTTTGGGGAAACTTGGGGAGTGTAAATTAGTTTGTGTCAAAGGTCAAAAGAAGATCTAATGAACAAACTAACGGAGACACGCCCAATGACCTTTCGACCCGAACTGATTGATGAACTCCTCAAAGACTACCGTAACCCTGAAGACTTGATGGGAGAAGGCGGGATCTTCAAGCAATTGAGTAAAGCCCTCATCGAACGATGTTTAAGCGCAGAACTCGATACTCATATAGAAGAAGAACGCTCAAAGCTAGAGCCAGACTTGCCCCGCAATCTCCTTTGATGGTCATAGCAAAAAGACCATCAAAGGAGATTTTGGTGCTGCCGAGATCGCAATCCCCCGCGACCGCAACGGAGCCTTTGAACCGCAACTTATCCCCAAAGGTCAAACCCGCTTTAACGGGTTTGACGATAAAATTCTGTCGCTGTATGCCCGTGGCATGAGTACCCGTGACATCGAAGCCCAGCTCAAAGACTTGTATGGGGTGGATGTCTCTCATACCCTGATCTCCAACGTCACCGAAGCCGTCGAATCGGAACGGAAATTATGGCAGAATCGCAGCCTTGATGAGATTTATCCGATCCTGTACCTGGACGCAATCGTCGTCAAAGTGCGCCATGAAGGACGAGTGATTAATAAAGCCATTCATCTGGCTTTGGGGGTAAATCTAGCGGGGCATAAGGAACTCCTGGGCATGTGGGTCACTCAAAATGAATCCTCTAAGTTCTGGCTATCGGTGCTCACAGAACTACAAAATCGAGGGGTCAAAGATATCTTCATTGCTTGTGTTGATGGTCTCACCGGATTTCCAGAGGCGATTGAGGCGGTCTTTCCACAAACTCAGGTGCAGCTTTGTATTGTCCACCTAGTCAGAAATGCTTTGAGCTACGTGTCCTATAAAGACCGTAAAGCGGTTGCGGCTGACCTGAAGACCATCTATCAGGCTGCGACCGAGGCCGAGGCCGAACAAGCTCTGATGCGGTTTGCCCAGCGTTGGGATAAACAATACCCCACCATTAGCAAGTCTTGGCTCAACCACTGGAGCCGAATTATTCCCTTCTTTGCCTTTCCTCCAGATATTCGTAAGGCGATTTATACGACCAACGCCATTGAATCTCTGAATATGACCCTACGTAAGGTTTTACGCAATCATCGCTCCTTTCCAACAGATGAATCGGCTTTGAAGGTCATTTACTTGGCGATTCACAATATCTCGAAGAAATGGACGATGCCGATCCGAGATTGGAAAGCTGCCTTAAATCGCTTTGCCATTGAATTTGAGGGGAGGTTTCCCATGTAGCTTTTTATCCCCTGACACAAACTACTTTACAAACTCGAAACTTGCCAACCTGACGTTCAAGTTGTCGGAGAATCAGCGATCGCTCGTGATCTAACCCCTCCTGTTTGCCCTCCTGTAGCGCCTCCTGATAGACTTTTGTTTGTTTAAGTTCACTTAATCCAAACATACGCTCAATCTCCTCTCGACTTAGTTCTGGAAACTGTTTGGGTCGAGGGGAGTGATGAAACTCCGCCCCTCCCAGTTAGATCTGGACGTGCAACTTTCACTGCATCCGGCTCCCGACATTCTAGGCTAATGCCTTGCCCATGTAGATAATCGTGGCAACTTTCGTGCA
>JANNDV010000218.1:0-20988 GCA_031387975.1 Acaryochloridaceae cyanobacterium OTE_75_metabat_521 | reverse complement strand
AGAATGCTTTCAAGTACGGCAGCATTTGTATTGACGTTAAGTACAGTGTTCACACTTGGCGTTTGATTTTCGAACTGTCCGGTAAAAAAACCTTGATTTTTATTCATCAAAGACTGTGCTGAATTGCGGAGAAGCTTGGTATAGGGTTCATTGGGGAGTAAAGCTTCCCAAGCAAAAGCTGCTTTAGTGCTGAACTGTTTAAGGTGATCTGCCGATTTGCCGTGAGCGCTTTGGGTATTCCAAGGTTTTCCATCTGCATACACACTGCCGTAGAGAAAATAAGGGGGGCGATCGAGGGAATCTTCATTGACGGCAGTTAAGATGCCTGTGCGTTTATGGCGTTGACGCTGAACGGCTAAAAGATTAAGTACCTGTGGCTTCACTGCTTCTGTCCAGCCCAGCTCTAGCCCCCAAAATAGGTAGGGATCGTTCGTGAGATAGTTACTAGCGCCTGAATTTTTGAGGTTGCGCTGGTCAATGTTGAGGCGTACACCTTCTATTTGAACGGTCGTAATCGGAGGCTGAGAAAGCGCCTTAGACGCTTTGATGCCCCATAGCTTTAAGCTTTCTGCCGCGTACTGCTCGTAACCAAGGCGACCCTCTTGAACCTGAACGATACGAGATCCCTGCGGTGCGCCACCCTGGAGCCATCCGTCCTTAACGAGCTGAGAAAGCTTCCATCGCGCCACAATGGCATTCACTTGCGGTTTGTATTCTGGGTAGTGCGTTTTGATTACATGCAAAGACAGCAATAGGCGAGCGGTATCGAGCACTGACCATCCGCTCTTGCCCTGTGGATCAGGGGCATTATCGAGCGTTCGCATTTGTGCGGTGCGGGTGCTGTAGGCTTTATTGGGAAACCCTGTGGGTGCGAGAGGCAGGGTCTTTAGGGTTTGTAGCAGTGGTGCAATCCGAGTCTTAAATTCGGCTGGCGTAATCAACTTGAGCTGTCTTGCCGCGTGGATGCCCAGAATAGCGCTGCCCTGATCCCAAAGGGTTGTCCATGGATAGTCTTCAACAGCGTTTACAAGCCCCGTTGAAGCATTCCAATTTCGATTAATATAGCTCCAGGCGACCTGTGCCGCAGCCGTATCAGAAGGGAGTAAACTGTCTACAAATGCCGAAGAGGCGCTCTTAATCTCTATAGCGTCAGAGTTAGAAGGAGCGGGATCTATTTTGATCGCTACGGATACAGGCTGAGGAGGAGCGGGTTCTCGTTTAGGAAGTTTAGAGGGACGAGGTTGAAGCTTAAAGATAGGCTTAGACACGACAGGAGAAAGCGGTGCAAATGAACGAGTCTGCACTACGACTGCCTCAGATTCTGGCAAACTCGGTGAAAGATCGAGGGCACTTGGAAAAAACCAAAAACGCTTTGAGGTCAGTGTGCTGGCACTGATGGAAAACGCTGAGACAGAAGCTGAGACATCAATGGGTTCGACTGAAAATACTGAGGCTTTGAAAGGGTTGCTTTTGGGATTAAAGGAAAAATCAAACGTGGCGAATGTGTCTTCTGTAAAAGCAGGTAATTGCTCTCGCTCTAATTGAGCCATCGCTATACTGGGGAAAACAGCGGTGCTAATCAGCATTCCCACGAGCATTGCCCAACGTGAAATGATTAATCGTACCGGACTGATCGCCGCCGTGATTTGGGAATTCAGCAGCATATAGCCTCACTGAGATCGGGCTGATTTGGCATCGATAACATCAGGTTGGAACCTGCCTTTGGCAGAATCCCAATAAAAACCGGATGCCGTTTTGACCAGCCGAAGCTGTGGCTTTGCATCAATCGGTAGCCCCGTCCCAATTTCGCCTTTGTCGAGTGCCTTCCACCAGGGTGAATTGCGAGAGGTATCGTCGGCTAGCAAGGGTTGATGTCCGCGCAGTTGGAACAAAAGTGACTGAAGCACAAGGCTATTGGTTTCAGCGGTAGCGAGATTAGAGGTAAGACCCGTCTTCTCATTGACACCGTCATAGAAGCCCAACGCTGGGTTATACAGGTCTACTGTGGACTGGTAGAGTTCTTTGGCGTAGTCGTCATTAGGAAACAGCGCATAGTAGGCAAAGGCTGCTGCCGTGCTAATCATGCGGCTTTTAGAAATGTCTGTGCCGTCGTCTGCCAGGGTATCCCAAGACTTATCTTTAGTCGAAATGGTGCTGTTGATGACGAAAGGATCCTGACGACTTAGGGTCGTGCCACCTGCTGTTAAGATGCCTTTATTTTTATAGCGACGTGCCTGTGCCTCTAGCAGCGGGGTAACAAGCGATCGCATTTGTGGGTCAAACCCTAACTCCAGACCATACTGAATAAAGGGGTTGCTGACCGTAATCTGTCGCACATCTGGTCGCTTGCGCTCTCGTTCTCGCTCAACCGGAACCCGAACACCTTCAACGTCCTGGGTTGCATACTTGCCCCCCACTGCGGCTTCATCTACCGTAAAGCCCCAAAGTTGATAGCCACGAGCCGCATACTCTTCATAGCCCAAGCGCGGGTCGGGCTTTACCCGCGTGACCAGGCGACCGCTTTGATCTTTGTCCACAGTTGCGCTGTGGACTCGACCATCTCGAATCGCCCGTAGAAAAGACCAATCTAAAACAATCTTATCCACCGTGCTGGTGTACTCAGCGTGGTTGCCTTTGAGGTTATGTAATGCAACCAGTACGCGTCCAATGTCTAAACCAGACCAGCCTGTCCCAATAGTGGTAGGGTTCATGCCGTAATCGACAGGCGTTAGGGTGCGGGTATCGTAGCCCCGATGGGGTAGTTCTCCGGCAAAGAGCGGCATTTTTTTGAGGGCACCCAGCAGCAGACGCACACGCGCATCAAATTCTTTGAGGGTAATAATATCCAAGGCTTCCGCTGCCTGAAGTGCTTCGAGATAGTCTCCGATGCCCCACAGCGTTGTGCCTTTCATATCGCCGCGATCGCTCACTAGCCCCGTGGTGGGATCACAATTCATCTTAAAGTACTGCCATGCGGCTTCTGCGTAGCGTTTTTCCGCCATCTTCAGAGGGCGCTTAAGATTATGAAACTGAGATGACTTATCGAGAGAACCCACTGAGGGAACTGGCGAAATTTTAATAGCCGCAGCATCTACAGCACTGCTGCCAAGTGGGAGAGATAGAGACAGTGCCGAGAGCCTTTTTTTTCCATCTTCCTGAATTCTCTTGATTTCTTCTGCGTGCTTTATTTTTACTTCTTCTTCTTGCTTTTTACTCTGTAGCTCCTGTTTTCTGGCTTTGTCAGCATCTCTTTTATTTTCTTCTTCCTTCCTACGAGACTCTTTTTCTATTCTTTTTTCCTCTCGTTTTTGTCTATTTTCTTCTCTCTGTCGTTCTCGTTCTGCCCGTTTTTCTGCTTTTCTAGCTGAAGATGCACCGCTATCTTTTTCTGCCGACTTAGGTACATCTGCTACCTTAGAAGAAGGCGGTTTATCTTTATTAGACGGTTTAGATGATGGGGATGCCGCCGGTGGGTTTGAAGAAGAAGATTCTTTATCTTTTGGTGCTGGGGGCGATGCCGCCGCTGCTTTTGGAGAAGATGCTGGCTGTACAGCATCTTCTCCAAAAGGCTTAGCGCCAGCGGGTGCCGGAAAGCCCTTCATAGCTATGTTCTTTTGAGGTTTTCCGGTAGAGGCACTAATGCCTTTTGTTGCAACGAGCGGCTGATTACCCCGAGCTTTATAGTACAAAATTTCTATAATCAAGCCGTTGGTATTACCCGTCATAGACTTGTTAGGCTGCTTTGTTTCTTCGTAAAGCCCAGCATAAAAACCACCCTTGTCAGGATTGATCAGACCTTTAGCAACCTCAAAAAGTTTTTTAGCATATTCACTTTGGGGATAAATATACCGCCAGCCAAACGCTGCCTTGGTACTAATCGTTCGCTTCGCAGGCGTTAACTCATTTTTTTCAGTAATAGTAGCCCATGCTTCACCATTAGAAAAAATGGTGTTGTATAAAAAGTAAGGGGGACCATCAATATTGTCTTCAGAGACAGCCGTAAGCTGTCCGGTTGCTTCAAATCGACGCTTTTGCACTTCAAATACGCGAGCGGCATAGTCCTGCATCTGGCTTCCTAAAAACCCAAACTCAATGCCGTCTAACAGATAAGACTCGCTAACCACATAATTGTTGGCATTAGTGTCTTGATAGCTGCGGGTGTCTGCCGGGACAGGGACACCATAAATGTTGACCATCTGAAAGGGTTCAAAAGACAGCGCTTTAGGTGCAGAAAAACCCCACAGTTCAAAACATCGAGCGGCGTACTCTTCATACCCTAAACGACCTTCTTGCACCTCCATGAGCCGACCATCTGGCATCACAACGGCTCCATAGAGTTGACCGTCCTTAATCGTGCGTTTAAGCGCCCAACGATCAACAATGGATTTAATCCAGTTGGTGTACTGCGGATTGCAGGTTTGAATACCGCGAAATGCAGCCAAAAGACGGGCAATATCGAGGGCAGACCAGCCGATTCCTTTATCAATGGGCTTATTTCCGTAATCGGTCATCTGACCGTTGGCTGCGTTGTAGACCTTGTTGGGTAAGCTATTTTCGATTAGTTTCAGGTTGCCCAAGGTCGTGAGAAGCTTATTGAGGCGATTATCAAATTCTTTTTGATCAATAATATTCATCCAGCGCACTGCATTAAGCGCCATCAGATAGTTCCCCATATCCCATAGGGTGCCGGAGGGATAGCCTCCGGTTGAGTTTACAAAGCCTGTATCTTTTTGGTAGTTATTAACAAAATATTGCCAAGCAATACGGGCATGCTGCTGTTCTTCGGGGGTCAGCGGATTGGTAATTACGCCGCAGGCATTTACACCTTGTGCCTGAACTACTTTTGGTGTTGCGCCAAATATCCACAGTGGCTGGGACATCACCCCAAGGGTGATGACAGCCGCCAGTCTAATACAGCATTTGTAAAGACTTTGCTTCTTAGATGGGCCAGCATTCAATCCAGGCTGCTGCTTCATGGTTTTGTTCCCTCTGCCCATTGGGTTAAAGGCTGTCCGACCTGTTTATAAAGCAAAGACTCTAAAATAATGCCGTTATTGTTAGCCGTCAGAACCGCATTTGGCTCCTCCAAACTTTCATAAAAACCGCTGTACCAGCCGTCTTTAGCACTCAGATTTTTTTGAACAAAATCAAACAGCTTTTGGGTATAGGGCGTGTTGTATAAAACGTGCCAACCGATCGCCGCCTTGCTGCTGAGGAAGCGAAGGCGGTTATGGCCTTTACCGTTGTCACTGATAGTAGACCAGGGCTTGCCGTTGACATACAGCGTGTTGTAAACAAAATAGGGCGCGCGATCAAGGTTATCTTCTGTCAAAGCCGTTAGCTGCTGAGTGGCTTTATACCTGGCTTCTTGGGCTGCCAATATCTGGTCAGCATACGCTTTGGGTAGAGACTTGAATCCAGTTTCGATGCCGTCTAAGAAGTAAGGTTCACTTAAAACATAGTTATTGGCTTTGGAGTTCTCTGCATCTCGGATATCAAAGGGAATGCTTTGTCCGTAGAGTTTCACAAAGGCCGATTTATTTTCAACGTCCATCGCCTTAGAGACATCTAATCCCCAAAGTTTAAGGCCATAAGCAGCATAGCTTTCATAGCCGAGCCGACCTTCTTGGTTATAGTTTTCTTTTTGCTTTACAACCTGGGTTCCATACATTTGCCCACCTTTCACCAAGCGGTCAACCCGCCAAGATTTCCAGACGGCTTCAGTTTGGGGCTTAAATTCAGGATATTTAGCGGCTGTAATTTTGAGCCAAAGCGCCAGTCTGCCTACGTCTATAGCGGACCAGCCAATTTCTTCTTTTTTAGTAAGCTGACCGTAGCCCACAGGCATTAGGGTTTTGGCGTTGTAAACCTTATTGGGCAGTTCACCTTTATAAAGAGGCAGTTTTGTTAATGTGGTCAACATCAGGCTCATTTTGGCCTTAAAGTCGGCAGCAGAAATCAGATTGAGTTCTTTTGCACTAATGACCCCTGCCATGGCTGCACTTTGATCCCACAGCGTCACAGAGGCAAATTTATCAACTGAGTTCACCAGACCTGTTTTTGCATCAAGATTTTGTTCAAAATACTGCCAAGCTTTTTGAGCAACTGCTTTTTCGGCTGGCGTTAAGGGTTTTGCCTGCGCAGAAATAGAGGGCGATCGCGCAGCAATTTTGTGAGGGCTAACGCGTTCTCCCAGCAAGTTGAGCGATGCAGCATCTTCTTTTGCTAATTTAGCTTCGGGAAGCATTGGAGCGGGTGTGGCTAACGGAGCGGAATTCAAAGGCTGAGTGGATGCAGGTTGAGTAGATACTGCTGGGTTAGGGGATAGTCTACTCGATAGATATTCAACACCCGAAATAATTAGGATAGAGGTTAAGAAACCAGCGCCATAAGTCAAAAACATTAAACGCTTCGCAGGCCGTTTAAAATTGGTATTCATTATTTTGTCTTAACCTCTTGCCAATCTAGAAGAAATTTTGAATGCTTTTGCCAAAGCGATGAACGACGCTAAAGTCTCTGCATCCATAACGTGTGGGCGCTGAGAGTACATGTACGCACAGGCTTTGTGTCAACATAAACCCATGTCTACTTTAGAGTTCCCCAGTTTGTGGCAATTTCGACAGCAGTCTTGAACAGGCATTCTGTAGAAAATACATGCTGAGGGGCATGGATTAAATAACCTCAACTTTTGACCCTCACCCCCCAGCCCCTCTCCCAGAACGGGAGAGGAGAGCTGGAGTTTCTTGTTCCCCTTCTCCCGCTCTGGGAGAAAGGGTTAGGGGATGAGGGAGTGCAAAGCGCATGGCTACTAAGCAATTCTGTAAGTTATTTAATCCACGATCCCGAGTTGTTTTTCTCTATATCCATAGAAACCTGCTTTTAGATGCAGACCTCTAGCAAATTATGGGCTTACTGAACACAGCGCAGATAAATTAAAACAACGAACGCTGCGCTGTAGGCTTGTATTTAAAATTTATCCCCGTTGGATAAAAAGCCTAAATTCAATCCAGTCTCATTTCACAGGGGTTTCTAACGTTACAGGTACGGTGTAGCGCACTCAGGAGAAGTTGGATGTTCAGCTTTGGCTTCAAAAAACCATGACAACATCTCAGAAAGAACATACTCCTCTGGTATTAGTCGCGGATGATGATCGCTCTACACGAATTATCTTGCGCGTGATTCTTCAGCGTGCAGGGTATGAGGTGGTAGAAGTTGACAATGGTGCACATTGTTTAACCGCATTTGCTCAACGAAGGCCAGACATTGTTTTACTAGATGCCCAGATGCCCATCATGGATGGGTTTGACTGCTGCCGGTGCCTGAAACAAATGCCGGGCGGCGATCGCGTTCCGGTCATGATGATCACTGGGCTACAGACACCGCAAGACATCGACCAAGCATTTGAAGCTGGCGTCACCGACTTTGTTACAAAACCCATTCACCCGCCGTTGCTCAGTCGGCGTTTACGCTACATCCTTAAATCAAGCCAGGCTGAGATGGCGCTTAAAGAAAGTGAAGGGCGATATCGCTCTGTGGTTGAAAATCTTAAAGAGGTTATTTTCCAAACCGATCTCGAAGGAAATCTATCGTTTTTGAATCCCGCGTGGACTGAGGTAACTGGATTTGCCCAGGAAGATTTTATCGGTAAGCCCTTTTTGCAATTCA
This sequence comes from Acaryochloridaceae cyanobacterium OTE_75_metabat_521, assembly GCA_031387975.1. Classification (GTDB taxonomy): domain Bacteria; phylum Cyanobacteriota; class Cyanobacteriia; order Thermosynechococcales; family Thermosynechococcaceae; genus JAAURS01. Next base: position 13,323 of record JANNDV010000218.1, on the reverse strand, counting down.
TCTCTTCTGATGATCGCGAAAAACTTTGGCTTCAGTTTCAACAAATCTTTTTAGGTGAGTTATCAGAATGCCGCATTGAATCGCAATTTTTGACTCAATCGGGCAACATCGGCTGGATGGAAGCTTATTTCTGCACCTTGCGTTCTCAAAAACGTAAAGTCATGGGTCTTTCGGGTTCTTTCAGCGATATTACCGAACGTAAAAACCGAGAAACGCTAGAAAAAGAACTACAGCGGTATCACCAGCAAATGTGTCTAGAACTCAGTCAGGCCGCTGAGTATGTTCGTGCGCTGTTGCCCCCACCTTTAATCGGTGACGTTACGATAAATCATTTATTCATGCCATCGAGCGATCTCGGTGGGGATGTATTTGACTACTACTGGCTCGACCCAGATCACTTAGTGATATACCTTCTGGATGTCGCTGGACATGGGGTTCAGTCTGCACTTCTCTCCATTTCGGTTCTTAACGTCATGCGATCGCGTGCGCTCCAGATTGATGCGCTTTACCAACCCGCTATAGTTTTGCAAGAGCTAAACCGCATCTTTCAAATGGGTGTACGGGGAGACGACTATTTCACCATGTGGTATGGCATTTACAGCAAGGTAGATCAAACGCTGACCTACGCTTCAGCAGGCCACCCACCTGCGCTACTGGTCAAGCCAGATCACACCGTACAGCAGCTCAACATTGGCGGAATTGCCATTGGGTTAATGCCAGAAATGATGTATGAACAGGGTTCATGTCGCATTGAAGCCGGCAGTCGTCTTTATGTTTTTAGTGACGGCGTATATGAAATTTTTCAAGCCAATGGAACACTCTGGGAATTTGAAGCTTTTATTGATTTAATTTCAGTCTATCAACAGCAGCAGACTAACCATCTTGAATCTATTTTTGCTCAAATTTGCCAAATTAAAGACTCAAACGTCTTTGACGACGATTTTTCGCTGATTCAGATTGATCTAAGTACTCCACAAATGCTTTGTAACCAGGGTGCTGAAGAAGTTCAGACTCCTAGGTGATCATGTCGCCATAGCGAATGGGAATCCTTAAGTTAAGCCACATCAATAAATTGTGTATGTATTCATTGGCTTGAAGATCAACACCTCTAAAAATGAGTATAGGAATTTCAAAAATGAAGTATAAAGTTCTTCAACCCTCTGGCTTACTAGATGGGCAAAATGCAAATCAGCTAAGACACGATGTTACAGACAGCGTTGCTCAAGGGATCAACACTATTAAAGTAGACTTCAAAGAAGTTTCTTTTATTAACAGCTCCGCTATTGGTGCATTAGTTGCAACCCTTAAAATGGTTAGAGCTAGCGGTGGCGAAATATTTCTGTATTCATTAAATGATCAGGTTAAAATGATTTTTGAGCTGACCAAAATGGATCAGGTATTCAAAATTTCGAGTGATCGCACTGAACTTGAGGAAAATTTCGCTGTAGTCAATTAAGTATGTTCAGTCTTTTTTGGATTGTCAGAATATTACTCTAAGACAAATGAATAGAATTGAAAGTTTTAAAATCTGGATAGCTTTCTTGAAGCTATAACTGCTTAGAAAAATAATCAAAATGCACTTCCATTCGAGCTAACTGAAGAATATGGCTGACAACAAATCCCAAAATATTCAACATTTGTTGGTTATTGAGGATGATCAGGGTAAACGAATGATTACCCTCCAGGAGGCAACTTGCTCTATTGGAAGAGATCCCAGCAACACAATTGTTCTCTACAGTCCTCGGATTTCGAGGCAGCACGCAATTTTGCTACGTACAACTAACCCTGAGGTTGATGGCTACCTCTTTCGTATTATTGATGGAAACTTGCAAGGTAATCGCAGTCGTAATGGTCTGATGATAAATGGTGAAAAATGCTTTTCTCATGATCTAATATACGGCGATGAAATTGTTTTTGCAGAGGAAATAAGAGCAAGATATTATGTCTCAAGCAATCCATCAGATATTGAGTTCTTAGTTTCCTGTGAAAGCAATGAACTCTCGGGCTTTTTGCAGACGATGCATAATCCATTTCAAACCCTCACTACATCAAATCTATCCAGTCGAGATCTAAAAGATTCTAATGAAGCTTCTTTAGTCAGACTAGCTTCCTATCCTGAACTTTTTTCCTATCCGATTCTCGAAGTGAATCTTGCCGGAAAAATAATCTATCTTAATCCGGCTGCCGTTCAGAAATTTCCAAATATTCGAGAAGAGGGTATAAAACATCCGCTCATTCATGGAATTATTGAAAGCATCCGCAATAATACAAAAGACTTTCATGTTCGCCAAGTGAACGTTGGGCATAAAGTATTTGAGCAATCTGTACACTATTTTGCAGAAAGTGAGCTAATCCGAAGCTACATTATTGAAGTAACAGAACGTAAACTTGCTGAAGAAGCGCTTAAGAAAGCCTATGATAATCTTGAATTAAGGGTAGAAGAACGAACTTCCGAGCTGAAAACGGCTAACGAGAATCTACAGGCAGAAATTACTGAGCGTCAAAAAGCGGAGGAAGAAGTTCGATTTATTCAAAAGATGATGCAGGCCATCAGCGACTCCTCCAATTTTCAGTCTGCCTTGGGCGTTGCACTACAGATGGTCTGTGAATTTACGGATTTAGGCTACGCAGAGGCATGGATTCCAAACTACAGTGGAACCTCACTTCAATACGGCTCCTTTTGGCATCGGAATGAGTTACCACTTCGGCGATTACGACAGCGTAGAGAAAGCTACACATTTGCGCCCAATGAAGGGCTTCCAGGAAGAACCTGGGTATCAAAACAGCCGGAATTGCTCAATAATCTTCAGGCACATGCCGATAAGCTGCTGCTAGACGGTTTAGAAAGCCTAAAGACAGGCCTAAGTATCCCCTTAATTGATAAAAACCAGGTTGTGGCAGTGCTGGTATTTTTTGGATACGAAGCCTGTAGAGAAGATGTAAGAGTTATCAAGCTGATCTCAACGGCAGCCGTTCATATCGGCTCACTCATGCGTCGTAGACAAGCAGAAGATGCGCTGCTTTCTAGCCATGCCACAAACCGTGCATTGCTGACCGCTATCCCAGATTGGATGTTTCGGATTAGGGACAATGGAGCGATTGTTAATTTTCACGATCCTAAAATCTATCCCTTACCGCTTCCTACAACAGACTTTATTGGGAAAAGCCTATCAGATGTTCTGCCCACTGATGTTGCTAAACTGTTAATGAACTTCATACAGAAGGCTTTGCAGACCAATGAGGTTCAGATTATTGAATATCAACTTCAGATTCATGATCGATTGCTCGATTATGAAACTCGCATTGCCGTTAGCTCGGCAGAAGAGGTTATGGCGATTGTTAGAGATATTACTGAAAGGAAACAAGCTGAGGCAGAGATTCGAAATGCCTTAGAACGTGAGAAAGAGCTTAATGAGCTAAAGTCTCGTTTTGTATCCATTGCTTCTCATGAGTTTCGTACTCCACTTGCAACTATTCTTTCATCAGCACAGTTGATTGAAAACTATTCACAAAAATGGAGCGATGAAAAGAAGGTTAGCCATCTTCATCGTATTCAAAATTCAGTCAGACATATGACTGAATTATTAAATGATGTATTGCTCATTAATAAAGCAGAATTGGGAAAACTAGAGTTTAATCCAGTTCCCATTTCCTTAAGCTGCTTTTGTCAAGAAATCATAGAAGACATACAGCTCGCAAGCAATGATCACAAAATAATTTTTGAAGATAAAAGTCAATGCAAAATAATTAATGCAGATCAGAAATTACTGAGACATATTTTAACAAATCTTCTTTCAAATGCGATTAAGTATTCCCCCAACAAGGAGAATGTTTATTTTGACTTAGATGATCGAGATAACAATATTATTTTTAGGGTAAGGGATGAAGGGATTGGGATACCTGAGAAAGAGCAAGGTGAAATCTTTACATCCTTCAATCGGGCTAGTAATGTGGGAACAATATCAGGGACGGGCTTAGGTTTGTCAATCATTAAAAGGTCTGTAGACTTACATGGTGGTCATATTGAGCTTGATAGCAAACTTGGATTGGGCACTACCTTTACAATCAAACTGCCGCTTGAAAGCGTTGTCTAAAAAATCAATTAATAATAGGAGAAAGTTATGACCAAGATTCTTGTGATTGAGGATGAAGTTTCTGTTCGAGAGAATCTTGTAGATCTTCTTGAGGCCAGTGATTATGAAGTTATCTGTGCTGAAAATGGTTTTCTTGGTGCAGTCTGGGCATTTGAACACATACCAGACTTAATTGTTTGTGATGTAATGATGCCTGAAGTAAATGGGCATGAAGTTCTAGAAGCCCTGCGTCAAAATCCCGCAACGGCTACGATTCCATTTATTTTTTTAACAGCTATGGCTGATATACAGTCAATCAGAAAAGGAATGGAATTAGGGGCAGATGATTATTTAACTAAGCCTTTCGAGAGCATTGATTTACTCAAAGCTATTGAGGTGAAGCTGGCAAGAAAGGCTGTCATGGAAAAGACTTACACTAAAGATGGAAGCAATGAAGCATTGTCTAAAGTTTTGATTGCCATTCATATGCTCAAAAAACTCGAAGAAGGAAATCAGAAGAATCAATCTTTAGACCTTCTTGGAAATGTGTGTTTTTCTGAAATCAAATTAATTCATAGTATGCCAGGACTTAATGAACTATTGACTCCAGATGAAATGAGTTTGTTTAATCGATTACGAGAGGCAGGATCTGCTAAAGCTTTCTAAGGCTCGTGAACTAAATATAGCAGTCCTAAATCATTCGTGAAATAGTTGAATCTCAAACTCTCTCCAGACAAGGTTTGTACATCTTCAAAGTGCTTTCAATTTTACGACTCAGCTAGGACTGCTATACGACCCAGAATTTTCTATACGAGCGCTTTTGTGCTTCCCTTTCAGGAACAGTATTTACCTATGTCTTTGCCGCCCATGAAGATGAGGCATTTGTGAAACTTAAAGGCTTATTAGAGTTTCACATGCTCAAGATTCCGATCAGTGACCATACTTGTAGGCACGACATTCTATTACCTCACTTCTCTTCTAAAAAAACACTACGGAATAAGAATTGATTTTAGTAAGCGCTCAATAATGCGATGGGAGGGTTGACCGCCGAAGGGAATAATCCGATGACTAAGCACGGAAGACGCTAAGCGTTTGATATCGTCAGGTAACACATAATCTCGATGCTCTAGAAACGCAAGGGCTTGGGCTGCGCGCTGGAGCGTCACCGTACCGCGTGGGCTAACCCCTAGGCGAATGTCTGCGTCTTCACGGGTTGCCCGTACAAGGTTGAGCATGTACTGCTGGAGCGATCGCTCTACCCTAGCCTCAAGGCATTGCTGCTGAATCTGCCGCACCTGCTCAAGGGAAATACAGGGTTTGAGAGATTCTAGCCGAAGTCCGGTCTGGGAGCGCTGAAGCATCTCAAGTTCTTCACTGGCAGTGGGGTACCCCAAACTGAGGGCAAGGGCAAACCGATCTAGTTGGGCTTCGGGGAGGGGAAAGGTTCCGTGAGATTCAATGGGGTTTTGGGTTGCAATTACAAAAAAGGGTGCGCCAACGCGATGCGACACCCCATCCACCGTCACCTGCGTTTCTTCCATCACCTCTAGAAGCGCGGATTGGGTGCGGGGCGTGGCGCGGTTAATTTCGTCAGTTAAGAGCACATTGGCAAATATAGGGCCTGCCAAAAACTCGAACTTGCCTTCATGGGCATTCCAGATATTGGTGCCCGTTAAGTCACTGGGCAATAGATCGGGGGTGCATTGAATGCGCTGGAACTTACCGTCAATGGAACGGGCTAAAGCTTTTGCCAGCAGCGTTTTGCCAACCCCTGGCACATCTTCTAGCAAAACGTGACTACCCGAGAACAGCGCGACTAAAACAAACTGAATGGCCTCGTGTTTGCCAACGACAACGGTACCCAGATTAGCGATGAGCTGTTCGACAGGGGTTTTTAGGGGCTGCGTTTCAATGATGGCTTCAATGGGTTGGGCGATCGCAGAGGCTGTCACAGGAACCATACATCAGACCTACTACAGATAAAGGGGTTTATAAATGTGTCAGGGATTGATCGCATCGCTCGCCCTGTCGCTAATGGATAGGACTAACCAACGCACGAGCCATGCCACAGTCGAGCTGAATTTGATCCTTTAGGGCATCTAAAGACTCGAACTTTTGTTCAGGACGCAGAAACTGCTCAAGGCATACCGTTATAGTGTGCCCATAGAGATCCCCTGACCAATCGAGAAGATGTATTTCAATGGTTTGGTGGGTTCCATCAACGGTCGGTCGGGAACCAATATTCATCACGCCTAGCTGAGCTTGAGCAAATGCAGCACTTTCTACCTGCACTCGATATACGCCACCATGGGGAATAAATTTTTCGGCTGACACACTAAGGTTGGCAGTTGGAAACCCTAGGGTGCGTCCCAACTGCTGGCCTTGAATCACCGTCCCTGTCAAAGTATAGGTGCGTCCTAAAAGCTGCTTTGCCCGCATCACGTCTCCGGCTTCTAGAGCCTGACGCACGACAGAACTGCTAATGCGTTCATGGTCTATGAGGGCAGGCTCCACAATCATGACGGGGATGTTGTAGCGGGCGGCGATCGCCCTCAAGTTTTCTGCGGTACCTGCGCGGTTACGACCAAAGCAGAAGTTAAACCCAACGCTAATCTTTTGCGCTTTGAGCTGCCCGACTAAAACCTGCTCTACAAATTCTTCAGGGGTTAAATTGGCTAAATCTTGGTCAAAGGGCAAGAGCACCAATTGCTCAACCCCAAGGGCTTCTAAGCGTTCAACTTTTTCTGGCAATAGCGTCAGCAGGGGCTTAGGCTGACCGCTAAAGAAAACGTGAGGATGCGGCGTAAAGGAAACAACGGTGGTGTAGCAGTGACCGATGGGCGCAAGGGTTGCAGTATTGCCTTGGTTTTCTCCACAGGTTGCATCAATCTCTAAAACAGCACCTTGGCAATGACTTTCAGCCAGTGCCTGAATGACCGCGCGGTGCCCCAAATGAACACCATCAAAGTTGCCTAACGCGACCTGCGTTGGCTGCAAACTGGTTTCTATAGAAGAAGTTATCCACACGGTTTACATTTTGACATAATTTCAACGCTCTAAAAACTCAAGCAGCAGCCGGTGACGCTAAGACAAGCCAGACAATGTTTGTTTAATTCGACTTTTGGTCATCCTTCGAGTGTCACAGAAGTATATCGGTTAGGCCACCGCACAAATCATAGTGGGTTCTGGCAGGGTTTCTCCAGTGACTTCATACGCTATCACTAATGATTCGAGGGCTTCGATGCCATTCGCCACAGCCTCCCGATAAGTTTCACCATGCGTGCGCCATTGCTGCCCTAGAAAATCGGGAAATCCAACCAGAAAACAATTATCTTCTTCTGACCACTGAATCACCATTTGATATTTAAGGTTGTTCATTATTTTTCTTTTCCTCTACTTCCTGAATTGCTCTTGAAACTTCTTTTTCTTGATAAGACTTAGCATCTGCACTATCTTTTCCAGAAACTGTTACCTTGCCTGTATAAAGTGGGTGTACCCAGTTTGTATGACTCCCCTTCCCTGAAATTTCTTGAAATCCTGACCAACGTAACAGTTGTTTAAGTTCTCGGATTTTCTTCGACATTAGGCTGGTTTCCTGAACCTACAAGAAAATTCCATACTTAGCTAAAATATTAATAATTTCTGAAAAGTTATTTTATTTTAGTCGCTGATCTAGCCTGAAGGATAAGGTTTAAGCCAAGCCTGGATCTGCTCTATCCTACGGTAATAGGTCAGGTTGTACTGAAGGGGTGTGACGGAGATGAATCCTTGGGCGATCGCCTGTACATCTGTCATTAACCCCTCGTCTTGAGGATAAATCACAGGGGCATCGGCATCTTCAAGCACTTCCCCTGCCAGCCAGTAATAGGTCTTACCGCGCGGATCGGACCGTTTTTCAAACAGATCGTGGTAGCGTCGCAGCCCTTGGCGTGTCGTTTTAACACCGATGATATCGGCGGCGGGTAATGCAGGGACGTTGACATTCAGCAGCATCGGTTCTGAAAGGGGCGCAGCGGCAAGCTGCTGCACCAGATTCACCGCGTAATCTGCCGCAGGCTGAAAATCAGCATGGGTGAAACTGGTGAGACTTAAGGCAATGGAGGGGATATCGGCGATCGCCCCTTCCATTGCAGCCGAGACTGTCCCAGAGTAAAGCACATCGGTGCCCAGGTTAGACCCTTGATTAATGCCCGAAAGCAGCAGATCCGGTAGGTCATCCAACAGCGCATCTAGCGCTAACTTGATACAATCGGCAGGCAAACCTGAGCAAGCCCATGCCTTAACGGTGGGGTGAAATAGTCCGTCAATTAGCTCAGCTCGTAAGGGTCGATGCATGGTGAGGCCATGCCCCGTGGCGGAGCGTTCTCGATCTGGGCAAACCACCGTAACTTCATGCCCAGCAGTTGCCAGCGCATTTGCAAGGGCACGAATACCAGGGGCAGATACGCCATCGTCGTTGCCAATAAGTAATTTCATATGCTGAGGGAAAGGCAAACAACAAGGCGCTAGGGGAAGTTTTTAGAGTGCTTAAAAGCAAACAAATCTAATGCTTTAGACTAATCCATCCTATCTTAAGTCCCCCTATTTTTCTGCTGATTTCATTAACCCTCCTGCTCTTCACGTTGCGCAAACTGCTATGGCTGCTGATGTTTTACTCATTGTAGATATGGTGACGGTGCTGGGCACCGCCGCAGCGGCTGGCTACCTTGCCAGTCGTCTCGGGCAACCCGTCTTAATGGGGTATTTACTGGCGGGGCTTGTGGTGGGGCCATCAGGGCTAAAGCTGATTCCCTCTCCCGAAGAAATTGAGGTGCTGGCAAAGATTGGGGTGGCGCTGCTGCTGTTTGCCTTGGGCGTTGAATTCTCGATCAAAGATTTGCTTAAAGTTCGCCGCATCGCCCTGGGGGGCGGGACGCTCCAGATTTTACTCACCATCCTGCTAGCCGGAGGGTTGGCCTATGGCATTGGCGCGGTTGAAACCATCCCTGCCGCGATTTACCTAGGGGCGGCACTCTCGCTTTCTTCGACGGCACTGGTGCTAAAAAGCCTGATGGAGCGCAATGAAGTGCAAACGGCTCACGGGCAGGTGATGCTGGGCATTTTAATTGTGCAGGATATTGGCCTGGGGTTCATGCTGGCGGTGCTGCCTGCGTTGACAGAGCCTGCGGGAACCTTGGCACAAAGTTTGCTGTTGGCGCTGGGCAAAGCGGCGCTGTTTTTTGCGGGGGCGGCGATCGCAGGGATCTACGTTGTGCCACCGCTGATGAAGCGGATTGCCCAAACGGGTTCTCAAGAGCTATTTGTGCTGAGCGTAGTGGCGCTATGCCTGGGGGTTGCCCTGCTAACCAATGCGCTGGGGCTAGGCATTGAGATGGGAGCCTTTGTGGCAGGACTCATGATTTCTCAGGTGGAGTATTCTGACCAGGCGCTCCACAGCATTTTGCCTCTGCGAGACGTATTTGCCACACTGTTTTTTGCCTCGATTGGCATGCTGATTGACCCGCTATTTTTGATCAGCCACGGCGGCACATTGATTGCATTGGTGTCTGTGGTGATGTTGGGCAAGGCCGTTATTATTACGCCTGTGGTGGCGCTGTTTGGCTATCCGCTTAAAACTGCGCTGACAGTTGGCTTGGGCATTAACCAAATCGGAGAGTTTTCCTTTGTGCTGTCGGGGGTTGCCAGCAAGTTGGGGCTATTTTCGCCCAAGCTCTATGGCCTGACCGTGGGCACCACTGCTATTACGCTGCTGCTGACGCCGTTTCTGCTTAAGCTGACGCCCTATTTATTTCAGCGGCTAGAGTCTGTCCCTAAGCTCGGGCGGTGGCTACGGGCGGGGCAGTACCCCAAGGCATCTTTCATCCCTGAGCATCTCACCAATCACTGCATTGTGGCAGGCTATGGGCGGGTGGGCGAAACCCTGGTGCGATTGCTGCGATCGCGGGGCTACCAAATCTTGGTCATCGACAATGACGAGGCCACGCTACAACTTCTCCGAGAGCGCAAAATCCCCTACGTCTATGGTGATGCTTCTAGTGAACTGGTGCTGCAAAAGGCAAAGCTGAACCATGCCCAGGCATTGGCGATCGCCCTGACTGACCCGATGGCGACCCGCCTTGCCCTTAAGAGAGCCGCCAGCCTTGCCCCAGATCTCGACATCACCGTCCGCGCCCACGCCAATCAGGAGATTGACACGCTCTACCAATTGGGCGCGAAAGAAGTGGTGCAGCCCGAATTTGAGGCGGCGTTAGAGATGGGTGCCCATGTGTTGCTGAACCTAGGGGGTGAGGTTTCAGGGATTCTTCAGAGCATTCAAAGCTACCGCGCCGATCGCTACCGCGATATTTTGCCCGATCGCTTTGAGAGCCTTGCCACACTGAATTTTGGCGAGGCCATTCAGGGGCTGGATGGGAACTGGCATGCGCTTGGGCAGGGGTCTGCGCTGGTGGGGCAAACCCTTGCCCAAGCCAATATTCGTCAGCTTACGGGCGCTACGGTGATGGCAATTCGGCGGGGACGACAGCTTTTGCGATACCCTGACCCACAAACGGTTTTAACGGTAGGCGATCGGCTTTTGGTGGTGGGCGATAATCAGGAGCAGGCTGCTTTTGAGCGGCTGCTTGGATAACGGCATGTGCATTACCGGACGGCGATGCAAAATAAGCGTGAAGGTAGCGTATGCCTACGTTCCGCTGCATGCGCTTTATAGGGAGACGAGCCACAGACAAAGTCTAATAGACTCGATCTTAAGCTCGGAGGGAGAGAGTGACGACTGTGCATGCGCTGGCAGTCAGAAGCCGACTAACTTAGCGTTCGCACTCTCTCCTTAATCCCTTTATTTCTATTAACGAATCCTCAGGGCAAAGATGCTCAGAATCCTACCATATTCTTTTTGCCAGAAATAAGGGTTCTGAGCCAAATTGTGACATTAATCGAGGAAAGATAGTGATGGATATTATCTTTGAACCCTTAGACTTCATGGCTAGAACTGACTTATGCGGATTCTTATCTCTAGTATTAAGCTGGTTTGGAGAAGTATTGTGGTTCTTAAGAAACGCTTTGCGGAAGCGCCCTCCCCTCACCACTGAGCAACATAAATGTTTACTTTACCTACTTCATCAAGTTTTATTGGATCTTCAAGTTCTGGCATATCAAGGAAAGGGAGAAGAGGCCGAAATGCTCGCCGATATTTTCGACAACCTACCCCGCGATCTATGCGAAGAAAATCCTCTTTGGCCTCTCTATCTTTCTGCTCCATTCCAACGAACTTTTTGGCGAACAACTGACTACCCCTCGCGGGTGAGAATGATCAAACAACAGAAATTGAGTTTTTACCCAGCAATCGCTAAGAATTCACCGACGATGCCAACTGGACAGTACCGTGCTTTACTCAATCTGCTTCATAACTTGCTGAGTGAGATCCGTTACCGGAGCTGGCAAGAAGAACTGGAGACAGTGGAGGCTTTAGCAAAAGTGTTCCAAGACTTGCCTCTTCAGATGCTGATGGGCAAGGTCAACTGGAGCTTTTATCTAGAGGCATTGCCCCCGCTACAACAGCGCTATGGGTTACATAACGATTTCGCAAATTTGCTGCGGATAGCTCAGGAAAATCCCCAGCATGACTAGGGATTTAGCATAAGCCAAGCCGATGGATTCTGCTTACTCACTTACGGTTCGCTCATTTTCAGGGTGGGTCGTCAGATTGTGGCTCAAGGCGAGTATAAATCTCTGTTGGGAAGTTCATTAACTTGTCACCCATTGCTGTAGGGGATTAAGAACGGTCAAGTCAGCATAGGTTTCTCCTCTCGCTTCAATGAGAACCAGATTGATTTCCTTGAAACTAGCTAGGAGTCTTTCTGCCGTTGGTTGAGCCGTTGAACGCTTGGGATTGCCAGCATATAGTCCAGCCATCTCACTCTTTTCAAGAGCAAGAGCGCGCCGCACTTGGAACTCCACTAGCGTCAGTAATCTCAGTCCGATGGTTAGCAACCGAATCAGCCCTTTGATATGGTCTTCACGTTGTAGAAACATCGGTCTTAGGGAAAGCGGGTGTCCTTTGAGTCGTCCAAACCCCTGCTCAATCAAATATTCCTGTCGATAGACAACGACCGCCTGAGCCAGAGATAACTCTAGCTGGGGATGATTGGTCGCATAGACCCGCCACCCTAAGAGCTGCCTCTGCTGCTCAACTGCGGCAATGTCTAGGGTATAGTCCACTTGAAACCGACGTTTCTCAATGACTCTAGCGGGTCTATCTCGATATCGACGCTGAGGTTGTTCCTCGATCAGTTCTTGAAATCTCAACTGAAATAAAAACTGGACTCGGTTCTTTGAAATGATATTCTCGGCACCTTTGATAAAACCTTCGAGGTCTTGAAAGGGTTTCTTTCCTCGACGGAGTTGATTGAGAGACTCCAAATCCTTTTGAGTCTTATCAATACGGGCTTGGAGAGCCTTCTTCTCTGCGTTGCCGTGGGCAATGGAGTAGACGATCAGGCGTCGTTGTTCCCAAGTCCCTTCTTTCCCTTGTTCACTAAACTCGCAGGTGTGAAGTTGCTCATAGCCTTGAGCAATAACAGCCGTCTTTCCGTTGGCGTAGTCATAGTCTGATTCTAAATTAGTTTGTGTTCAGGAAATTGCCCATACCTGTGCCATTGAGAGAGGAAGCAATGAGGAGATTCTTGAGCCAGTGGTTGTGATAGGAAAAACCATTGAGGTCTCTAAAGGGAGAGCAGGTAAAAGCGCAGTCCCCTTGGATCTTTTGGCAGTAAGGATGAAAATTCCACAACAGCGCCATCGCCCTTAGCGCCATTTGTGTAGAGTGCTCAGACCCATGAAAATATTGCATTTGATACAGGATGCGGTCTGGATAGTTGATCAATCGGTCAACCTGATTACTGGTTCTGTAAGCTTGTGAAGAGGCAAAGGTCAGTTTGAACTGAGTTGCTCTGGCATTGAGCGCCACCAGCTTTTTAAGGACAATTTCATGAGATACATACGCTCTCGCCCATTCCTGAAGTCGTCGTAAGCGTTGCCCAAACTGCAGTGAATTGAGCGCATGAAAGAGTCCCCATAGTTTATCTGTGACTGAGTTATGGAGCACTCTATCTGGGACTGTAAATTAGTTTGTGTCAAAGGTCAAAACAGGATCTAATAGACAAACTAACGGAGACACGACCGATGACCTTTAGACCGGAACTGATAGACGAATTGCTCAAAGATTACCATCAACCCCAAGATCTGATGGGAG
>JANNDV010000215.1:0-2265 GCA_031387975.1 Acaryochloridaceae cyanobacterium OTE_75_metabat_521 | reverse complement strand
CTCCCATCAGATCTTGGGGTTGATGGTAATCTTTGAGCAATTCGTCTATCAGTTCCGGTCTAAAGGTCATCGGTCGTGTCTCCGTTAGTTTGTCTATTAGATCCTGTTTTGACCTTTGACACAAACTAATTTACAGTCCCGTCCATTGCGATCGCAGCTTTGCGACACAACCAGATTTTTCGGCAAATTGAACGTCAAACCTATCAGCCGAATCAGTTTTTGATCTGGCTGATGACGGCAGCGGTCATGATTCTTGGAACCCTCAGTTTCCCTCTGATTACTTGGCGAGGAGAGAACCCAACGCAATCACCGCCCACTCAACCTAAACGAAGCCCTTAAACATTGCCCTCTATCGCCCCATAATTGACCTGTAAGCCTTTGGAATTTGTATGGAACCGATTCGGATTTTCTACTTTTCAGACATTCTCTGCATTTGGGCGTACATCGCACAGATTCGTCTAGATGAGCTGCAATCGACCTTTCAAGACCAGATCGCAATCCAATATCACTTTGTGCCTGTGTTTGGAAATGCGCGAGAAAAGCTTGAGAATGGATGGCGCGATCGCGGGGGCTTACCTGCCTACAGTCAGCACGTAAAGGACGTGACTCAAAAATTTAGCCACATCACGCTTCATCCTGAGATTTGGACAAAAGTTGTTCCGGCATCCTCTACTGCCTGTCATTTATTTCTGCATGCCATTCAGCTTTTAGAACAAAAGGGTATTATTCCGCCTTCTGAGCGGATGTTTGAAAAGACCGCTTGGGCATTTCGGGAAGCCTTCTTTACCAAACTGGCGGACGTGGGCGATCGCAAAGTGCAGTTTAAAATAGCGGAAGGATTGGGACTGCCCGTGACTGCCATTCGGGCACAAATCGACAGTGGTGAAGCCTATGCGCAACTCTCGAAAGATTTTGAACGGGTTAAAGAGCATACCGTAACCGTTAGCCCTACGCTCATTTTTAATGAAGGACGGCAGCGGCTCAACGGCAATGTGGGGTATCGGGTCATAGAAGCCAACATTCGTGAGCTGCTGCATAACCCACCAGGAGAGCAGTCTTGGTGCTAGCACCATAGCGATATTTCGACAGTATCGTAAAGACGATAATGCCAGTGCAAAAGTTTGACTCCAGAGCAGGCGATTACTAGGATAAGTTGGAACGGCTGCTTATTTTCTTTGGCTAAACGTCCTTAAGATCCATTCCTTCAAGGTAGACAATGACTGTCTTTCTCACCGCTGCGCTGTATAAATTTGTAGAGCTACCCGACTTTGAGGCGCTTCAAGAACCCTTGCTAGATTGCTGCCAAAAAAACAATGTCAAAGGAACAATTCTGCTGGCAGCGGAGGGCATTAATGGCACCATCGCAGGCACCGCCGAGCAGATTCATCAAGTGCTGGCTTTTCTGCGCCAAGATCCGCGATTAGCAGATTTGGTTCACAAAGAATCCTATGGAGAGCAGGCACCCTTCTACCGAATGAAGGTGCGGTTAAAGCAGGAAATTGTAAAAATGGGGGTTCCTGGCATTAACCCAACCCAGATGGCGGGGCAGTATGTCAAACCCGAAGACTGGAACGCGCTCATTGCAGACCCCAGCGTAGTCGTGATTGATGTGCGCAATGACTATGAAATCGGCGTGGGCACTTTTAAGGGAGCGATCAATCCTCAAACCAAATGCTTTTCTGAATTGCCGGACTGGGTGAGGCAAGAAACCATTTTAGAAGATAAACCTAAGGTGGCAATGTTTTGTACGGGGGGCATTCGCTGCGAAAAATCTACGGCCTTTTTACGAAGCCAAGGATTTGAAGAGGTTTACCACCTTGAAGGGGGCATTTTAAAGTATTTAGAGACAGTCCCCGAGGCAGAAAGCCTATGGGAGGGAGAATGCTTTGTGTTTGACGAGCGGGTGACGGTGCGTCATGGGCTAAAGCCTGGGAACTATGAACTGTGCCGTGCCTGCCGTCAACCCATGAGCGAATTGGATAAGGCATCTGAATTTTATGTGCTGGGTATGAGCTGTCCGCACTGCTACGGTCAGAAGACCGAGGCGCAGCAAAAGGCGCTAATGGAGCGCCAGAGACAAATTGAGTTAGCCAAGGCTCGCAACCAAACTCATATGGGAGCAATTTAGGGACTTCCAAAGAAAAAACCATGCCAGCTTAACGGTATAAAATCAGAGTCGTCCAAGTATTGGTGATGAGAGATTGGAATTAACAGAGAGCCTGAAAACATTACTAAAAGAGACCGCCCAAACCCTCAAGGGTCATG
>JANNDV010000214.1:0-4023 GCA_031387975.1 Acaryochloridaceae cyanobacterium OTE_75_metabat_521 | reverse complement strand
CCTTCATTGTCCCGTCATCCTCAGCAGCGCCACCCGCCTACGCATCGGCAACAACCTCACCACCCTCGAAATACCCTCCGTCGCCCTCTCAGAACAAAAACAGCTCTGGAATCATCACCTGGGCGAATCTGCTATCACTCTCAGCAGCCATCTCAATCAAATCGTCACCACCTTCAACCTCACCCCCCACAACATTGAGGTCATTGCACGTACCACTCTTGCCCAGCTCCAAGATTCAGAAGACCTATTTTTTGAGGTTTTATAGTTAATTTCATTAGAATTTATTTCAAATAATAACCTCATTATAAGGAGAAAAAGGATTTAGAAAATCAAAGACTTCTTCTGTATCTTCATCTCGGTAAATCCACTTATCTTCTCCTACTTCTTTTCCGACACCAATTCGAGTCTCCATTTCTGCATTCTCACACTGAAATTTTAATCCTCCAAAATAGGTGTCGAAAAAAAAGTCGATTTCATAAGTATTTTCATTTATTTCGGAAATTTTTATTTCTTGATAAACCATGCTTCTCTGAAACATGTCCGCATGATATATATTCTGAGTCTCTTCTAGATTCTTGCCTGCGCCAAATAACCGTTCATATTTTCTAACGTTATTGAATGTCAATTTCTTGAACTCTCGCTTGCCTCTTTCTAAATCCCAATTTACACAATCGCTAATAAATTTTAAATTGTTTTCTTCAGAGTTGTAGATAAACTGAATAATAAAAGCTTCAAGGAGAAAATCTAGATTATTTAAGTCTATCCATTCACGTTTAATAGACATTTAGATACCTTCATAAGGAGTATGTGTTCTTCTTTGATAATCTAAACTGTCTTTTGGAACAAATTTTAATATCTAGATCTTGATTTTTTCCGTTTTTCCATCTAAAGTACCCATTCTCTTATCTATTCCATTTTGAATTTGCAAATTTTTTGCCGAGACACATACATCTGAAGCGCTCAACGTTACTTTTATTGTTAATAACTTATCTGATGAATCAATTATTTAACTTAAACGCTTAACGAGAGATTCTAAGTGATCAACCTCCATACCTGAAATATGATTTTCGTTAAAAATATTTAGCATTCTGTTTCCTGTTTTTTGTAATTCTTTCTTGTAATCTTCAAAAGGAATTTCACAAGATGGGCATACCTCTGTATAAATATCATCATCATCATCCCCAGGAGAACGACGAAAGAATTTGATTTCAACGGAATCAGAGTCTTTCTCAATCCAAAACTCATATGGCCCATCCATAAAGTAGTTTTCGACTAATCTTTCAGCCCCGGAGCTTAGTTTTTCACAATTTTCTAGCCACCAACCTAAAATGGTTACTGGGTAGTCATAACATCTATCTGAAGGAAAAGAATAACTATCAACATTCAAATGAATATCTCCGCCAATCTTTTCAGGATTTTTCGTCTTTTCTAGGCTTGAAATAATCTGGTTTTCGTCAAATGATACTGAAAAATTAAACATAACTTACCCCATATATTAGTATTTTGTCAGTAGAAATTTATTTTTTTATCTCTCTTGGATAAGCAGTTTCTATTTGGTTAGTTTTTTTGTTGACCCACATCTCAATATCCCATTTGCCTGATTTTCCTCTCACTCGTACTTTATCTCCTTGAGTTTGTACTTTTTTATAAATATTTTTATATGCATCTTTAATGACTGCTTTGATTTGATTTTTGTTCAAACCCCAGAAAACAGTATTATTCCCTCGCGTTTTAGCAGGCGTACCTTCCCAATGACCTTCAAAAATGTGATCCCAGTCGTATTTCACCTTTTTGCTAGATGGTAAATCGGCTGGTCGCTTATTATTACCGCCTTTATTTCCATCTTTCCCATCCTTGCCGCCTCCTTTCCCAGCCTTCATGCTGAAAAATACATTAACTGCTTGGCTAGCCCTGGTTGCAGACCAGCCCATTTTCTTGGCAAGTTCCTGAATAACCTTAGCTTTAGACGATGCAGGTAATGCGTGCCATGCCGCCACCCCAACCTCATGGGATGCTCTGACAGCTAAACCGCCGCCACCAGCTCCAGGCAATATCGCCATTGCCGCATCAATTGCGAAATACAGCGTATTTGAAAATCGAGCAAACTCCTTTTCTTGCCCTGGTTTCATCCCTACTTCAATATAGGCACGTTCTAGAACATCAAGGCCAAGCCCTAAATAATCCAGCGCATCTAAGGGTGATACCCAAGCCAGTTTTTTTTTGTCTTGAGTTGGATCTAACGGCTTTGTTTCTTGTTTTTGAGTTTTTAAATCCGTCTGTGCAGCATTTATCTGCCCGTTCTGTCCAGTCAACATCTCAGGGGTTAAAGTCGATGACGCTACTAAAGCTGGGTCTGCCTTTTTTGTTTGCTCCTGCTGTGGCGCATTAGAGGCATTCACCCCACTCCCAGTTCTGAAATGTTGTGGAATAGGGGGCATCGTATCAAACTCCAACGCTTTGTAGCCGTAGCTCCGATTCTGCCAACTGGGTGTGGTAGAACTCCCAGGTTGAGGCACATCATTCTGTGGATCAACCTTTGTCGGAGTCGAGCGTTTCACCATGCGCTCCCCGTCTGCAAAATCTTTTGCCATTACCTCAGCCCCTGCAATACGAACAAGCCTGTGCAATACCTTAACATCTCGAACCCTGTTAAAATCACACCAAAACTGTCCTCAACTTTTGATATAGATGTCTCTTACCATCCCCTTAACCCTAACTCAAGAACTTAATCAGACTTGTGAAAAATTAATGCTCCTAGCAACAGGTGAGACAGCAGACCTTTCAGAGTCTTCTACAAACGTTCATCCAATACTTAGCAACCAGCCCCTAGACAACCTTTGCCAACAGTTTTACCTCTCTGAATCTGAGCGCCAAGTTTTGCTGCTGTGTATTGCCGCAGAAACTATTGCTGATTTCCACATCCTCTGTATGAATGCTCAGGGTAATCCACAACAACCGTATCCAACCCTAGCGCTTTGCCAAAAGCTGTTGACCAACCCTGATCCTCAACTGCTTTCCTTTGAATCCGCACTCCGGCAATGGCAACTGATCCAATTTGATTCTGGCCCCTCCTTTACTCAAAGCCCCATCCGCATTGACCCCGCTATCCTGAGCTACATTCTGGACTACCCCTGCACTGACTCCTACCTAAAACCACACCTCACCTCCATCGAAGCCCCCACAACAATCACACCCCTACCCCCCAGCCAACAGGCCATAGCCACCGAAATACTTCAAAGCTGGACTCATAACCCCAACCGCCCCACCCAACTCACCCATCCCGATACCCAAACCAGAGAAGCCGTCGCCCTAAGTGCCGCCACCGCCGACTACTATCAGCTCTACAAACTTCACCACCTTAGCCTTCCCACCCAACCCGAAGCACTCCATACCCTCATCCTGCGCTGGCAGCGCCACAACCGTCTGTACCCCAGCATCCTGCTCCTAGAATGCAGCGACCTAGACCCAGAAAACCCCAATACCAAAGCCCAGCTGGGTCAATTCATAGACCGCATTCATTGCCCCGTCATCCTCAGCAGCGCCACCCGCCTGCGCCTCGGCAACAACCTCACCACCCTCGAAATACCTTCTGTTAATCTTTCAGAACAAAAACAGCTCTGGAATCATCACCTTGGCGAACAAGGCACCCCTCTCAGCAGCCACCTCAACCAAATCGTCACCACCTTCAACCTCACCCCCCACAACATTGAGGTCATCGCCCGTACCACCCTTGCCCAGCTTCAAACCCCAGAAGACCTATCAGAACAGCTCTGGAACAACTGCCGCAACCAAACCCGCAGCCAACTCGAAAGCTTTGCTCAGCGCATTGACGGTAAAGCCACCTGGGAAGATTTGGTTCTACCCAAAAACGTCATCGAACCCATCAAACAAATCATTGCTCAAATGAAAAACCGCCACACCGTCTATGAAGACTGGGGACTGGCTAGCAACAACAAAAGAGGACTGGGTTTAACTGCCCTGTTTTATGGTGTGAGCGGCACGGGTAAAACCACCGTCGCTGAA
>JANNDV010000198.1:0-3673 GCA_031387975.1 Acaryochloridaceae cyanobacterium OTE_75_metabat_521 | reverse complement strand
CGCTATAACCGCGAAACCCTTCAGGTGAAGTACAAGGGCAAGTCCATCGCCGACGTGCTGAGTATGACGGTAGAAGAGGCATTAGACTTCTGCCGCAATATTCCTAAGGCGGAAGTTCGCCTCCAAACGCTGGTCGATGTGGGATTGGGCTATGTACAGGTGGGTCAGACGGCTCCAACGCTTTCGGGCGGTGAAGCTCAACGGGTGAAGCTGGCAACGGAACTCTCAAAACGCGCGACGGGCAAAACCCTATACCTCATTGATGAACCCACCACGGGGCTTTCGTTTTATGATGTCCACAAGCTGCTGGACGTGATTCAGCGATTGGTTGATAAGGGCAACTCGGTGCTGGTCATTGAGCATAACCTAGACGTCATTCGCTGCTCAGACTGGGTGATTGATCTAGGGCCAGAGGGGGGCGATCGCGGGGGTGAAATTGTGGCCTTTGGGACACCGGAAGCCGTGGCTGAGGTGCCAGAATCTTACACAGGACAATATCTGAAGCAGGTGTTAGCGCTGCACCCGCCTCAATCATGCCAGGGATAACGGTTGAACCGCGACTTACACAGATTGCGTATCTTGGGTTTGTTCTCGAATCACAGCGCTCCAGTTATCGCCTTCCACCGCAGCTTCTAATGCCTGCTGTCGTTCTGCATCAGTTAGGGCTTGGGGCGCTTCTTGGTGCAGGGTGCCGTCTGCCATCGCCCGTCGCAGCTTTAGCTTTTTCTCTTCGTAGGCTTCGCGCTCGGCGGGGGACATGGTTTGGCTGGCGGCATCTTTGACGGTGCCTGCCCATGCCCCGCTGGTGTCGGCATTGCCCAATGGCGGTTGAGAGAGTTCGGCAATCCAGGCATCTCGGAGCTGTTCCATTTCTTCGCGTTTGGGGAATTTGAAGGGCTGGACTTTGACGAAGGCACAGGTTTGCGCGCCGTGCTGGGTGAGGTGGCTTTTGAGGGAGAGGGTGACGTTACGGGAGTAGCCGATGTATTGGGTTTGGCGATCATGGTTAAGTACGGCATAGACTCCGGCCACTTTAGCCTCGGCGGTTTCTGCACACCAGGCTTCTAGGGCGATAGCTTCGCACCAAGAGTCCGCACTTTCTGAGTTTATTTCTAGGTTGGGTGCTTCAGGTGCCGCGACGGAATGTTCATCTTCGGAACTGTACAGAAAATCGTGCAGGCCACGATGAGCTTGGGGTACGTTTTGATGCTCAATAGAGGTTGAGGGTTCGGTGGTCACTTGCATCACTCCAGCAATGGCTTTCGACTATTATCGTCTGAAGCGCTGCGGAATATTTACTGTTGTGATAATCCTGCGTTCCGTAGGCGGGTGATGAACCCTGGACGATTACTGTATTGCTTGTGTAGATTTAAAAGGCGATCGCCAAATGCATGCGCAGTCCCTTGCATTACCGCAACATCTCGTAAATCCTTCAAATGAACGACGGCTTGATCGTAGAGACTGGCTTGCTTCAGGTCAATTAATCGAGAAACTTCTGTCCATAGGGTCTCTGCCTTGAGTGCGATCGCCTCTAATCGTTTTCGTTCAGCTTTTTCGGCAGCTTGATGCTCCTTTTGTTCTCTCGCTTTTTGCTTGTTTTGCGCAACCTCAATCAACTCTGCTAATGTTCGCTTTGCATCCGTGCCAGTCGGAGTCTTATTTTGACCATACTGCGTCCGTAAATGCAGGAGTAATTCTGCACCAATATGGGTTTCGCCATTAATCGCTCTGAGCAGATAGCCGTTTCGCTCAGCGTCCGATAGTGCGGACAGCCATTCTTCAATAGGTTCACTGGTTACTTGAGCGCTAGCGCTTTCTGTGGCTGCTGCGGTAATCAGGTCTTCATCAACCATAAAAAAGTCTGCCAATTCCTGGAGGGCTGACGACAGCTTTTTGAGATTGGGCGGGACGGGCGGTTCAACCATTTCTTCTGGATCGGCAGCGGTATCTTCAGAGAAACCGGAGCGGAGCCAAGCCAAATATAACGCCCGAAAGTCTCCCTGCAATAAGTCTGCGCGCAAGTCAACGAATCCGCCGAGCGATACTCCGTCATCGTCAATCCAGGTATTGTAGTCTTCGCCATTCATTGAAATATCTAAAATGACGGATTTTTCAGTGGTTGAAACTGAAATACAGTGTTTGACGCAGTAGGGTTTGAATACCTCTGGGTTGACTAGCTTTTTCGGAAACCGAAACATCAATCGCCTTGCGCCAAAGTTGGCAACATAAAGCATCATGTCAAAGCAACGCTCCAGAACTTTCTCTGGATCGCCGCGAAAGTCGCCATAGTTATAGACAAAGCTGGCGCTGGTTGCGGTCACGAATGCCCGACTGGATAATCCCCTAAGATAGGTCTGATCAGCGCTACTTAAAGGCTGATCTAAGGATTGAAATTCGTAATATTGGTGTTCACTCATAGGACTGCTGCGATCGCGAAGGTTTCTGGCAAGCCATATTGCTCATATTTTAGCTGGACAGGGATTAAGGGCAATCATTCCACCCTTATGTGAACCAAGTCTAGGGAAATTTTAGCACTATGTTTCCATTTGGGGAACTTATTGTTATATTAATTTTAGGGATCGATGTATTAAGGTGCACGGTGTGTATGAGATAGAACAGCAGCATGAGAGTGATTGCGCGGAGTGCGCTGCGTGAATTTTGGGAACGTCCTGAATATGCAGACTCGCAGAGCCAGCTAGAGGCTTGGTGTCGAGAGGCAAGACAGGCACAGTGGTCAGACCCGATGGAGGTTAAGGCTCAGTATGGAACCGCCAGCATTCTCAAAGGGGGGCGCGTTGTGTTCAATATCGCAGGGAATAAATATCGCTTGGTGGTGGGGATTAACTATCCGACGCAGACCGTTTTTATCAAATTTATTGGCACGCACAAGCAGTACGACCAAATTGACGTAGAAACAATATGAACAGCACTGCAATTAAACCGATCCGAACTGAAGAAGATTATCAAGTGGCATTGCTACGCATTGATTCGCTAATGGAGGCGGAAGCGGACACGCCAGAAGCGGATGAGCTGGAGGTGTTGGCAACGCTGGTAGAGCTTTATGAGGAGAAGCATTTCCCGATTGGTTGGCCTAACCCTATTGAGGCAATTCGGTTTCGCATGGAGCAAGCAGGTTTGTCGGCGCGGGATTTGATTCCGTTGTTGGGCAGTCGGGCGAAGGTGTCTGAGGTGTTGTCGGGGAAGCGATCTTTGACATTACAGATGATCCGAGCGCTGCACGAGCATTTGGGGATTCCGGCGGAGGTGTTGCTGCGGCAACCGGGGGCATCGCTGCCAGAGATGCCGCTGGATTTGGACTGGTCGCGGTTTCCATTGGCGGCGATGGCGAAGTTGGGTTGGATTGAAGGGGGGCGGAATTTGAAGGAGCGGGCTGAAGAGATTGTGCTGGATTTGATGAAGCGTGCGGGTGGGGCGGAGGCGTTGCCTGGGGCACTCTATCGCAAGAATGATGGTGCTCGTCAGAATGCCAAGATGGATGCTTATGCGCTGAAGGCTTGGTGTTATCAGTTGTTGGCTGAGGCAAGGGCGACTGCACTACCGATCGCCTATCGACAAGGGTCAATTACGCAAGATTTTGCTCGGAATTTGGTGCGCTTAAGTTGGCTACAGGAAGGGCCAAGGCTAGCGAAAGAGTTTTTGGCGAATCATGGGA
>JANNDV010000122.1:0-17494 GCA_031387975.1 Acaryochloridaceae cyanobacterium OTE_75_metabat_521 | reverse complement strand
GTTAGTGTCCTTAAGTTTTCGCCACACTTTTGAGCCTGTCGTGCTTGGCATGGTCACGCTGAATCACTAAGAAAAAAAGTGTCAAACAACTATTCTCATTAGGAAACGCGCCAATTTCATCCGTTTTGGCTCTAAACTCTCGAAACAGACGTTCGAGTGCATTGGTGGTTCGTACCAATACAAACAGGGCGTTGTCTAAATCATAAAAGCTAAACGTCAAAGCAATATCTTTCAAAAAGGTACGCACGGCATGGGGTTCGACCGGCTTCCAAGTCCCCACAAACGTTACTAAGCGCTCAATTGCTTCCATCCAATCATCGGTTTTATAGATATCATAGGCATCCGCTTGGATCTGGCTCGAACGTAACTTCTTGGCTTCAGTGGGTGATAGAGTCTGGCCTTGAGCATCCTGAGTGGATAAATTCTCATAGGCGAGATGCCGTAGCATAGCCCTGACTTTATGAGTGATACACAGTTGATGTTGCGCTTGGGGAACCCAGGTTTTAAGCACAGCAGGCAACCCATTGGTACCATCACTGACCACGACCTTAACCCCATCAAGGTTTAATCCGCGCTCCTGTAAGCACTTGAAAAATGCCTCCCATGCACTATGAGATTCACTGTGGGCAATCTCATAGTGCAATAGTTCACGGGTTCCATTGCCATAAATCGCCATTGCCGCCAAAATAACCCGTTCTTGGGCTTTGCGCAGGGTGCGAACATGTCCGGCTTGGTCTTCAAAGGTTTCTGGGGTCGTGTATTGAATGCTCGCCCAAACCCCGTCCACCAGCAGAACCGCAGGAGCAGTGGTGATTTTTGCTGTGCGCCTTTGATTCATCTGCTGTTGGGCGACTTCTGTAATGCGGTTGATGGCATTGACTGATAATACTGCACCCAGCAATGGGTAGAGGGCTTCTTGGAGGTCGCGCAACGACAGACCCATCACATACAAGCTTAGACAAAAATTTAATAGGCTTCCGAGTCCCCGTTGATAGCGCCCCAAGATTTGCCATTCTCTTTGTCCATTGCTATGGCGCAGTTTTGGCACAGATAATGCCTCAATGCGTCCGTATTCACTATCAAGCACCCGTTTGAAGTACCCAGAGCGGCGCGGGCGTTCTCCCGTAACCTGCTGGAGATGTTCTTGTAACTCTTCGCACAGCGCTGCTTCGAGGATGCTTTGAGTCACACTCAAAACCTCGGTGTTGAGTTTTTGCTGTAATGCTTCGGTTAATTCTGGGTATGGATTTTGGGCTTGTACCCTCAGTATTTGCGCTTCGCGAGTGACATTGTTCATGGTCTGTTAGCCTGAATCTCTGATTCTCAGACCGTTTCATACTTTGACCCCTATGGCGAAAAACTCAGGACACTAACTTAACTAGAGTACGAACATTACGTTCAAGAACATTCGTGAAAACATCATTCCACAAGTTCTGCATTTTCCAAAGCAATGCCTGTATGTCTAAATCATTGAGCCTGTCTCTTCGGCTTCTTTCTCTGTACAATTGGTCATCTTCTGGATATTTCTCCATTGTATTTTTGACAAATGGCAAGAGTCCACAGCCAAGCAGTTCAAGTGCTTTACCTACTTTTTCTTTATAATCTGTTGGCATATTTATTCCTTACAACTTTGAGAAATACAGAAATGACCTGATTTACGAAGCCAGTTTCTGACGGATTAAAGTTGCCATATCTACTGGTATATTTAGAATTCCCCAAAAATGCCTCTCACTCAACATATCAAGTCAAAATGAATAACCCTGCTGCAAAGTAAATCTAAAAAAATTTTAACCGGATGCGCGATCGCCAATGCCAACAGCACGCACCGCTATGTTTTTAGCCTGTAGCTGTGCTGCCTCACGCCTGAGCCACCAGGCATAGGCTCAAAGCTTCAAAGTCTCCCAGTTTAAGCCAAAGCAACACTAGTACAGCTTGGCTAAAGTCTGCCTATCATTGAAAATTTCAGACATCATTCTCACGTTCTCTGTTCAATAGTGAAGAGATATCTGCCACCTTTTGCTAGATAAAGCATTCAAGAAGTGAGGGCATTATCATAAATAAGGACAGCATAGGTGCCTACAGCTTTAGACCTATGCAGTGGTGAACATTCTCAAAAGGACAAGCCTGATGATTATTGCTATGAAAAGCGGTGCCCCTGCTGAAGAAATTGAGCGCCTCTGTCAAGAGATGATCCGCCGAGGGCTTACGCCAGAAAAAATTGTGGGCAGTCATAAGGTCGTCATTGGGCTAGTCGGCGAAACGCGATCGCTAGATCCAGATGCCATTCAGGATGCGAGTTCTTGGATTGAGAAAGTATTGCGGGTTGAAAAACCCTTTAAGCGCGCCAGCCGTGAGTTCCATCACGGCGAAGCCAGCGAAGTTAAAGTACCAACGCCCAATGGAGTCATTACCATTGGCGAACATCACCCCGTTGTTGTGGTGGCTGGCCCTTGCTCAGTCGAAAACGAAGCGATGATTATTGAAACGGCGCTGCGGGTGAAAGCAGCAGGCGCTTCGTTTTTGAGAGGTGGAGCCTACAAGCCACGCACCTCTCCCTACGATTTCCAAGGCCACGGCGAAAGTGGGCTAGAGCTATTAGCAGCAGCCCGTGAAGCCTCTGGGCTGGGCATTATTACAGAAGTCATGGATGCAGCAGACCTCGATAAAATTGCGGCAGTTGCCGATGTGGTACAGGTGGGTGCGCGCAATATGCAAAATTTTTCGCTACTCAAGCGGGTGGGTGCCCAAGAGAAGCCCGTGCTGCTGAAGCGAGGCATGGCTGCCACCATTGACGACTGGCTGATGGCGGCAGAATACGTCATGTCTGAGGGGAACACTAACGTGATTCTGTGTGAGCGGGGTATCCGCACCTTTGACCGTCAGTATCTTCGTAACACCATTGATCTTGCGGTGATTCCTGTATTGCGGACGCTCACCCACCTACCGATCATGATTGACCCCAGCCACGGCACCGGATGGTCTAGTTATGTGCCGTCTATGGCAAAGGCGGCGATCGCAGCGGGTACCGACTCGCTCATGATTGAAGTTCACCCCAACCCCTCCAAAGCACTGTCCGATGGGCCACAGTCTCTCACCCCAGACCAGTTTGATCAGCTTATGAAAGAACTGTCTGTGTTTGGCTGTGCAGTGGGGCGCTGGCCTAAAGAAGCGTGAATTGCCAAGGGCATTGACTATCGTTGCGCGGCAGCTTCAAAGGCTTCGGTTGCTTGCATGGTGGCAGGTACATCAAACAGCGCTTCGGCGATCGCCACGGATACCGTAAACGTATTGAGTCCCTGGGCTGCCAACCTAGAGATATCTTCAGCGCGACGAATGCTTGCTACCAAAAGACGGAGGTTGCTGTTAACGCCATTGAGCGATCGCTGCATCATCCCTAAATCTTCACAGCCATTGCGCCCAGAATCATGGATTCTCCCTAAGTAGGGGGCAGCATACTCCGCCCCAATCGCCGCCCCAATGAGCACCTGGGGCACGGCATAGATGCCCGTCAGGGTGACGCGTACCCCCGCCCGAATCAGCTTTACCGCCGCCGCCGTTCCAACTTTAGTAGCCGGAACCTTCACGACCACACGCGGATCAATCTCTGCCAAGCAATGCCCCATAGAAACATACTGATCGACAGACCCACCCCAAGTCTGCATCTGAATTTCCTGTACGCCATAATCTAGCGCTCGCCTTGCCAACGCCCGTAATGCCTCCACCTGGCAGGGTACCTTCGCGGTTTCTAACAACAGCGGATTTGTGGTGACACCATAAAATATGCCTAACGGAAGCCATGCCTCCCACTGGTGGTCATCTGCGCAATCTAGCATCAGTCGCAGGTCGGTGGTCGCGCTGTGACTGAGATTGGCTGGGGCGGCGGGAATGACAGTATCCATCAAAATTAATCATCGCTAAGGGTATAACTGAACTAAAAACTGGGAACACTAACAAAACTGCCTCTCTACTTCTTTGAAGGGTTTCACACTATCGCCACGTTCAGTGCTCCGTAATTCTACGGAGTTGCCTTAAACCCTTACTAGAACCGAGAAAAAAGATTTTTCAAAAGTCAACCGTTTTTATACTTAAAAATTGTAAATTTTTGTAAACTGATTTGCAGTTGAGGCGATCGCCCCCTAAAAAGCCTTCTAGTAAAAGACCTTAGATTTTGGGATCGACTTGAATCAAACAAAGATTGGGTGGAAACACTGTTTTTGTATCGAAAAAATAGTGAGGTTGAAGTAAACCTCCAGATTAAAGGGCAAACACCGTGCTTACCTCTCCCTTAGATTTCCGTGATTTTCCCGATGCTTTGTCAGCGCCATCCTTCGTACTCTTAGGAGAGATTGATACTGCAAAAAGATAAGCCTCTTGATTCGGGAGCGCTGAGCTGGGTGTCAGTAATAAGCCAGACTTGTTGCCCTCTTTTGAGAATACAGCCCTTTAAAAAATGTTAGCAACCTCTTCCTCTGAGCTAAAAAGCGAAAGTCTTGAGCTGCTGCAAGCTTACCAACAGCATCCCACCACTGAACAACGTAATCAGTTGGTTCAGATGAATTTGGGGCTGGTGCGCAAAGAAGCCCATCGCTGGGTGAATCAATGTACTGAAAGCTTTGATGACTTGCTTCAGGTTGGCTCCATTGGCCTGATTCGCGCGATTGAACGCTTTGAGCCAGGCAAAGGGCATGCCTTTAGCTCTTTTGCAGTGCCCTACATCCGAGGCGAGATTCAGCATTACCTAAGAGATAAGTGCCCTCAGGTCAGAATTCCAAGACGGTGGCAAGACCTCCAGCGGCAGGCATTGACCCTCAACAAAGAAATGCGGACTCAGCTCAATCGCACCCCAGTCGATGCTGAAATGGCAGAGGCTCTGGGCGTATCTGAGGCAGAATGGCAAGAAGTTAAGCTCTCTGTTTACAACCGCTCGATTATTAGCCTTGATGCGCCGCTGCACAATCACGAAGAGAATGATGCCGGTTCGTTGGTAGACCTTTTGCCCGATCGGCAATATCGCAGCTTTCAACTGGCGCAAGAAGATCAAATCCGGCTCCAGTTTGCCCTGACGAAGCTTGAAAAACGCACCAGCGAAGTGTTGGAGTTTGTGTTTTTCCATGACCTGACCCAAAAAGAAACCGCAGAGCTACTTGGCATTAGCGCGGTGACGGTATCGCGTCAAGTTAAAAAAGGGCTGACGGCGCTTCAGTCTATGCTGGTCAGTCCCAATCATGAAGAGGAGACTGCTCCACCTGCGGCGGTTGTTCATCGTTAAGCAAGCCACTACTTTTATCCAGGATTAGATCCACTAGGATTGGTGTGGCACGCTTAAAATGACTAAAAGCAAGGCCATAGCAGGACTGAAAAACACGGGTGGATATTTATCAACTTGCCTTACGTCCATTGATGTTCTCTGGTCTTAAGGCCGATCCAGAGGCTGTCCATCGTCAGTTTATGGATATCTGCGATCGCCTCGATCAACACTGCGATCACCTCTGGAGCCGTTGGGCACTTCAGCAAATCTATCGTCGTCTCGGCTGGTCTGATGACCGTTTGACCCAAACGCTGTGGGGGTTAGACTTCCCCAACCCAATCGGATTAGCGGCTGGATTTGATAAAGATGGCGTGGGCAGCAATGTATGGCCTGCCTTCGGATTTGGCTTTGCAGAACTCGGCACCGTCACCGCTCACCCTCAGCCTGGGAACCCTCAGCCACGATTATTTCGCTTACCTGCCGACCAAGCCGCCATTAACCGGATGGGCTTTAATAACGGTGGCGCGGCTCAGATGGCGAAGGTCTTGGCCGCTTCTCAAGGGCGCAGTGCAGCCCTTCAAAAAGCGGGGCTACCCAACATTCCGATTGGGTTCAATCTCGGTAAATCAAAAATAACGCCGCTAGACGCTGCGGTTGAGGATTACTGCGAAAGCTTTCGGCAGCTCTGTGCTTTTGGCGACTATGGGGTGGTGAACGTCAGTTCGCCCAATACGCCAGGGCTGCGATCGCTCCAATCTGTTGAGCAGCTCGCGCCCATTTTGAGCGCACTCCAGCAAGAAAATGTGCTCAAAAAGCCCATCTTGGTCAAAATTGCGCCTGATCTGGCTTTGGAAGACATTACTGCCATTGTTGAGCTGGTTCAGCGCTATGACCTGGCTGGGGTGATTGCCACAAACACCACCATTCGCCGTGATGGGCTAAAGACAGAGAAAATTTTAGCAACAGGGCAATCCCCCGCCCAAGAAGCAGGTGGACTCAGCGGCGCACCCCTTCGCAGTCGCTCTACCGAAGTGATTCGGTATATTTGGGAATCGACTCAGGGCACCGTACCCATTATTGGCGTGGGTGGCGTGTTTACAGCCCAAGATGCCTGGGAAAAACTTGCAGCCGGTTCTTGTCTGGTGCAGGTCTACACCGGATGGACCTATGAAGGACCTTGGATGGTGCGCCGAATTTTAGAGGGCTTAGGGGCGGCACTTGAGCACCATGGACTCCGTCATATTAAAGAGGTCATCGGTACGGGTTTACCCTATCGCGCATGTTAGAGAAATCTCTTACCATAGATTAAGAACTGTAACGTCTTTATTCGACCAAGGCATCTGTGAAATGGGCAAAGTAAGTTGGCCAAAACCTTGGGTTATTGCGCTTGTTGGCGTGGGTGTCATCGGCCTTGGGGCGGGTACTTTTGCCATTACGAAAGGAAACAGCGCCGCAGTTGACCTTGATAAATATACGGTTGCGGTTAAGGCAGAACCGTTTACCCTACGGATTGCCGCCACTGGCAGCATTACCCCCGTCCAGAGCGTGAACTTGAGTCCTAAGACGGCTGGGGTGCTCAAACGACTGCTGGTAGAACAAGGCGATCGCGTAGAGCAGGGGCAGGTCATTGCCTATATGGATCAAGCCGATCTCAAAGGGCAGCTCCTTCAGGCGCAGGCAGGTGTGGCGCAAGCCCAAGCTGGCCTAGACAAATTGCGCAACGGCAGCAGGCCAGAAGAAATTGCGCAGTCGAAAGCCCGTCTAAACCAGTCCCAGCAGCAGCTTTTAGCACTTCAGAATGGCAGCCGCACGCAAGATATTGACCAGGCCGCCGCCCAAGTTGCGTCGGCACAAGCCCGCCTTAATTTAGCCCAGTCTAAATTAAGGCAGTATTCTCAACTTAAGAATGCGGGAGCCGTGAGCCTAGAGCGGTTTAATGAGGTGAGTGCCGATGCTCAAACGACGGTGGCAGATTTAGCCGTAGCGCAGCAAAAGCTTAATTTACTCAAGACTGGCTCCCGAAGTGAAGAGGTAGGACGTGCCCAGGCGAACGTCTCTGAAACCCGTGCAGGGTACACTTTAGCGCTAAAGGGCAGCCGCACTGAGGATATCCGTCAGGCAGAAGCGCAGGTGGCCTCGGCGGTGGGTCAACTTGAGGTGGTTCAGTCGCGGCTGGCAGATACCGTCATTCGTGCGCCGTTTGCAGGCATTGTGACGCAGAAATATGCGACGGTGGGTGCGTTTGTTACGCCGACAACTTCAGCTTCTAGCACCTCTTCTGCAACCTCTACCTCGATTGTGGCAGTGGCACAGAACCTTGAAATTTTAGCGAAAATTGCGGAAGTGGATATTGGTCAAGTTCGGATTGGTCAACCCGTCGAAATTAATGTGGATGCCTACCCAGATCAGGTGTTTAAGGGGCGCGTTCGATTGGTGTCGCCTGAGGCCGTGGTAGACCAAAATGTGACGACGTTTCAGGTGCGCGTCTCTATTTTGACGGGGCAAAAGCTGCTGCTTTCTGGCATGAATTCAGATTTAACATTTTTAGGCAAGAAAGTCGCAAATGCCCTCGTGATTCCGACGGTGGCGATCGCCACTCAAAAGGGCGAGACGGGCGTGTACCTCCCCGACCGGGACAAAAAACCTAAATTTCAGCCCATTACGATTGGGGCATCGGTCAAAACGCAAACCCAGGTATTGGACGGTCTAAAATCTGGACAAAGGGTTTTTATTGACTATCCCAAAGGGCTAGAGCCACAACAGCCTGAAGAAGGCAAAAATTGATAAAGTCTTTCTCTGCACATCGGTACAGCGCAAAATAAAAGGGAGCGCCGATCAGTTCTAGAAACTGATCGACGCTCATCTGGATCACTTCTTTACAAGCGTTAAAGATCTAGCGAGAAGATTCAGGTTGCACAAGGTTCAATAATTTATCTTGACGGGCAATCGCTAAAGTTTGTCCACTACGACCAAAATCCATAGCCGTCACCTGGCTAGATAAATCCGAAAACTTCCAAATAAATTGTCCAGTTTTGATATCCCAGATCCGTATCGTTCCGCCAACATTACTCGCCAACGTCCGATTATCAGCACTAAACGCTAGATTTTGAACGCTTGCATCATTTTTGGTGATCGTGCGCAGCAGCGTTCCATTGCGGAGATTCCAGATTGTGATAATTTTGTCCACACTCCCGCAGGCTAACATTGTCCCCTCTTTATTAACCGCTAACGCAATCACGCGATCGCTATAGGTCTGAAGTTTGAATTTAGGTTTGCCCGTATTAACATTCCAAGCAGTAATTGCCTTATCAGATCCACCGCTGTATAAAGTTTGACCATCAACCCCAGCCACCATCGCTCGAATAGCCCCTGCCTTAGGATTAATCGTTCGAGCAAGAGCGCCCTTAGAAACATCCCAAATCTTGATCGTGCCATCTTCGCTACCGCTCGCGAGCAAGCGCTCATCAGACACAAAGACAGTAGACCAGACCGTACCTTGATGTCTCTTGAATGAATAGAGAAGCTTATCTGTCGATAATGACCAAAGATTAACGGTCTTATCACTACTGCCACTGGCGAGCAGCCTACCATCTTGACTAAACGCGACACTCCAAATACGACTCAAGTGCCCACTCAAAGTCCGGCTTAGCTTCTGTTTCTCAGTATCCCAAAGTCGAATTTTGCCATCATCGCTTCCGCCAGCCAGAAGCTGACTATTTGGACGAAAGGCGATCGCCCACACCTTGCTCGAGGACGTTGAGATCGGCCTTGTGACTGCCTTTTGCCAACGTAAGCCTACTTTGCACTGTTCTAGAAGGCTTTGAATAGGGTTTAATCTACTTAATTCCTGCGACAAAGACGGGCTAAACGCTTCGCACCGGTCATATTTTTGCTGCTGCACAAAATTTTCTAGTTCTTGAATTGTCTTTTGCTGCTCTTGCTTTTGACGAGAATTTAATAGTGCAAGCGATGTAAGATAAAGCCCTAGCAAAACAAAAACTAATCCCAGCAATAATAGACCTAGTCGCCAGCGAAAACGCCAATTTGAATTTTTTGGGGGACTCAGTAATAATCTAAAAAAGCTGGCAGTCTGAACTAAAAATCTTTTTTTTGATGGAGGTGTAGACTCTTCTTTGAAAAGATTTTTTGCACTAGCAAAAACTTTATGTGGAAATTTTATTTTTGACAAATAGAAAAAACGGTTAATATATTCTTCGACTACAGACAATCGCGGTAAATTTCTAATTAAATAATTCAACTGAAATCGTAGGTAGCTTTGCCATGTCTGAACCGATGCTTCGGTCATCAAAAGACTTAAAATAGGATTTGTCGGTTGAATTTCATTAAATCGACAAAACACTTCTTCTTTTATTTTTGCAGTAGATTTATCTGTCAAGCCTAGAGAATTTTGAAAGCTTACAACTTCAATGCTTACATTGATTTTACCTCGAGTCTCTTGATAAAACTGATTTAAATATTTTAAAGCAAATTGGCGAAGCTTTAGCTGATAATCTTTGTATGGCTTGAGAACTTCGAGTTTGATTTTAGCCGCATCTTTTGGAGAAAGGTTCAGCATTTTCTGAATATCATTCAGAATCAACTCATTCACAAGGGAGATAGATCCATTCTGAGCTAAACGTTCAACTTCACGCCGATATCGAAGTTTAGGATTGTTCACAGGTGCCATCGCAATGACTTGACGCTTTGTCTCCATCTCTCCATAGAGCGATGGAGACAAAGCCGGACTTGTTACCCTTGCTTTGTGTTTTGCATAAGCATGCAACTCCTCTAATGTAATAAAGCCATCGCCATTCTTATCCGCAATTCCTGTTGCAAGCCCTTCAACGAGATAAAAAGTATAAACAGAGGGACGAAACCCTTTTTGAGACCCTACATCACCTTTAGCCATGGAAGATACTAAAATTGTATGACCTGAGCCACCTAATTTCTGTCTAGCTAGGTCTAGCGTTTGCTGACGAACCGTATCATGCTGTACATCTTCTGTGCTGAAGCAAATATCTAGAATTAGAGTTTTATGGCGAGAAGAACCATTCTGCATCACAGCCGAAAGAAAATCGGTTGCGACAAAAGTAGAGCGAATAATTTTTCCCTGTTCATTCCTTCGACTGCTTCCAGTACTCAAACACAGTGTTCCCTGGCTGTCTAAAATCCCGTATCCAGAAAAATAGATGATTGCCATACTGTCAGTAGGACAATTTGTTAGAAAATTTTCAATTTTCTCAGCCATTACTGGGCTATCTGGATTGAGCAGAATGGAAACTTCAGCAAAATTTCCTATCAGAGGATCTACTAAAACTTTGTTAAGCGTTTCGATATCCTGTTCAACGCCTGGGAGCGTCCGCATTCCTAAATGCTGATTGCTTACACCAATCAGCAAAGCATGTTTACTCATTAGAGCGGCTGAAGTTGACGCTAGATGAGGACGCTGCTCAAATTCAGAATTAGAGTTCATTAATTCTGTTGGAAGCCCTTGGGGGTCAGGGTCATCCCTCAAGGCTTCAGCCGGAACAAAGCAATGAAGCAATTTTTGTTTGTAGAGCAGCAGACGAGTTTTTGCTCTAATTCGAGAAGGAATGATAACGCCGGGTCTGGTCGGCTCATAGTCCCCAGAATCTGGAAGGACTACCGGACCTAGAACATTCAGTGTTGCCCAGCCCTTAAAGGGGGTAGCAGGCCCTTTTTCCAGACATTTAAAAATCAGCTCTAATTGATTTCCATCCAAAGGTTGGGTTGAATAATAACAAATGAAGCGCGCTATCAATTCTTCCGAATCTTGAGCGACTTCATCGCAATACAGCCAGCCGAATAACAAAGCATCTGATTCCATCTGATGCAGGTAGGCCGCACTCATTTTTAACCCATTAAGCGCTGGGTCGCTCAGGTATGGATGTACAATAGATTGTTCAAAAATCTGTTGCACCGCTTGCGGCATCTTTGTGCTGGCAAGCATTTTACTCTCTAAAGTTGAGAAACTTGTGTATACAAGCTGTTCGATTGATTGCGGCATACCCTGAACTCTCTGAGTGGGAGGAGTGTTCTCAATAGATCGAATAATTTGGCTGTTAACGACACTATATGTGTTTGAGCATACTTTGTGTTGCCCAAATAAATCGAGGCCATAGCTCAAGAACATGCGCATCTCCTGCGCTTCAGAGAATGGCTAAATCATTCTGAGATAAGACTAAGTTCTACTTTATCTATTTAGGCGAAGTAGTCCTCTGCATTCACATCCAGTTCCATAGCTTTGTTGAGGGTCGTATTCTTGCTGTCAACATCAAAATCAACACCTGAGTATCATGTGCCCTGAAAGCAACCCGTCTTTTCTTGTTGCGGTCACTTCCGCTTAATCGCTAATCGTCAGAAACTTGAAAAGATGCGATCGCCTGATCTGGCACCATTACCAGTAACACCCCTTAAGTCATTCTTAGGTAAAGACTGTAGCCAAGTGCCAGCAGCCAGGTCGCGATCTAAATCTGTGGGTGATGTCCTATATTATTTGTATTTGGAAGTCTTTGCCAATTCAAACAGGTTATGCGGTTATTGAGTCAAACTTATTTTAGATTTCTTATTCTAGGGTTCTGCATCACAGTTTCTTTCTTGTTATTTGCATGGCCTGCCTACTATCAGCTATTAATTCCAAACAATTTTTCTCGACCAGAAGCTTTGAATGGCAATAATTTAAGCAAAGGGATTTTAAGTCTTACCTTTGATGATGGCCCATCTAATAGAACGCTTGAGTTGGCACAATACCTACATAACGAGAATATTCAGGCCACATTTTTTGAGATTGGCAAAAGAATATCCGGTCACGAAGAGCAGCTTGTAGAAATCAACCGACTCGGGCATCTGATTGGGAATCATACTTGGACTCATCCTGATCTAAGCCATAGCCTTTTCTGCTTATGGAATAGTAATACCAAAGAAATTTTACAGACCGATCAAAAGATTAAATCTTTTGTTAACCCAGGTCGACTACTGTTTAGACCTCCTTTTGGTCGATGGAATCATTGTTTAATGGAGGCACTTCATCAAAAGTCTTTAGAGCAATATGTTGGCCCTATTGTTTGGAATATTGATGGTCAAGACTGGGAATGTTGGAGTCATCCCAATCGCTCCATTTCTAAGTGTGGATGTCAATATCTTAATTTGATCAACAAAAAAGGGTCTGGCATTGTTTTAATGCATGACTCCATCGATCAAACGACTGATATGGTCAAATGGCTTATCCCGCGCTTAAAAAAGCAGGGCTATAAGTTTGTTCGCTTAGATGATGTGCCCGACATCAAAAATGCGCTTGCACAGAAGCATTAAATTTTAAAAATGTGCAATTTTCTACTTAATTAGCTCCAGAATAGCCTTTGCCTGTTTGCCTTCGCCCTGCTTTTGATAGAGATCTGCTGCCATTTTAAGGTCAGATTGAATCTCACTTTCAGCACCCTTACGATTTAGACGTGCCATTGCGCGACCATGATAAGCTCTGGCATTGTTGGGTTCTAGGGCAATCGCTGCGGTGTAGTCTGCGATCGCCGCATCGGGTTTATCGAGGGCAGCATAGGCGATCGCACGATTAATATACACCCCTGCATCTTTAGAATTCACCTGAATAGCCTGAGAATAGTCCAAAACAGCAGCCTTCAAATCTCCCATTGTGACCTGCACCATACCGCGATTGTTATAAGCGGGCGCAAATTTAGGGTTGATTTTAATGGCCTTGGTAAATTCGGCAAGCGCCTTCTTTAAGTCGCCCTTCGCCATGTAGTCAATGGCTCGGTTATTGATGGCTGCTGCCGACTGCGGGTTAATCTGTGTGGCACGCTCAAAGCTTTTAGAGGCATCTTGCTTTTTGCCTAACCCTTCAAGGGCAATGCCGCGATGGTTAAAGGCTGCTGCATATTTAGGGTCAAGGGCGATCGCCTTATTGTAGTCTTTGACTGCTGCTGCATTTTGCCCCAATGCCATGTTTGCATTACCCCGAAAGGCATAGGCCACGGCAGATTTGGGATTGAGGGCAAGCACGCGGTTAAAATCGGCGATCGCATTTTTATGATCGGCAGCTTGAGTCCGCAATAATCCTCGCTGAAGAAAGGCCGTTGCGGCCTTTGGGTCTAAACGAATGGCTTCATCGTAATCTTGGGCTGCGCCAGCAGTATCTTGAAGGGATGTTTTAGCCAGACCCCGCTGAATGTAAAGTTCTGCCCACTTTGGATCGGCTGTCAATGCCGTGGTGAGATCGGCAATGGCGGTGGTATTGTCTTTGCGTGCGGCGTGGGCAAGGGCACGATAGTACAGCACTTTGGTGTTGGCCTTGGCATCATTGGGCGTCAACGTCAGGGCTTCTGTCAACGTGGCGATCGCGCTTTTATAATCGCCTTTACCATACTGTTTAACCCCTTCTTGAAAGAGAACCTTTGCCTGTTGGCTGAGTTTAGTCTCAGGCGAAGGCTTAGCTTTATTGGTTAACTTAGCTTTATCAGACTGCTTAACCACAGGCGGAAGCTTCTGACTGGGGAGTATTTTAGGTTTAGCCAGCAGTTTAGAAGGAGGTGACACCGTTGGTTTTGCCTCAGTCTCTGGCTTAGGAACCTTAGGCTGCGGAGCCGCAAGTCCTATCGGCATCATCAAAATGGTTATCAGATTACACCCCAGAAGAGATCGCATTATTGAGCGTTGTCTTACGTTCATTCGCCTGACCCAGCATAATAACTTCTAATGGGATTGTATTAGATTTTTGAAAAAATTTATTGATTTCAGGAAAATAGAAAAGATTTTTATATTTTTAAAACCAATTTGAACCTCATAGAACTTTGATATTTATAGCTTTTTAGAGGATTGATTTATCGTCTTGATTCAGGCTTCTTTTATCCTTCTCGTACTCCCACATACTACAGTTAGTGCAGAGTTGGATGAACAGCCGAATCATGGATGCTCAGCAGACGAAATGCCTCCAAGCCTGTGTTCAAGAAATCTCAGAGATTCTGGGTAGCGGGTTTCAGTCTCTATTTTGATCAACTAAGGATCAAAGATTTAATAACCTCCAACTTTGACCCTCTCCCCCAGCCCCTCTCCCGTTCTGGGAGAGGGGAGTAAGAAGAATCTTGTTCCCCTTCTCCCGCCTTGGGAGAAGGGGTTAGGGGATGAGGGAGTGTAAGGCGTATCGACTCTAAACAATTCTGGATCTTATTAAATCCACGATCCTAAGCTGTTTGTGACGATAATCAAAAAAGGTTTTCTGCATCACTAAGCTCTATCCCTACCCATTGCCCTATTTTCGCTCAGGATGCTCTAGTTCCGGTGCGCCGCCCATGGTGTTAATGGCAGAAATCATCTGATACAGCCGCCCTAAATCTCGCTGATTAAAGTGAAACACAAGTCGCGGGAGCTGTTCGGTTTGGTCCATTACCTGCTGGGGCTGGGGCTGCTGGTGTTCCGCTTCGCCAGACAGCATGCTGCTCTTCTCAATCCGACCCGAGAGCAAAATATCATGAAATGTTTGGTTGAGGGTCTCAACTTGGTTTCCTGTTAAGTCATGGTTGAGCCGCATGACAAGCTGGTCGCCCACGTACCGACTAGAGTGGTAGACGCGGTAAAACCCTGCGATCGCCTCACAGCCCACCTGTAAATCATCGGTAATGGTATAAAGCTGACGATCCTCTGGGTTAATGAGACCTCTGGGAATGAGTTCTTTTTGAATGTACTCATCCCAGGCGTGCCAGTAGGTGCCACCAGGTTTATCAATCAGCACAAGGGGCACAGGGGGAGATTTTCCGGTTTGGCTGAGGGTCAGCGCCTCAAACGCTTCGTCTTGGGTGCCAAATCCGCCAGGGAAAGCGGCGATCGCATCCGCTTCTCGCAGAAAAAATAGCTTGCGAGTAAAGAAATACTTAAAGTTAATCAGCTTCGGATCCCCTTCAATAAAGGGATTAGAATTTTGCTCAAAGGGGAGCTGAATATTGAGACCAAAAGACTGTTCAGCTCCGGCACCTTTATTGACGGCTTCCATAATGCCGCCGCCTGCACCCGTCATCACCATAAAGCCTTGCCCTGTTATGCAGCGCGCAAAGTTAGCCGCCATCTGATATTCATCGCTGTCTGCGGGGAGCCGAGCGGAGCCAAAAACCGCAATTTTACGGACGTGACGGTAGCTGTTAAAAACCTGAAACGCTCGCTCCATATCTTTGAGCGCAGCTTTTAGAATTTTCCAGTCGAGGCGCGCAATATCCTCTTCTGTCATCCGCAGCATCGTCAGCAGCGCTTCGTAGATGTATTCCCCATTTTGAAGGTTAGGTAAGCGATCTAGCAGATGGTCAAAGTCATCTTTTAGCTTCTGGATGGCCTGACTCGAAAGCTGAGGAACCATAGTCGCGTGCGCTCAGAGAGTGGGACTCTATTCTACTCAACTTTTGGAGCTATTCACGGGTGTTAGAGGCTTTCGGGGTGAACCAATGCTTCTCCTCGTCGGTACAGTTCACGAGCATAGTCTGTCCAGGTGCCTTGCCCCCAGTACCGGAAGCAGCTTGTTTGCACAAGCAGGTTATAGAGCAGTGCCTCTTGGTAGTCTTGCCGCTGCGTCACCGATAGATCGGCCTGCACCAGCGGGTCATATTTTTCATGGAAATGGGCGCTGAGCTGATTCATCGGTTCCAGTACGTTCTCATAGCCCTGCACCCAGCTCAGGTCGTTTGTCCAGGATGCGCCGTCCATGTGGAACTGATGGTCGGTGGCTTTGAGATCGGCGATCGCCCCTTCAACCGCTGCCACAGTCGCATGGTCTGGGTCGACCTGTTGCCAAATCTTGTGCTGCTGTACGGCCTGACAGGTGGGGTATTCCTCTGGGTTCACCCCTGCTGCCTCAATTAGCTCCAGGTATTCTGTCCCGTTAAAGCCCACCACGCCAGATTGCTGATCGCGGATTTCGTGCCAAGGTCTAGGGAAATCACGGGGGAACTCGTTCATCATCACGCCGCCATTTTCGCCATCGGCAATTTGGGTCACGAGGGAAGGGACTTCGATGCCGCCAATGGTTTGGCGACCCCAGCCTTTGGCTTCGTGGTAGGGCTGCATCTGCGCCACCAGTTTGGTGTCTGACCCTTGGGTTTTAATGAGCGCTGTAATACTGATGGTTTCGCCCTTAGAATTGCGGGCCACCAATCGGTTTGGGATGTATTTCTGCGCCTGGCTTAGGCTTGAGCCATCCAGGTTTTCGAGGGAATGCTCCTGCACCATCAGCCAGCGATAGCCGCATTCTTTGAGGGCTTTAATATACTCAAATAGCACATCGGGGTGATTAGGCATGTGCATTTCTGGGGGCGAAAAGCCTTTTACGCGCTGAAGCGCTTCTGTGCCAAAAATAGAGGCAAAGTACTGCTGCCAAGCCTGAATCTGAAGCTTGAGATCGGGGATTGGCGTAGAGGGAACTACGGCATGGCTCCACATCGTACCCAGCCACTCGACGTGGGGCTGATATTGGGGTTCGCAGGTGATGCGCTTGAGATTGTTCAAGATGTCATCGCGTCCCATCTGGACGAGTCCCCACAGCAAGTTGCCAGAGTAATCGAGCATGATGCGCGGGTTGCAGCCTTGCTCTACCAACTCAGGGATAAAATCCCCCATGCGGCTGTAGCACCAGGCAAAGACGCTGGCGTTGTGGTTATCGCCGTCGCCTTGGTGCTCAAACATATTTTGCAGGTTACAAATCAGCTCACCATTGGCTCCGGCAGGGATGGTGGGCTGATGCATGTGTAGGGCGCAAGCAAACCCAGCGGTAATGTTTTCTAGGCGCAGATTTGTTTTAGAGAGAAAGATAGGTTCAGAATGATTGGTGATGGCGGCAAGGTCTGCTTCCGCTCCGGCGATATGGGGCAATGCGACTCGAAGATTGTCTAGACCAGAGAGTGAGGGCGCTGCTGCAATCATCGTCAGTTTCCTTGCGGTGTGCGGGTCAAAATGTTTCGCCGCCGATCCACCTATCTATATCACGATCGATTCACCTATCTGGTGAAATCTGAGATTGAGCAAGACTTTAAAAAACTATCCGCTCCTGACTTAGACGAGCATTTGAATCAAACTTCAAAAACTTACCTAAATTAGGAGCGGTCTAGGGGGTCTCTAGGGTTAAACCTGACTGCCGGGGGAACCCCGCATCAGATGTACTAGGACAACTGAGTTTAGAGAACAGCCTCGGCACACAGTCGGCTTTGGTTAACCTGGAGACCCATGGGTTTACTA
>JANNDV010000110.1:0-6848 GCA_031387975.1 Acaryochloridaceae cyanobacterium OTE_75_metabat_521 | reverse complement strand
CGAGCAGTTTGGACATTCTTAGGCTTCCTCGAGATGGGCTTCGTTAAACAATTGCTACAGCAGACAAGGGCAGCACACACAATCAGCTTGTGCGAATCAGCCAGCCTGCACAAATCCTTGGGGATAAGACATTAGCACTCTGATCAAGAGAGTGCTAAACCTGAGCAAATTTATTGTAGCCCGTTCAAATCTGCTTGCAGTGGGTGTGGATATCCAGATAACCGAACTTCCTGGCACAAGTTTTACAATTTTGCGTCACTGCTAGTCAGCGATCGCGGTTTTGGGGATGGCGTATTGTAATAACGTGCGATTTTAATGTGTGAATGGGCTTTCAAGCGAGGCAACTATGGTACAAAATCTCAGGATGAAGCGCAGCATTATCTTATTAATGCTGACAGGGTGGGGGATGGCAGGCGCAAGCGCGCAGGCACTTCAACCCAAACCAAACCCTAGAAATCTTCCTAATGCCTTACTTCTGGCACAGGCCATAGGCGCACAGAATGGAGTACAGAATCAGGGTTCTGTGCTGACCTTTGAGGCGATCGCTCCAGTTGATGAGATGAAGCAGCTACAGGTACAGCTCACTAAAACCGTGGTTGCGCTGCCTGTAGAAAATACGACCCTTACTGCCGAGAGTCTGGGGGCGGTGGTGCTGACAGGGGGGAATGGTGATCGCCAACGCATCGACACCTACACCTGGAGCATTGTGCCCACTTCTAAGCTGTATCTTGGTCGCAGCGGCTATAAGTCTTTGTTGGCAAGGTATCAGTACAGCAAAGATCGACAGTCTGCTAAATATACCCTCGATATTTCTTGCCAGACCGTAGGACTCAAAACGCAGGATAAAGCAGCCTGTTCACTGTTTGGCAATGGCCCTTTGCTGAAGGGCGAGGTAAAGGCGACCGGAAAGTTGACCCTACAAGAAGCGCCCATTGCAGATGCAGCAGCGGCTGAAACTCCAGCTCTGCAGGCACCTAAAAAGCCTAGTTTAATACCCGTCGTCTCAGCCGTGCCGTCTTATCTGGGGCAGGGAGCCTTGGTGATGTACCCTTCTACTGTCAAAACGAAGGAAGAACGGTATGGCCTAACGCGCATCACGGTGAGTACGGCAAAAGATGTGACGCGTCTAACGCTGATGGCAACTGAACCCAAGGCTAAAACGGTGGTGTTTCAGGGACAGCTTGAGGCCACCAAAAGTGGGCATGTCCTTGCAATTACGTCCGTGGACGGGGTTCCAGGACAGGGTAAGGTCTTTGTGGGCAACAATGGGCTGCTGCGAACCACAGCACCTATTTTTGTGGGCACAGAAGATCGTGAAATGACCGTTTATTTTCGTCCTAATTAAATACCCCAATTAGTTGCCCATAAAGAATGCCGCTACTCTCTCTGGACGGACTGGTCAATGATGCCCCTCAGATTCGGCTGATTGCAAGTGACGTAGACGGGACGCTGACCTGTTCTGATTTATTTACGCCAAAGCTGCTGGTGGCGATCGCCCAACTTAACCAAGCTAACCTTCCGCTACTGCTGGTCACAGGACGTTCCGCAGGGTGGGTAGATGCCCTGCGGTCTTATCTGCCTGTCGTGGGGGCGATCGCCGAAAATGGCGGGGTTTACTTTCCTAAAACGGGTGCTTACCAGCTTTTGGGCAATGTGCCAGCGCTTGCTGTGCATCGGCAGCAGCTATCAGAGGCGTTTCTTGTGATCCGGCGGCAGTACCCACACATCAAAGAATCGACAGATAATGCGTTTCGGCTGACGGACTGGACGTTTGATGTGGAAGGGGTGAGTGAAGGCGAATTAGCGGCGATCGCCCTTCAGTGTGAGGCATTGGGCTGGAGCTTTACCTACAGTACCGTTCAGTGCCACATCAAGCCGCTGCTTCAAAATAAGGCATGGGGGATTCAGCAGGTGTTAGCGCAGCACTTCCCGACGCTTCATCCTGATCAGATATTAACTGTGGGGGATAGCCCCAATGATGAAGCCATGTTTGACCCCGATATTTTTCCGGTTTCAGTGGGGGTCGCCAATATTTTGAAATATGGCGATCGCCTTCGGTACAGGCCCAAATACGTCACAACCCAGCCAGAAGTAGAGGGTTTTTGTGAGGTGGTGAGCGGCTTGCTCACCCATCGCGCTAAAAATTGAAATTGGATCAAAAGCCAATAAAAAAGGTGAGCTTAATCAAGCTCACCCACTTCAAACTTACTTCAAACAACTTGGTCAAAACTAACCCAAGTGTTAGCCACCATTGTGATTGAGCAATGACCTACATTTTAGGCAAAAGCACGGTATCAATAACGTGGATGACACCATTGCTTGCAGGCACATCGGCCTTAATGACTTTGGCGTTATTGACCATAACGCTTTTGCCCATAAACTTAAGACTCACCGTGCTGCCTTCTACCGTTTTCACAGCACCAGGCTTAATAGCCGTTGAGGGAACTTTCCCTGAAACAACGTGATAGGTCAAAATCTTTTGTAGCTTTGCTTTATTTTCGGGCTTCAAAAGACTCTCAACCGTTCCTTTGGGGAGCTTTGCAAAGGCCGCATTGGTGGGCGCAAAAACCGTAAATGGGCCAGGGCCAGAGAGCGTATCGACCAAACCTGCTGCCTTTACTGCCGCTACCAGCGTAGAGAAATCGCTGATGCTAGAGGCAACGCCTACAACGGTGCCCAGCTTAGCAGGCGCTTTTGCTGCGGGAGATTTTTTCATCATCGCGGGAGATTTCATCATCTCAGCCATCTTGACGGGCGTTGTCGCCTGAGTTGAGGCATTGGTGAAAAGCGTTAACGCAAACGCTAAACCGAGAGAAACTGGCAAAACACGCTGAGAAAATTGGCTACGCATAGATACTTTAAGTTGATAAGGATAGAGAGATAAGGTAATTGTCGTTTTATTTTAGTATTTTGTTCCATTTTTTGCGCGTAACTTCCGTAAATAAGAACAGCCCATTAAAAAACGGCTCTTCTTTAAGTAAAGAGCCGCTTCTCTAAATAATGGGGGCGAAGGGACTTGAACCCATACGACCTTACAGTCAACGGATTTTAAGTCCGTAGCGTCTACCATTCCGCCACGCCCCCGTACGCTTACCTAAGATATCATACGAGATTGACTCACTTAAACCCTCCACCTAGGCGATCGCGTGTCTCATCCTCGTAAACAGTTTGGTCAGCACTGGCTCCGCAGTGAAAAAGCGCTGCACTCTATTGTAAAAGCGGCGGATCTACAGGAGGGCGATCGCGTTTTAGAAATTGGCCCCGGCATGGGCGCACTGACTGAATTTTTGCTACAAACTCCGGCCTCAGTCACTGCTGTTGAGATTGATCGTGACCTGTGCCCCAAGCTGGTGGCAAAATTTGGTAAACATGAGCGGTTTTTGCTGCTCCAAGGCGACATATTAGAGATGGAGCTGGGTAAATTTATCCCGCCAGCATCTTATCCCAATAAGGTGGTGGCTAACATCCCCTACAACATCACAGGGCCAATTCTAGACCGAGTAATTGGAACCGTCGCAAAGCCCACCAGTCCAGCCTTTGATAGCCTAGTGCTGCTGGTGCAAAAAGAGGTCGCACAGCGGATTACGTCTAAACCTGGCTCTAGAGCCTATGGTGCGCTCTCGGTTCACTGCCAATACCTAGCAGAGTGCGACTGGATTTGCGATGTGGTGGCGAAAGCCTTTTTTCCGCCCCCGAAGGTTGATTCTGCGGTGATCCGGCTGCGGCCTCGCCCGTATCATGACCCTGTAGAGCAGCCGCAGTGGTTCTCGACGCTGGTGCGGCTAGGCTTTCAAAGTCGTCGCAAAATGTTACGCAATAATTTCAAATCCATTGTGGAGCCAGACCGCTTAACCGTCATACTTGAGGGAATCAGTGTTAACCCCCAAGCCCGCGCGGAAGAGCTAAGCGTGGCGAATTGGGTGGCGTTAAGCCGTCTTTTAACGCCTGCTGCCGCTGCCGCATCCTAAATATTTCAGAGTTTTATGCGCTCCTATCGCCTGATTGCCCC
The DNA here is from genome assembly GCA_031387975.1 of Acaryochloridaceae cyanobacterium OTE_75_metabat_521. Lineage (GTDB taxonomy): Bacteria > Cyanobacteriota > Cyanobacteriia > Thermosynechococcales > Thermosynechococcaceae > JAAURS01. The sequence goes on along the minus strand of JANNDV010000110.1, from coordinate 2,839 downwards.
TGCCAAAATTAATCTGCTGCTCGAAATTATCGGCGACCGCCCCGATGGGTTCCATGAGCTGGTCATGGTAATGCAGAGCGTAGACTTAGCAGATGAAATTGAGCTGAAGCATTTGGGGGGCGATCGCATCCTCCTCCACTGCACCCATCCTCAAGTGCCCCTAGATGAGAGTAACCTGGCCTACCGCGCGGCAAAGCTGATGCAAGATTGCTTTCCAGGGCATGGGGGCGTAGAAATTACCATTCAAAAAAATATCCCAATCGGCGCAGGGTTAGCGGGTGGCTCTACGGATGGTGCGGCGGTGCTAGTGGGGCTAGACCTGATGTGGAATCTCGGTTTAGCCCAGGATGAACTCCATGCCCTAGCGGCAAAGTTAGGTTCAGATATGCCGTTTTGCATCTCTGGCGGCACAGCCTTGGCGCTGGGACGTGGCGAAGAACTGTCGCCCCTGCCCAATCTTGATCGGCTGTATGCGGTTTTAGCAAAATATCAAAGCCTGTCGGTTTCTACGCCTTGGGCGTATCAAACCTATCGGCAAGTCTATGGCACTACCTACGCCAACACGCCTGCTGCCCAAGAAGAACGGCGGCGAACGGGGCCATCGGTGGGACTATTAGGGGCGATAGCTGCGCACCAAGAGTCCGCTCATCACGATGCCGCATCCATTGGTCAAGCCCTCCACAATGACTTAGAAAAGGTAGTGTTAAGCCATCATCCTCAGGTGGGGCTATTGAGAGAGAAACTGGCAGCACAATCAACCCTCGGCGCAATGATGTCTGGGTCTGGGCCGACGGTGTTTGCCCTTGCCGCCACCCGAGAAGAGGCACAGCAAATCGCGGCATCGATTCAGGCTGAGCTGCCAGATCCAGACCTTGAAGTATGGGTGACAAAGTTTATTGCCCACGGCATTCATCTGGCTGAACCAGAACATTAAGTGCAAAAGCAGGATTACGTTTTCACCCTAGAGATAAACAACAGGTTTAACTTTCGAGCATCTTATTAAAAAAGCATAAGTTATAGAAAAACCGCTTCATTAAGCCACAAGCGACTGCTCCCATCACTGCCCACCCTCAAGACATCTGCCAAATACTCCCCTCCTTCCCATCGGAGTCTGGATTCGCATCCCCATGTACCTGAACCACCAGCGTCCCCAAAGGACTGCCCAACACCTCCACAAACTCAAACACCCGACTAAACGAAACCCATACATCTGGACGAATCTCCGGCGTATCGCCCACCTCCATCTGAAGGCGGCTGCGAAATACCTGGGTGAATAGCTCAAAGAATAACTGATACGCATAATAGGCCTGATTTGACTGGCCTAAAAATGCAAAATCGCGAATGCCAAAGCGATAATTACCCCTGGTATAAAACCAAGTACCGCCCCCCGGACGCTTAAAGGAAGACATATTATTCCATAGCCCAAAATAAGGCATTGCCCGACAGGTGTTCACACACAGGTAAGGCGGCTCAAACAGCATCGGCAGGATACTTGTGGGATGGCAGATATTGATATTTTCATCCCAGAACCCCATCATCCCAGACTCTGCAAAGCAGTAAGCCACCTTGTAGAGCGCAACGATTCGCTCGGTAAAGTCTGCCGCATAGCCTTTGTAGGTACAGCGCAACTGCGCCTGATGCCCCCGTAAATCTTCACGGGGCTTAGTGAACCACGGCAGCAACGAGGTCGTTGGGTCTAGCTCACGGTCTGAAACCGGACGGTCAAAGCCCAACACCTCCACACAAAAGCGCTGTAGAGAAAGACAATAATCTGTCCCATCGGGGGGCGGATACTGCTCGTACTCAATCCGTAGGTTTGGGTAAGGGTCATAGTTCAGCAATACCTGAGGGACACTATGGAGCGGCTCAATCTGCATCAGCCGCTTTTGAATCTCGACCACATCGAGTTTGGGCATCTTCTTAAAACACAGCGTCAAAATTAACCCTGGCGGGTCTAAATAGCCAGACATCGCGTCGCCTTCCTCATGCCTCTAGTGCAAATACCCCTAGTTCAAAAATCAATATTCTAGTTAATATCCCAACCATAGGTTTCTTCTGGGGTCAACCGCCTTCCATCCGCAAGCCCTTCAAGCACAATCGCCCGATGAACATGCTTCATCTGCACTGGCTCCTCCTCCATCCGTGCCATAAACGCCGCCTGAAGGGCCGACTTACCAATCGCCGCCCCCGACAAAATCGCCTGCCCCAATCGCACATACGATAAATTCTTCGTCGGCACCGTCGCCGGAAAATTCTTCTCCCAGATCTTGACCCGCTGCTCCTGCGTCGGATACTCAAACCGGATGCGGTACTTAATGCGGCGATTAAAGGCAGGGTCTATAGAATTGGGTAAGTTAGTGGTCAGAATTGCCAACCCCGAAAACTGCTCCATCGCCTGCAACAGATAGCCCACCGTCTGATTGGCATGCTGGTCTTTGGAGTCTTTGACTTCACTACGCTTACCAATAATAGAATCCGCCTCATCAAACAATAAGACCGCCCCAGACTGCTGCGCGGCAGTAAAGATCTTTTCAAGATTCTTTTCGGTTTCGCCAATGTACTTACTAGACACCTGAGATAAATCTACGCGGTACAGGTCTAGATTGAGGTCATGGGCAATAATTTCAGCGGCGGTGGTTTTACCTGTACCGCTCGGGCCATAAAACAGACTGGTAATACCCATGCCGCGTCGGGTATTGCCACCCATGCCCCATTCGTCATAAATGACGGAGCGATGCTGACAGGTGGAGATAATTACCTTGAGTGCGGTTTGAGAGAGTGGCGGCAAGATCAGGTCGTCCCAGGTGGTTTTAGGCTCAATGCGATCGGCTAAGCCTTC
>JANNDV010000106.1:0-13242 GCA_031387975.1 Acaryochloridaceae cyanobacterium OTE_75_metabat_521 | reverse complement strand
GGGCATGGTAATTCACGATCCGTGCCGACGCTTCCCAGCCATGCTGCCACCTGCTCATGCGGGATAGCGTGGTTAGTCATTTTGTAACGCTGCCAGCGTTCCATATCTTCCCGCTTTTCTCGTTCGTAGGTTTCTTCCCGCTCTATATATTCTTCAATTGCTGCACACATCAGCCAGTGGGGTGTCCGCGCCTTAAGCGCACCTAAATCCTTTAGGCGTGTGTGCAGCGCCTCATCTAGCTTCACGCCAGTGTTCACTGTTTTAGACATGGCCTTCTAGGGTATATACAACTTCTTACAACCTTTTTACACCTTGTGCAACTTAAAAGCAAGCCATCCGAGAATTGACATGGCTATACGTATTCTCGTATTAACGTATTGTTGGATTTATGTCTGTCCGGCTATCCGTATAACCCTATAACCACAGGCGAGGTATGAAACCTAAAGTCTTAGCGATCATTGCCCAAAAGGGCGGCACTGGCAAAAGTACGATCGCCGTGCATCTTGCTGCCTACGCCAATACAAAGAAACTGCATCCGGTTATTCTCGATCTTGATCCACAAGGGAGCGCACATGAATGGAACCAAGGCCGCGCGGAAAACGATAGGCAATCTCCGAAACTAGACTCTACTAAAACCGAAGCCGATAAGCTTCCTCGTCTATTGGCAGCGTGTGAAAAAAGCGGGGTTGATCTAGTTATTGTCGATACTGCTCCTCATTCCAACGCGGAGGCGGCAAAAGCTGCAAATCTAGCCGACTTCGTTTTGATGCCCTTAAGACCTAATCTGTTTGACCTAAAAACAGCCAAGGATACGGCAAACATAGCGAAGCTAACCAACACTCCTGCCGCTGTACTGATTAGCCAAGCCCCACGCGGCAGTATGGCAGATAAAGCGCGGGCAAAGCTGGAGCGGGATGGACTAGAGGTCTTACCCGTGTTTATCTATCAAAGGGCAGCTTATAGCCATGCCTTGTTGACCAGTTCCGCTGTGCATGAATACGAACCACAGGGCAAGGCAGCAGAAGAGATCGCAGCCCTTTTCGCTTGTATCAAAGAAAGGCTATCCTTATAAACATCTATCCGTATTACCGGAAAACCATATAGGGGGTTATACACTATGACAACCAGAAGTAAGCGAAAACCGAGCTTTCTTGATGAATCAAACGATGCTCAAGAAACACCGACCGTGCCCGAAATTCCAACTAGAGCTAGCAAACGTAAGGCAGAGATCCGCCCTGATCGGATTGGAAAGCGAGGCAAAATCTTTTATATGAATGAAGCGGCTGAAAAGCAACTTTCAATTCTGGCGATTGAGCAGGACACTACGCAGCAGGAATTGCTCATTGGTGCGGTTAATGCTCTATTTGTAAAGTATGGCAAGCCGCCAATAGCGTAAGTGAAGTAGATTATGACTCATGAGCAGCCGCAGCGGAAAGCATGGTTAGAGGACGTTGAGAAGCGTTGTCAAAACATGGCGGAAATTTCCCGTCAACGAGAATTTGCAGAGGTTATTCAGCTTCCCTTATGGCGCGATCAACAGCGTGGCACTCCAAACAGCTTTATTCGTTCAGCGTTGTTTGCGGCGATCCAGAGCAAAGACCGCGTTTTTATGAAGGGGATAACTTTAACGAGTCAGAAGGGCATCACTGTTAAATTTACTGGAGAGCAGTTAAACCAAGAGGACTTAACTCTATGGGAAACACTTGTTCATCTGGCGCGCGCGCATCCACTTGGCAGCATGTGCAGTTTTACTGGGCACGGAATACTGAAGTCTCTTAGTGTAAACACAGGCGGATCTGAACATAGGCGATTACACGAAGCCATAACGCGCCTTAATGCATGTTCCATTGAAATTACCCATGAGGGTAAAACCTATTTTGGATCGTTGATTGAGGGTGGCATCAAAGATGAAATTACCAGCCATTACACGATAGAACTCAATCAAAAACTAATCCGTTTGTTTGGTGAAAGCCAGTGGACAGCAATTGATTGGCAGCAGCGATTGAAGTTACGGAGAAAACCCTTAGCTCAAGCCTTACATGCTTACTACAGCAGCCACCGTGATCCGCATCCTGTGAAGTTATCCACTTTGCAGGAATTGACGGGGAGCCGAAACAAGCAGCCCGCAGGATTCAAGCGTGACATTCGCAATGCCCTGAATGCCCTGGTGCAGATGGGCTTTTTGCAAAGCTATGACATCGAGAGCGACGTTGTGAATGTTAAAAGGACTTTGACTACCTTGATCAAGAGCAAGTAGGCACGGGTTTCGACACACAAAGGCACGGGTTTCGACACACAAAGGCACGGGTTTCGACACACAAGGCACGGGTTTCGACACACAAGGCACGGGTTTCGACACACACAAGGCACGGGTTTCGACACACACAAGGCACGGGTTTCGACACACAAAATACCCCTGTGGAAAACTCCTGCAACCTATATATATCAATGCTTTCAAGCGTCGTCAAAAATCTCTCTAATCTTTTATTAATCTTTTCTTTAATCTTAAATAAAAGAAAAATATTAATTAATATTCGCGCGTTCCTTTTTATATTTGTGGGTAACTACACCTCTGAGGATCGATTGAGACACCTCTAAAATGAGCTAGAACAGACGTAATACTCTTAGACGATGAATCGTAAAGAATAAAGATTAAGAGGTGTTCCGAGCGCTGCTAGACACCTTAGAATTGATGCTTGAATTTTTGAAGCGTCATAGAGATCTTGCATGAAGATCCGGATCGCTAAGCTGCAAGAATAAGACCCCCCCCCTAAAGATCGGGATTATACGGAGCAGTCGTTTCAGTCAAGAGACGCTACGCTCTCCGCTTCGCTACGCTCTTGACTTCCACTCCTTGGCTCCTGCTAGAGGGTTTTTGTTAGGGGGGGGGAATGTCTCTCAATCAAGACAGCCAGAACTTACGAGAGAAGGTTGATACTGAGCTGCATTCAGAGAACATAGGCACTGACGGGTCGATAAGCAGCAGCTCATGAGGAACAAGACATGCGATCACCCTGGTCATGGTCTACAACTCGTCAATGAACCGTTCAAGGTCTTTGAACTTGATTCGATATGCCTTGCCAATGATTTGCGCTTTTAAGCTTTCATCCTTGATGGATTCAATTAAAAATTCACGGCTTAATCCAGTCAAAACCTGCACTTCTGAAATCTTGAGTAATAACTTGCCCTGGAGCTGAGACGGCGTAATTTTTTGTCTAAAGTCATCCCTAGTGTTCAAGGCTAAAATCAAGCGCTCTATGAGTCTTTGGAAGGGAGTAAATAGACCCACGACATTGCCCGACAGATTGATGTCGCTAGTTGTCGGGGCTAACTCAGAACCGATTGCAGCAGGTTTAATTCTGGGAATCTGCTTTTGTTCTTTGAGCTGGTCTAACTCTTCTGGGTCAAACAAAGCGATTTGACCATTAGCCGATTCTTCATAGCGAACACTGAGCCGTCCATCGTTGACGTAGCGCTCAAGGGTACGGGTACTCATCCCCAGATAATCAGCCGCCTCTTTCTTCCCTAACATGCTGACCCCCGACAAAGCACGACAACACCCCCGACAAAAACCAAGCTATTGAACCATTAACCCCCTTACACCTCAGAATCGTCTAGTTCAGGAATGGCATTCACAACAGCCTTACTTTGCTTAACCTTATGAGCCTTCTCCTCATCCAACTCAGGAATCAAAGACACAACCTGATGGACTGCCTTTTTACCGACAGAGGGTTTAAGAGACGGATCAATCTCATAGACCACCTTTCTCAGCAATGCCGCAGAAAGGCCAGGATAGCGCTCTTGAAAGATACCCGCGATAAACTCCCAAGAATGCCCTTTATCCCGACAGCCTCGAATCAGCGGCATTAACCGAGTGATGGTGCTGCGATGAGACTTAGCCTTTGAATCAATCTTGGAGAACTTCTCAAGCCGCTCCTCAAGAAAACCATCATCCTTATCGGAGAAGAATAACTCATCTGGATTGTAAGCAGATTTAGGCATGACCAACCCCTCAACGAAGACAAACCGAACTCAAACATCTTCAAATGGCGTAACCCATGACAAGGAGCGACAAGCCCTGACAGACTACCCCCGACAACCTATGACAGCTTACCCCCAACAGAAAAAAAATTATCCAGACTTACCCCCATGCAACCACCCCAGAATAACCCTCAGATTCCCGACTTAAGAAAATATCACACATTACTTACTGAACTCAAAAAGCCTCAAAATGTAGCCCAAAATCTGCATAATAGAGAAAGTCTAAACTCAGATCGCTGCGTCTCAGTTCTAAAGATGGTTGCCAGTCTTAGTAAAGCCATGACCGCCAGTGCCTTAGAGCAATACCACTCTAAGGACAACTACTACAGCCAAGGTGAAGGGCTGCAAAATTCTCAATGGCAAGGCAGCTTTGCAGCGTACCAAGGCTTAGAAGGCACCATCCATAAAGAGGACTGGCAGCAAGCCTGTCAAGGCCAAGACCCGCAGGGAAACGAACTCAGACGCAAACAAAAAAATAGCCGAGCCGGATGGGATATAACGCTATCTGCCTGTAAATCAGCATCCCTAAAAGCGCTCATTGACCAAGACGAGCGCGTTCTAGAAGCCCATCGAAAAGCCGTCCATTCAACCGTCCAATACATCGAACAAAACTGCATCTATGCCCAGGTCAAAGACCAGGGACAGCTCAAACGAGAACAAACCCAACAAGGTCAGTTTGCCCTATTTGAACATGACGACAATCGTAAACAGGAGCCGCAGCTCCACACCCATATCGTCATCCTGAATCAGACCCTGTGCAAAGACGGCAAAACCCGCACCCTAGATAGTCGAGAACTGTTCATTCAGAAGAAGACCATTGGAGCCTATTACGACCATACCTTTGCCCATCACCTCAAAGAACAGGGCTATGAAATTGAATGGACAGCCGCCCATACTTTTGAGATAAAGGGCTATCAAAAAGAACAGCTTGAAGCCTTCAGCGGTCGCCGCCAACAGATTAGAGAACACCTCGCCGCGCAGAATATTCAGATTGAACATGCCACCGCCCAACAGAAAGAAATCGCCTGTTTAGAGAGCCGCCCTATAAAGCTCAATAAGAACGAACCTATAGACCGAGAAATGCAGCAGGAGAGATGGCAACAGGAGAGCGATCGCCTCGGTATTATCCATCCGCAGCCCATCCAAACGCTGAATAAACTCTATGAGCTAACCCCCCATCCAGGCAGTTTGAACGAGGTCATGAACGCTTCCATCGAGAGCGCCACGGCCTATAAAGTGGCGCTTACTCGTCAAGAACTGCTGAGAGTTGCCCTTGCCCATACCCAAGAGCATTACAGCCCTTTAGAACTTGAACCCACTTTAGACAATCATCCAACCCTCATCGCTACCCAGGATGGACGACTGACCACTCAGCAAAGCCTAGAGCGTGAACAGTTCATCCTACAGACTGCCAACGTCGGACAAACCACCCAAGCCCCACTTTCAACCCAAGAGAAAATCACCCAGATCGCCCAGGCCACGCAGCTCAATGAAGGCCAAACCCAAGCGCTCAACCACATTGCCACCAGCCCAGACCTGATCACCTTAGTTCAGGGCAATGCTGGAGCAGGCAAGACCTATATGCTCAATGCCTTCAGAGAATGTCTAGATCCTGAAGCTCAGACCCAACTTAGAGGACTAGCGCCCAGTGCCGCCGCTGCCCAAACCTTAGAGACTGAAACCCTCATCCCGTCAACGACCCTAGACCGATACCTGCTCACTCCTAATGAGCAAACCCCAAGAGGAGAAACCCTACTCATTGATGAAGCAGGGATGATTTCATCACAGCAGATGGAGCGCCTGATTCGTAAAGCCCAAGCCACAGAAGGACGAATTATTCTAGTCGGCGATACCCAACAGCTCAACAGCATTGAAGCAGGCGCACCCTTCCGCTTACTCCAAGAGCGCAGCAATCTCAAGACCGTCACCCTATCCGAAAACTTGAGACAAAAAACGCCCCATTTGTTTATCGCTGCGAACTTAGCCGCCGAGCAACAAACGAATGAAGCGCTAGAAACCCTAGATCGCCATGAGTGTATTCAAGAGATACCAGATCCGACTCAGCGTAATCAGTCCGTGGTTCAACAGTATTTAGCCAGAGACTCCAGAGAACAAGCCCGAACGCTCATTCTGTGCGACACCAATCAAGACCGCCAAGCCATCACCGAGCAAATTAGAGCGAACTATATCGCCAAGGGCACGTTAGGGGAAACAGCCCGAACGATTCAGATTCTTTATCCCAAAAAGCTAGACCCTCAAGCCTTAACCCAGGCGTACAGCTATCAAACGGGAGACGTGATCCGGTTCTACCGCCATACCGATTCATTCCCTGATGCCTATTACCGAGTGGCGGAGGTAAGAGGGCAAAGTCTCATGCTCAAAGACCGCACAGGCCAGCTCCTTGAGCTGCCACTAAACCAATACAAAGAGCGTGAAGTCTATCAGTGTCAGTGTCTAGAGATTAGAGAAGGCGACAGACTCAGATTCACCCGTAACCAGAGAACCCGAAATCAAACCAATGGACAGCCGTACACCATTGAAGCGCTGAATCCAGATAACACCATTGAGATTCGCACCAAAGGACAGCGCTACACCGTCACCGCTGATCAACTGCTGCATTCGGACTATGCCTATTGTCGAACGGTCTATAGTGCCCAAGGCTGGACGAGCGCCGAGGCGATTTGGGCACCAGGACAGAATCCAGGCCGTGAACAAACCTATGTGGCACTGACCAGGGCGAAGGAGAGCTTACAGATTCTGACGCTGAACCGAGCGGCGTTAGGTTTGAGCGCTCAAGTCACCCAGGCTCAAGAGAATGCGATGGATTTAGTGGAGGCGATCGCCCAACGACCTCAACCGCTCATCTCTGAACCTGTGCCCACTCAAACCGTAGCAGTGCAGCAATTGTCGTTATTCCCAGGTATGACCGATGACCTTGAACGGAAAGCAAAACCCCAGCGAGAACAGCCAGCTCGACAGTATCCAGAGCCAGCTCAATCAGATTGCCAAACAGATCAGCCAGCAGAACAGGCAGAACCCACCCGCGCAGCAGATGGCGTTAGTCCCCCCAGCGATATCGCCCCAGTTAGAGGCCGATTTACAGAGCTTGCAGAGCGTGCTAGAGATTTGTCAGAACAGCTTGAGCGCACTCGTAGAACGTCAGAGCGCCAGCGATCTGCAACTGGAGCAGATGACGGAATTGATGCAGACCCAGCGGCAGACGATAGAAAGCTTCACCACGAACCTGAACCAGCTCGTCCAACGCAATCAGAGCCTAGAAACCCAACAGCAGCAGCAAATCCAGGAAATCCAGGCGCTGAAGCAACAACAGCAGAAATTGACCGAGCAGACGAGCCAAGACTTGAACCAGATCAAGGCATTCATCCCCAAGCTGGCGAACCGCTTAAACCCGATTCAGGTCTTACTCAACAGAACGGAAATCAGTACGAAGACGTTCTTAATCACCCTAACGACGGCGATCATCTTAACGAGTCTATTGGGGATGGGGTTAGCCGGACTGTTCCTGAACTGGAAGTTCAGTCCAATGCTGGAGCGGATCAATGGGAGAGTGAACAGTCTAGTGATTCAAATGAACAAGTTCCAGAAGCGCCTGAAGTAGAAGACCCGCAGGTTCAGCAGCTTCAGCGACAAATGGCGATCGCCCAAAGTTGGAGTGATGAACAGTTGTTGTCTATTGCGGCTAAAGTTCAGGACTACTTCAAACAGCCGCCGTCGAAACCGGATGTAAACAGAGCAGAACAGCTTCATGGTGAGCTAGAGCGGCTGAAGAAGCAGGACAGGCAACTGCGAGATATGGTCAACCAGCAGCGTCAAGCGCTGGAGACGTTAGGGCCAGCGCGTTCATGGAAATATATCTTCGGTTCAGACCCGAAGGAAGTGAAGGCGGCTAAGCAGGCTCTAGAGCAGACTACGAGCCAGAAGTCGATTCTAGGGCGACGGATTCAGACCACCCAGGAGACGTTTAGGGCATGGCAGCAGGAGGCGCGAACCTATATTGAGTGGCGCGATAGTGCAAAGGGTGAGCAGATGCACCAGTGTCGAGACATCCTCAAGCTGGAGCCAGTGCAGGAGCGTATGGGTCAAATCCATCAAGCCCAGGAGCAGATCCGCCAAGCCCAAGAACAGCAGCGCCAGAAAGAGAAGGTGCTGGAGGCTTTACAGGGATGGAAGCAGATGGCTATTAAGCTGGGTAGACCGCAAGCGTATGTGCAGCGCATTCAAGAAATCACTGAGGACTACAGACAGGGTAAACCCTTACACGAGAACCAGCATGAGCGGATAAAGCAGGACTTTACGGATTATCAAGAGAAGCTTAGACAAGTGCAGGTTCAGCAGCAGCGACACCGAGGCTTTAGTCTGTGAGACTGACCATTGAGGCTCTATATTTTAAGACTTTTAGTCATAGTTTCATTTCAGAGTATGATTTTGCCGAATTCTAGGGTGATATCTAGTAGTTCAGTGCTTCAAGGTTCTCTGTGAAAGGCTAGAAATAGACTGCAAGTGATACGTTACTAATGCCAATCCTTGCAGGATTTGAGTATGTTCAATTTTTTGTGTAAATCAAGTTCAGAAGTACGCATTTTCGACGTTCTAAAGGCTCCATACACAAAATTCTGATCAATCTCCAGGATTTTGATGTTAGATTGAGATTTTTGATTTGTAACCTTAAAATGGCTCAAGCGAAACCGTATCAACTTTTATCTTTTAGACTTCTCCACGGAGTAATTGCTGCTCTGATCATTCTTGCGATTGCAACAGGGTTTGTAATCTACAACATTTATGACAGTCGCATTGGACATTTCCCTATTCCAACCGTTCCAAAAATTATGGGTATTCATAAACTCTTTGGACGAGCATTTTTATTAGTCATGCCGTTTTTTGCGCTTTACAGCTTTCACTCAGGTCGCCGCCGATTACTTCAGTCAGATTCGATTCAGCAACTGTCGATGATTGGCAAGCCGATCTGGTGGTATAGCCTACACCGCATCATTAATACATTGCTTCTATTAGGAGCGTCATTTGCATTGGTATCAGGTCGAGAAATGGACGAGGGGTGGATGGCGCGAGGCGAGTTAACCCATATTTGGTATACGCTGCATCTTGCCTCTTGGGTGGTTTTGGTTATATGCTTTGCGACTCATCTGCTGATGAGTATCCGAATTGGCGGCGTTCCTTTGCTGATGTCTATGATTCACATCAAATACCGCCCTTATGATCGCCCCTCTCAGTTGGTGCAAGCCGTTCGTTCCTGGCTTTCTCCACAATGGGTCACGGTATTTCTAAAAACGCATCTCTTAGTGCATAAGCACAATTTTATTTTGCTTGGTGCTGAATTGCTGGTAATGCTTGGAACCGTATTTGCCTGGTTTTCTCTGATTCCACATCGCGGTGTGTGGTAATAGCCATTCATCGAATCAGAAACCGTGGATTGGCTGGAAGATATGGATAGAAAAAAGTGTAGCTTATAACAGACTTACAGCCCTACTTGGGAGAAAAAGGGCATTTGGTGATTGTCCGAGAAACTTCACCCCTGACCAAAGCCGATTATATTTATGCCCATGCTGCAAAAGATGATTCTACTGGTCGAGCACAGTTTATGACCAGCTTTCCGCAACTCGGTAAGTACAAACTCTGGGGTCAGTTTAATCGCAACGGTAAAATTGTCATTGCCGACTTCTGGGTGAATGTCACTTGAATGATGGTCTTGATTCTAGCTTTCGGTGTGAGTTCAAAAAAAATCATGTCTCAGGTCCTATGGAACGCGGTACTCAGTGGTGCAACGACTCTAGGCATCGTTGCGCTGGCTCTAACCCCAACCTTAGCGGCTGAGGCTCAGCCTGAAACAGAACAGGCTGAGCCAATGGCTCAAGTGACTTCCGTCTCTCAGCTTTCTGATGTTCAACCCACTGATTGGGCATTTCAAGCGTTGCAATCTCTGGTCGAGCGGTACGGCTGTATCGCGGGTTATCCTGATGGTACGTTTAAGGGCAATCGTGCGGTCACTCGTTATGAACTGGCGGCGGCGTTGAATGCTTGTCTGGATCAAATTAGCGCTCGCATTGCCACGCAGGAAGATCTAGAAATCGTCAAAGCGCTGCAAACAGAATTTAAGGCTGAACTGGCAACCCTGAAAGGGCGAGTCGATAGCTTGGAAGCCCAGACAGCACAACTGGAAGCCAATCAATTTTCTACCACCACCAAACTGAGCGGTGAAGTCATTTTTGCCGTCACGGGTGCTGCTTTTGGCAATCGGATTCGCAACAGTAACACCACGCCAGGGATATCGCCCTCTGGCGACATCAGCTTTAACGGGGAGATTAATCCCACGTTTGTGGGACGGGTGAGGCTGAACCTCAGCACCAGCTTTACGGGTAAAGATTTACTCTATACCCAGCTTCAAACGGGGAATGGTGGACAAACAGCGGCAGTCGTCGGTCAAGATCCAGGATTGGGCGGCAATGTCCGGTTTAGCACCTTTGACCTGGATTATGCAGGGGCAGGCCCCAACGTAGCGCTCAATTACCTGTACTATGTTTTTCCCATCACCAAAGATCTTCAGGCTTCAATTGGCCCGGTCGATTCGGTCAACAACTATGTAGACCTAAATACCTATACCAATGACGAGGCTCAAAATTTTTCCTCAACCTTCTTTAAAAATAATCCCTTACTCTTTCCGGTTCCTGGCGGCGCTGTGGCCTCTTTGCGTTGGAAACCAGGGGGCAAAGCCTTGGGGCTAAATCTGGTTTATGTTGCGGGTGCCGCTCAGTCACCTATTGCTACGCCAACCAATGACCAGGGGCTATTTGGCTCTCCCTATCAAGGGACAGTGGAATTAGAGTATGCCCCCAAGAATTTTGCTATTCGCCTGCAATACACGAGGGCCACGGTGAATGATCGTGATTTTAATGTAGGGGGCTTGAACGTAGAGTGGGCAGTGAGTTCTAAAGTTGGGCTGTTTGGACGTTATGGCTATGGCAGCATTGAGGGTCGGGTTCCAGGCAGTTTTGATGGGTTTGCAGAGACGACCTTTACAGGAACAACCCTCCATCCTTCCACCTGGTCAGCAGGTATAGCCTTCTCCGATTTGTTTATCAAAGGAGCAAGGGGGGCGATTGCGGTCGGTCAGCCTTTCATTGAAGGCAATATTGGGAATAGCACTCAAACGAATATAGAGGCATTTTACAAAATTCCCATCCAGGACAATATCGCCATTACCCCTGATATTCAGTTCATTTTCAATCCAAATAACAACTCTGCGAACAGCACAATCACCGTTGGTACAATCCGCATGGTCTTCACCTTCTAGCTCTAGTGAGGCAGGTATTATCTGGTGACTCTGCCATTTCGCTAAGTTTATCCAGTCATCCAGGCTGATTGCTACTATGTCTACACTGAATAAAATTCCTCGAAATATCTGGATTCTAGGCTTTACCAGTCTGCTCAATGACACCAGCAGCGAAATGATCCATGCCGTGCTGCCGCTGTTTCTGGTGTCAGGGCTTGGTGCCAGTGTTGCCCTAGTGGGGCTGATTGAGGGTATTGCAGAAGCCACTGCATCAATTCTAAAGGTCTTTTCAGGTGCCATCAGCGACTACTGGCAGCGCCGTAAGGCATTAGCTGTCTTTGGTTATGGGCTATCAACTGCTGTGAAGCCGCTCTTTATGATCGCAAACAGTCCATTCTGGGTCTTGCTTGCGCGGCTGGGCGATCGCATTGGCAAGGGCATCCGAGTTGCGCCGAGAGATGCCCTAGTTGCTGACTCAACAGATGCATCTAATCGTGGAGCAGCTTACGGTCTACGACAATCTTTAGATACGGTCGGAGCATTCTTAGGGCCATTGATTGCCTTTGGGCTGATGAGTGCCGCCTATAATTTCCGGTTCATTTTTGGCGTTGCGCTGATTCCGGCGGTGCTGGCAGTGGCCTGTCTTGCCCTAGGGGTGCGTGAATCAGAGCGTCCATATCATTCACTGAAGCGACCTAACCCGCTCAATTGGAAAGCATTACAAAGCTTGGGTGGTTCTTTCTGGGGACTGGCTATCGCTGCACTACTGTTCAACCTTGGCAATTCGAGCGAAGCCTTTTTGCTGCTGAAGGCAAAGCAGGTTTTTATTCCCGATGCTCAGGTTCCGTTAGTGCTGGTGGTCATGAACCTGAGTTATGCGCTAAGTGCTTATCCAGTAGGTGTACTAAGCGATCGCGTCAATCGTAAAACGCTGCTGCTGATTGGCTGGGGGCTAAATGCCGTTATCTACTTGGGACTGGCGATCACCCAAAACCCTTGGCAAGTTTGGCTACTTGTGAGCGGCTACGGTCTGTACCTGGGTCTGACTCAAGGGGTGCTGCTGGCAATGGTCGCGGATCGGGTGCCAGATCATTTACGGGGAACCGCATTCGGGTTTCTAAACTTACTGGTGGGCGTTGCACTGTTACCAGCGAGTCTGTTAGCAGGGTGGCTATGGCAGGCTGTAAGTCCAGGGGCTGCTTTTGCCTTGGGCAGTGGCTTTGCTGTAGCGGCGATCGCGCTCCTCAGTTTACGGCAAGAGGCCAAGCTTGACGTTTAGTGAGTATCAATGAGTATTGCGGAGGATAAAGGCTCCTCTATTTATTGTTCTTTGCTCAGAAATTATATTATTCCCTCAACAAAATGAACTATTTTGTCGAGAAAGAGAGGGATGGAGTACGGTGGAGTATGGGTTTGAGGCGGGTTGAAGTGGGTGAACTCTCGACAAAACGATGGGCGACCGCTGTATCAAACTATTCACGGTATTCTCGACTATGCCATGCACGGATGATTACGATAATCTCTCCACTGATGATGTAGCGCAAGACATAGCTTCCGGCACCAAACGAAATGAGTAGCTCTCTCCGTTCAGTGCCATCGTTCATTGGGTGACCAAGTTCAGGGAAATTGGTAAGTGTGTTTGCTCCTTTCTGGATCGTCTGAGCTGCCCGTGCCGTTGCTTCAGGACTCTTCTCTGCCAGAAAATCAAGTAAGCGTTTGGTATCTTCGATTGCTTCAGGCAACCAAACTATTTGGGGCATGGTAATTCACGATCCGTGCCGACGCTTCCCAGCCATGCTGCCACCTGCTCATGCGGGATAGCGTGGTTAGTCATTTTGTAACGCTGCCAGCGTTCCATATCTTCCCGCTTTTCTCGTTCGTAGGTTTCTTCCCGC
>JANNDV010000105.1:0-36862 GCA_031387975.1 Acaryochloridaceae cyanobacterium OTE_75_metabat_521 | reverse complement strand
GGTCTGCGCTATTACGTTCAAAGACGGTAAGGCCACCTTCCGCAATCGCTACGTCCGCACCGAAGGCTTTTTAGCCGAATCTGCGGCGGGTAAGATTTTGTATCGCGGGGTGTTTGGTACCCAGAAGCCCGGCGGGTGGCTGGCAAATCTGTTTGACCTAAAGGTGAAGAACATTGCCAATACCAATGTGGTGTATTGGGGCGATCGCCTCTTAGCCCTCTGGGAAGCCGGACTGCCCCATGCCCTAGACCCCGCTACCCTAGAAACCCTCGGCACCAGCACCGTTGGCGATATCCTTAAGCCGAGTGATGCCTGGTCAGCTCACCCGCGCATCGATCCAGGCGAGGCCGGACAAGACCCTGTTCTGGTCAATTTCTCTCTCAAAACGGGGCTATCAACCGAGGTGACGGTTCATGAGCTAGACCTGAAAGGTACCCTAATCCGGCAAAAAACCTTCAATATCCCTGGTTTTGCCTTTATTCATGATTTTGTTATTACCCCCCAC
Source organism: Acaryochloridaceae cyanobacterium OTE_75_metabat_521 (assembly GCA_031387975.1). Taxonomy (GTDB): domain Bacteria; phylum Cyanobacteriota; class Cyanobacteriia; order Thermosynechococcales; family Thermosynechococcaceae; genus JAAURS01. Next base: position 36,357 of record JANNDV010000105.1, on the reverse strand, counting down.
TACTACATCTTTTTTCAAAACCCCGTCACCCTCAATCCTTTCCCCTTTGTGTTTGGGTTTCGTGGTGCAGGTCAGTGTATCGACTTCAAAGCTGACCAGCCCACGCGGGTTTGGGTCATGCCCCGTGGTGAAGGTGAGGTGCAAACCTTTGAGACAGCCTCGTGTTTTGTTTTTCATCATGCCAACGCCTACGAAGACGGCGACATCCTCGTCATTGACTCCATTTGTTACGAGAATTTCCCGACGGTTGACCCCGACCAAAACTTTCGAGATGTTGACTTCACGACGCTGCCCGAAGGTCAATTCTGGCGCTTTCGGGTAAACCTTAGCGCTAAAACCGTTGAGCGTGAAGTCATTACAGCACGCTGCTGCGAGTTCCCCACCCTCAACCCGCAGAATGCAGGCCGCTCTTACCAATTTGTGACGATGGGCACCACCCATGAACCCACTGGCAACGCCCCGCTTCAGGCCATCTTAAAGTTAGACCTTCACTCACAAACTCAAACCCTGTGGAGTGCTGCACCCAATGGCTTTATGAGCGAGCCATTGTTTGTGGCAAAGCCTCATGAAACGGCAGAAGATGCGGGTTGGATCCTTAGCCTGGTCTACGATGCTGACCATCACCGCACAGATATCGTCATCTTAGATAATCAGGCTCTTGAAAAAGGCCCCCTTGCCCGCTTACATTTGACCCATCATGTCCCCTATGGTTTACATGGGTGCTTTGTGCCCCAAATTTTTGAAGCGGATGTCTAGAGGATTGCTTAAAAAAGATGGCGACGGTTAAGCTGCTGTTTGTTTGCTTGGGTAATATTTGTCGATCGCCCTCCGCTGAAGGCATCATGAACCACTTGATTGAGAAGGTAGGGTTAGAAGGGCAAATTATCTGCGATTCTGCCGGCACCAGCGGCTACCACATCAACGAACCACCAGACCCCCGCATGACGGCAGCAGCCCGTCGGCAGGGTATTCCCCTCACAGGTCATAGCCGAAAGGTGGAGCCACCAGACTTTGAGCAGTTTGACCTGATCTTGGCGATGGATCGCGATAATTACCGCACACTACTAGAACGAGAGCGCACCGGATTTCATCAGGGCAAAATTCGCCTGATGTGCGATTTTTGTAGTCAATCGCCAGAAACCGAAGTCCCCGACCCCTACTATGGCGGTGCTGACGGGTTTGACCACGTCATCAATTTGCTGCTAGATGCCTGTGGTGGTTTGTTGGTGCATGTGAAGCAAGAATTTTTGAACACTAGCGGCACAATGTAGGCGATCGCAGCGTCCATAACCCCATAAACCCCTGTTTCGCCTCATCGTGCGCCCTGGCACTAGAGCCGAAAGGAATGATCTAAATCGTGTCTATGATGCACATTAACCTTCGCTTGCTCAAAACAGCAGCGGCGGCTTTCGCGCTGCTAGGGATAACCTGCGCCACCTTGCCAAGTCTTGCAACTCGGTATCGCCCATCTCAAAACATACAGCGCCCTGAAGGCCGTCAAGGGGGTGCAACCCGCTCTGGCTGCATGACCAAAAATTTTGCCTTTGAGCCAATTTTGCCGATCTCAAACTACGGACAGACGATCGCAAAGCATCCGACGATCTACTGGTATCTTAAAAATCACAAATTTTCATGGGCAAGAATTGACTTATACGCGAGTCAAAACCCTGCACCAGAAGCCGTACCCCAGTACACCAAAACGCTAAAGCTATCGCCAGAAAAGCCGCTTAACAGCTTTACCTTCAATGAAAATGAAGCGTCTAAAACCCTAGAAGTAGGCCAAGAATATCTTTGGAAAGTGACGCTGCTCTGCTCTGCGTTAGGCGCAGATGACGACGGCGCAGATGGGTCACAAGTCAGTATTCAAGGTTCCATCACGCGCGCCGTAATCTCTGCGTCTTTTCAAGACAAAATCGCTAGCACGAATCACCCCTACGATGCTTATGCAGAAGAAGGGTTCTGGTACGATGCCATTCATGATTTAGCCCTTCAAAGACAAGAGCAGCCTCAAAATATACAGCTCAGCCGTGACTGGTGCGATCTCCTCAAAGAGACACGGCTGGGTGCCAAGGCTTGCGAATAAATCTCAGACCTAATTCCAGTTGCCCACGACGGTATAGGCAGCCCAAAAATAAGGATGAGCGAGGTTGACGCTGTTTTGTGTGCTTCCCGCAGGCAATGCAATCAGAGTGCCATCCGTCAATTTGAGCTGACCATTGGTAACGCTGACCTGGCCTCTTAACAGGCTCATCTGTGCGTTTCTTAGAGCTGCCGCCCGAATGGGCGCTGTTTTAAGATTTCGATAAAATTCGCTCATCATCCCCAGGGTGCCTTCGTCGCTAATAGACCATAGGCTGCCAATGGCAGTTTTGACCCCTGTTTGAACGGCAAGCCCCGTAAAGCCTAGCTCGGCCTGATCACTGCCCAAGGCCGTTTGGCAAGCGCTCAGCACTAACATCTCAAGGGTTGGGTTTGAATTCCATTTTTGACTCAGCGCAATGGTTCGCAGCTTTGAGAGCGTCAGTCTTCCATCCCAAAACTGAATAAAAGATTCGTTGAGATTGCCTGGATTAAATTCTGCATGGGTTGCTAAATGGACAATCCCAAACTGCTCTCGTTGCGCCAGAGACTGAAATTGCTGGAGTGTGACCTGTTGGTCTAGATACCCTGTACCCTGCCAAATTTTACCCGTTAAGGTTGGCACTTCAACCGAAACAGCAGGCAGTGCTGGCAACCCTCCGGCGGACTGGGAAATGCCCATCCCTAGCATTTTACTGCCCTTAATATTTTGAAAACGCGTATCGGTTAGGCTAAAGCTCGGAATGAGCGCTAGGTTATATCTCTCCACCAAAAATTGTTTGCCGTCATAGAGCGCAGCAATGGGCATTGCTCTAAAGCCTTTGTCTAGGCTGAAGACTAGGGTATCAATGCGTCGAGCCTCTAGCGTCGGCTTGAGCGGGGCAATAATCCAGTCATAAAGCTGTTTGGCAGAGGCTTGATAGCTGGTGGAATTGGTTTTTTGGGGATCGCTGATCTGGCTGCGAAAGGTTTTAAGCGTGCGTTTGAGTACCGCAGACGTGGCGTCAGGCACGATGTAGGAAATGAGCTTTGGGGGTGGGGGACTGATGCTGGGCTGAACGGCTTGCGCTAACATTCTCCAAGGCTGCGTTGAGGCGAGGCGCAGATCTAACCCAGGGAACAAGGAACTAGAGGGGGACGGTGCCGTAGTTTCGCCTGGTAAAACCAAGACAAGCTTTAAACCTTTGCCTGTCGATAAAACGTAAATCAGTGCCGGATTAGTCCCTGTTTTTTTTGCAAGCTGTTGAAGCGTCTGAGAAATTTGATCGGCGCTGGCAAGCTCGCCGTAGAAATTTAGCCCTAAATAACTGCCGTAGGGTTGAGATTGATAGGTTTCGAGCTGTTCAACAATTTGAGCGGGTTCACCTGTTAGGGTGGGTGTTTTTACTGAAGGCACTCCGCCATCGTTAGGATTGCTTGGGACAATTTCGCCGGGATTGGGACTTGTCGTGTCTTCTAATCCAGGTAGGGTAGGGGGTGGCGCTGGCGGAGTTTCTATAACAGGAGGGGTTTCTATAACAGGAGGGGTTTCTGGGAACGGTGGAGGACTTGACTGAGCAATAACTTGGGCGATCGCCCCTTTCGTCACCCCACCCAGCCCTGAGGCAAACACAAGCCCCATAAACATTGCTTGGGCAATCTGTTGTTTGAAATGCTTAACCATGAGATCTACCGCTTATCCAATCATTAAAAATCGCGTTAAAACGAAAACCCATAGCCTACGGCAAATGTAAAACGAGGGCCATCTCCGGCGGTGCCTGTCACATCTGTTACGGCAGGCGTGAAGACCAAGGGGATTTTAGGGAACGGCAAGATCGAAATCCCTAAGGTTAGATCTTGTCCAGACCATTCGGTAATGAAGTTCACCCGTTCAATCACTCGAACCGCAACGCTCCCAAACACTCCAACGCTATCTCGACGATTGGCAATATCGCCCTCCGAGCGATACCGTCCCGTCCCTGCACCCGCAGACACATAAAGCTGGCTGAAGGGTGAACGCGGATCGGGTCTGAGTTGAAATGCTTTGCTTACCACTCCATAGGGACTAATCTCTCCATCTACATTGCCCCATGTAATGGCATTATCGACACCGACGGCGATCGCAACTTGGGCCGGCAGCCGCCGATGCACCTTAAACCCAATGGTACCGCGCTCAAAGGTCGTGACATCTGCAATACCAACGCTGACGTCTAGCCCAACGGCTTTACGAGGATCTCCCAGGCCAAACCCTCCTCCTAAAAAGGCATCCGATTCAGATCTAAAGCGCACCTTAGACTGAAAGCTCCCCCCCACCGAAAACTGCCCCAAAGATTTGCCATAGGCAGAAGGCGTGAGATAGCTAATGCTAGGGCTATACCGCTTAGATTGCTGAAGCAGATTTTTTTTAGCTTGAAAGGGAAGCTCCCCCGTCGAGGCAGGTTCTGTTCTTAAGCTAGGGGGTTGCCCTACTGTCTCGGGAATTGGATCCGTCGGCAACTGCGCCAATGGGTTAGAACCAGGCACAGAAACCGATTCGGCTAAATTTAATGCTTCAGGTCGCAGCCGAGAAGCATTAAATATCAGGTCGGCAGCCGAAGCATCCAGCGACTTAAGCGCTGACCCCTGCTCGAAGCTTTCGCTCAAAACAAGCGCATGGGTTTCTGCCTGAGATGATAAGACGGGAGGTTGCGCGGCAGCTTTTAGGCTCAGGCTCCCTAAAACTGACTCCATTGTCAAAAGCAGCGCTGTAACAAGAAATGTATTTTTATGATTAAGTTTTATAGATTTTTTGCAAATATCTGCATTCAATATTTTTGTTAACATGGCGATTAAAACACTTGTTAAACTTGAAGTATTGTTTCGTAATTTTTCTGACCATAGCTTACCAGAAAATACCTCACTCATGCTGAAAGTTGCTAGGCATCAGCCAGAATTCATGCATATCTTAAATCTCCACTAAACCCCCCGGCACATCTCAGTCAAAATGCTGAGCCAAAAGCCAACCTAACTTAAACGTGCTAATCTCTCTGAGCAATCGGTAAAGGATCGTCAATGCGTTATTGAACGTCTATAATCACTGTATCAATCCCGCTTTATGAAGCTTTGGACAATCATGATGATGCCTCAACTCAAAGCTATTCTGACAATGGCGATCGTGAGTTCTTTTCTAACCATTCCTTTGGGTCGCGTTAGTTTGGCTGAAGAGAAACCAACGGCACGGTTTTCTTGTGGGCAAAGTCGAGTCTTAACGACAGAGAAAAAAATTCCGACAACGTTTGCACTTACAAAAAGAGGCAGCGTTCCTGTCATTCGCTGGCAATCGACTTACTTTGGAAAATCTAGTGTTTACACACCACTCAAGCGCTGTGAAGAAGTATCGCGTCGATTCCAAAAATACTACAGTGAGGGCACGCTGTCTTACCTTACGACGGGGAAAATGAATGCTCAAAACGTTATTTGCGTTAGCGAAGAGTATGGCGGCCCTTGCCAAGGGCTATTGTTAACCCTGGAGCCAAAGGATAATCCGCAGGCGGTTTTGAAAGACTTATTAAGTGCGCGCAATCGTGCGGGTGGGCCGTTGACGCGGAGTACAGGCTCACTTTATGTCGATATGACTAATTTTTTAGAAACCACACCCGTTGAAGAAGATGTTTCTCTCAATCCATCTCCTCCATCTAAGGTCTTAACGCCTAGCCCTAAAGCTATTGCGCCTAGACCTAGCCTTGTAAAGCCAAATAGTGCCCCTCCAGTCACCAACTAATTTATCTTTGAGGAAGCGGAAGCGGAGCCTGGATTAGACAGATTGTTAGAAGAAAAATTTGGCCTTATTCTCAATACCTACAAAGTCTTGCAACCTTCGTTATGTAATGGCTTTAGAATTTTCTACATCACTTGCAGGATGTATTCCCTTTGACTTTGTCAGTCTTGTTTTCTACATGAATACATAAATGGGTACAATAGCAGAAAAGTCAAGAACTAATATGCCGTAACGGAAATTCTATTCACCATTGGGATTACAAATTCAACAAGCTCAGCGATTCAATGTTTCCTGCGGAAACGCTCCGCTAACGCGTCTACAAGAGCAAAACCTGCACAGGTGGCTTTTGCTTTTGTAGACGAGGTCTCTACTGATATGCGAAAGCCTAGATTTGGTTTCATCCACGATCCCTAATGGTGAATGTGAGCTTAGTGTCTGACTATTGAAATTACCGAAACCTTGGCGATCGTCAACCTCACCAAAGCCAGCCAATTTATTCGTGAACTCCAGAAGATAGGCTGTCGCTTTGCCCTAGATGACTTTGGCAGCGGTATGTCCTCCTTTGGCTATCTAAAAAACCTGCCAGTCAACTACCTCAAAATTGACGGCAGCTTTGTTCGCAATATTGTGACCGATCCCGTCGATAATGCCATGGTCAAAGCCATAACGCAGATCGGGCATGTGATGGGTATGAAGATCATTGCGGAGTTTGTAGAAAACGACGCGATTCTAGACCGCATCAAGGTATTGGGCATTGACTATGCTCAAGGCTATGGCATTGCGATACCTCAATCTCTGGCTTACCAGTGTTGCATTGCGGGGCACTGCTCAGCTAACCGTTGATGGATAGCGTGAATTGTGGGGAGATGAGAAGTCCCTTACGACATCGCTGCACCCTCAGGTTGACCCACAGAAAAATCTAAAACGCCCTGATGGTATTGGGTTAGGCTCTCTCGATGTCCCACGCTTAAATACGTCATGCCAGACTCTTGCAGCTGTTGGTAGAGGTGCGCCTCATTTTGAGGGTCAAGTGCACTGGTGGCTTCGTCTAAAATTGCATAGGCAGGTTGGTTGAGCAACAGCCGCGCAAAAATGAGACGCTGCTGCTCTCCTAAGGACAATACTTCAGACCAATCCCGTTCGGTATTAAAGCCCCCCTGCCGTTCTTCTAAATCGGATAAGTTCACCTGTACTAACACTGCTCGAAGCCGATCATCTGTTACCGCCGCATCTGTATTGGGGTACAGAAGCTGATCTCGCAGCGTGCCTAAAATCATGTAGGGTCGCTGGGGTAAAAACAGCATTTGGTCGAGCGAGGGACGCAAAATCTTACCGCTGCCTGCATTCCAAAGCCCTGCGATCGCCCTCAACAGAGAGCTTTTGCCACAGCCGCTAGAACCTTTTACCAAAAGTCCAGCACCTCTCGGCAACTCAACGGATAAGTCCTGAATGAGTGTTCTTTGCCGATTGGGGGTTTGTAGGGTAACGTGTTGCAGCGCTAAACCCTCTGAAATTTCGGTATGGATTGTGGATTGCTCTGAGGCGTCAGCCGCTGTGGACACTAAAGTTGACTGCTCCAAACCTTCTGCAAACGTATACAGCCGCTCTACCCCAGCCCCAAAGGTCGCCAAAGTCTGAAACCGCGCCACAATTAAGTTGAGCGAGAAAAAGACTCGGATAAATGCGCCCTGAGCTTCAGAGACTTTGCCCACCTCTAGCTCGCCTGCGAAAATGCCAGGAGCCACGACCAGAGCAGGCAAAATAAAGGGAATAAATTCGTAGGCGTTGGTCAAAATGTTGAGATTCAGCTCCCAAATAATCAGGCGCTTAAAGTTTTCAAAGGCTTCTAAAAACCTGCCCTTGACCTGTGCAGATTCTCGCGGCTCTCCTTGGTAAAAGGCGATCGCCTCGGCATTCTCTCGCACCCGCACTAAGCTAAACCGAAAGTCGGCTTCTTTTTTAAGCTGCTCAAAGTTGAGCCGTACTAAAGACTGACCAAATACCCCCACTGTGGTTAAGGTGCCAATGAGCGCATACAGCACTAAAAACCCAATGAGCGGTTTAGAAATGCTCCACAGTACGCCGCTGAAGGCAATGATTGCTAAGAGGGAATCAACCCCCGCCAGCAGCAGCGTTAAAGATTCTTGGGTAAAGCTTTTGACATCTTCGGCAATGCGCTGGTCGGGGTTATCAATGTCGGCATCGGTATGGCTGAGGTTATAAAAAGCGCGATTCTCAAAGTAGCGCTCTATAAAGCGGTTCGTGAGCCAGCGCCGCCACTCTAGCCCAAGGCGATCGCGCAGGTAAACATAGCCGGCAAACAGAGGTGCATAAACCACTAGCGTCGCAGTAAAGACCAAAATCGTTTGCCAAAATCGCGCCTCATCGTGGGCAGACAGCGCTGAAATTAGCGCCCCACGCTTGTTATTGAGCAATACGCTTAAGCCCGTATAGCCCAAAGACATCAGCACAACCAACAGCAGCAGCCCTCGCGCCTGCCATTTTTCTTCGCTAGACCAGTAGGACTTTGCGATCGCCCAAAACCGCTTTACCACGCTGAGGTTGAATCGTTCTATCATCATGCACCGCCGCTATTGCCAGACTCTCCGCCTACCCTTCAGACTGCTCCACGTAGCCCTGAATATTCTCAAGGTTATACTGCCGCAGTAGCCCTGTGGCTTCTCGCATAAAGGCATCGGTGCCTGTGGCAATGATGAGGTATTTCCCCGCGTTGAGACGGTTACGATAAGCGATCGCGTCTCCACTACCCGTTGTCCAACCCGTCAGCGTTCCGGTCAAAAAAGAACCCAGTGCGGCAGCGGCAGCCGCAAAAATACCGCCCAAAACGTGATTGCCAAACGTGCCAATCCAGCTAATCAGCTCAATCCCCGTCAGCATATTAAAAAGATAGCCTGCCACAAAGCCAAAGGGCACCACCCAATTGGCAAGCTGATCGGTCTGCTGTTGAGCAGCCTTGTTAGGATTAATCAGACTAAACTCGTCGGCGGTTTTATAGCCACGCCCCAAAATATCAAGATGATCAATGGGTAAATTCGCGTCCTTCAGCCCCAAATAAGCAGACTCCGCCTCAATTCGATTGGGCAATACGGCAACCAAATAGTTTGTAGCTTGCTTCGACACAGATCTGTCCTCTGAATAACTTATCGCGCAAACGAGTCAGGGCAATCTCTGAGCCGCCCTGACTCGTTTGCGCTCTATCTATTAACTAATGTAACAAAACATTAAGGAACCTGCATTGATTCTGAGAGGTCTTTAGTTCTAGAGAGGATTTCCTATCTCTTATAGCGTTCTTGACCCACTGAATGGAAAGGATAAATATCTGATCAGGCATTCTCCAAAATAGGACTTCTGTGTAATTACCCTTGCCTAATTTTTTTTTGATGTGTATGCGTTTTTGCTCGCTAATATCGATCTGAATATTCAGATAAAAATATGAGGCCAATGCTTCATTTAGGGCTGTAGCGGGGAAGTATAGCTTTATATCCAAGTTTCTGATCACTTATGGTGCTTTAAGTATTTAAGGTACGCGTGAGATAAAAGCAGCAGCTAACTCCAGATGGCTAAATCTTGCCTCTTTGCCTGAATGAATAAGGCTAAATGAGCGCAGTGTAAAGACAGCTTCTGGGTGAGGTGTGCCGTCATTTTAGGCTGGAGCATTTTGCCCCAATCTCAATTGGCGACGACATTGAGGTAACTGGAAGTACGACATTAAGTACGTCATTTTCTGATAAGGGGGGCTAATTGATAGAGACCATGAATTCGAAACGAAGCGAAACACCTAAAACACCGAAGCGAACCTCTTCACCCCGCAATAAGGGTGCTCAAGCGTCGTCGCCTCAAGATGTACCTGTATCAGCAGGTGCCGCACCGTCGCAAGCAGCGCCAGAAGAAGCCAGCAAAGTTCGCCGCATCCAGGGCTACGAGACCGATTGGCAGCGCTGGGATAGTCTGGCGCAGAAACTGGGCGACAAAAAAGAATCACAGGCCGCGCTGTTTCACTATCTCCTTCAAATGGCTGAAGCTCAAAGCTCTGAAGCTGGGGTAAATTTGAAATCAGGCGTATTACCGGAGAACGAAGCCACATTGCCTCAAGAACAGACCTTGGTTCAGTTAATGAACCATATTCCGCCACTTTTGTCTGCAATGACCGCGCTGACGCTTCAGTTTCAGCAAAATCAACAGCAGCAGCAACAGCTTAATCTTTTATTGGCAGAGACTTTACAGATCATGAGCAGCGGCAGCACCGCTCCTATGGTCTCCCCTCGTAAAAATAGCGGCACATCTGCTGCAACTCGGGATAGCTTTGCAACCCTGGATAGTCAAAACCTGAAAAAAAGCCATGCCAAAGGCAGTGCTGAAGAAAAGCTGAGACGCGCATTTGAAGCGATTGTGACGCACAATGAAACCCCTGATCGCAGTAATGCCGACAAGTGGGCGATTAATCAAAATGCCCTGGCTGAGCTAACCGGATGCAATCGACCCGCCATCAAACATTTCTTGAAAGAGTATGCAGGAGAAATTGAGCGCCAGCATCAGGCTCACGATTTGCTACCGCGTCACAACTACGCCCACGGCAAGCTAGGAACCAAGATTACAGATATTATTTCTTGGTAAGGATTGTGAATTAAATAACCTAAAGAATTAGCTTAGCCGTGATGCGCTTTGCACTCCCTCATCCCCTAACCCCTTCTCCCAGAGCGGGAGAAGGGGGACAAGATTCTTACTCCCCTCTCCCGTTCTGGGAGAGGGGCTGGGGGAGAGGGTCAAAAGTGTAAGTCATTAAATCCATGACCCTAAATGCATTTCTAAAGGCATTACTCAATGCTGCTCAGGCTGCTATTGAGCACGCTCCCAAAGCCGACCAATATCCTGTAGGGTTTGCAGGCTGGGGGCGTTGACAGCCGGAGTGCTCGGCTTTGCCTGAGCACCTGGAATGCCCTGTTGCCAAAGATTTCCGGCAACAGACTCAATTTGAACGGCGGGGTTAACTGGCCGAAACCCATACTGTACCAGTACAGCTTGGTAGGTTGGCTGCGTTAACGCCGTCACAAACGTCTGCGCCGCTTTTGCAGTGCCCTCGTCTACGTTGCGCTTGACGATCGCCGCAGTCGAAGTAGTCTCAACGGTGGGGTTGATGTCGTAGATTTGGTACGGCTGGCTCTGAGAGGTTTTGGACTGCGCCCATCGGTAGAGGGCAATACTTTCATAGTCGGTGGCAATGTCTGCTTCGTTGGCACCCTTTGCCACAAATTCTTGCAGCAAAATATCGCTGGAGCGAGGGGGCTGATAAACCGATCGCTTCACAAGGCCGACCAAAGACTGCGCCGCTGGCGTACTGAGATCCGCTGCGTTGAGGGTAGATTGCTTAAGTTTAGACTCTAGCCACAGCCCCAAACTAACTTGACCGCTATTGGAGCGGGTGGGGTCTGTCATTTTAAAGTCAAAACTACCCCAGGCTGCTGTGCCGCCACTCACGCTGCCCCAGCTTTGAGCTTTCATGGCCTGCTCAATACGCTCCCATCGAAATTGACCGTCGGGGAATAATGCCTTGCCGCGCTCTGTCCAGGCGATCGCCACCAGTCGCGTTTTCACAATAGGGACGGGCGCACCGTAGAAGGCGGCGCTATTGTTCTGCGTTTGCCAGCGGGTTTCTAAATCTTTGAGCAGCTCGCCATTGGCAGGGATTAAAATCGTCGGCTGAAAATCGTTTTTATCATCGATAAACCGATTCACCATATCGAGTGAACCCTGGGTTTTGAGAGTGATTTCAATGTCAGGATGCTGCTGCTGAAACTGCGGGATGATTTTCTGCAACGGCTCTTGAAGTTCAGTGCCGCTGACGATGATGATGGAGTGCTTAGTGCCAGGGATTGGCGCATAGGCTAAGCCTAGCGCTGCTGCAATCATGGCGATGGAGAAGTAGAGCGATCGCTGTTTCGGTTTTGCCATACTGCCCCTAACGCACCACCAGTAAGTCTAGATTTTCTTGGAAGTCCCGTAGTTCATTACTGAGGGACTGAAGCTGAGCGGTTTGGGTACTGTCTTCTAAATCCAGCGATCGCAGTTGATTTTGCATGGTCTGAAGCACCCCAGCAGATTCTAAAATCAGCGTTGACAGGCTCAGCACCTGTGCTTGGCGCGCATCTTGACCCTGCTGCACGAGCTGAATATTGCGTCGCAGGCTGTCGGCGAGTTTATGGAGCTGCGCTTGAGCGGCTTCACCCGAACTGGTTTTAAGCTTGCCCTCAACCTCACGGAGCTGATGCTGAAGTTCACCCACTGACAAAATAGAATCCTCGCCCTGTAGGCGTTGGGCTAGTTCGTCAATTTTAGTGGGCAGTTCACAGGTGCGTTCACAGGCATACTGCACAGTGCCCAATAGCTCTACATAGGGCGATGCCCCCAAATGTTGATTGGCCTCAGCCCCTAATGCCTGGGCTTTTTGGGCTAACGTTTGCGCCTGTTGACGAATGCCCGACAGCTCTTTATCGAGCTTTGGATTGTTGGCTGGTTTGGTGCCAGCAGCAGGGGTGAGGAGTGCTGCGCTGAGGGTGGAAACGGCGATCGCCACGGGCACAACAATCACGCTCGACCCCTTCGTCAAGCGAACCCCCAGCACGAGGGTTAAGCAGCCCAAAAACACAGCAGCAGGGCTATATAGCGGATTAATCCATTTCATACTGCCCTATCCTTGCGGCTAAAATTCCACCTGTAAATTTGCCATCAGCTTTGCAATGGAAGCCGGATCGCCCTGAGAATAGTAGCCGCCGTTCGTACTTGCAATTTGCTTGAGGACATCAGGGCTAAACTCTCCGGCATTTCCGTAACCTACGGTAAAAACCGCAATGCGCTGGTCGCTTTCAAACCCGCTCTTTTTTAACTCGGCTTCTAATTGCTCAAGGGCGAGTTGAGAATCGGTATCTTTTCCATCGGTCAACACCACCACTGCGTTAATGCCGTCTTTGCGCAAATGCCCCGATAGCCAATCACGGGCGGCACTGGTCGCATCGTACAGCTTGGTACCGCCCTCTGCCCTTAACCCTGCAATAAACTCAATGCCTTTTGCTTTGCCTGCTGCCGTGCCATCTGCCAAAACAGGAGGCCGCACTTGGCTGTCAAAATCAAACAGCGCGACTTCTTCTTTTGACCCAAGGCTATTGATATACGCCTGCAAGGTAGACTGCACCGCCGCAATTTTTGCGCCAGACATGGAACCAGAAGAATCTACTACCAGCGCAACGCGAGAGGGTTTTTTGGCAAATTCTTGCCAAGACTTCAGCATGGCATCTACCACTTCTGGCTTAGGTGCGCGGTAAGAGTCGTACTGTGCCTGAGGATTAACCCCAAAGGCTTTGGTGAACTTAGCACCCAGCGCAACGCCCGGAACCCCTGGTCTCAGCCCTAAATTTGTCGCAATTTGCTGGGCTTGGGGCGATCGCAGATATTCCAGCACCTTCTCAGCAGCGGCTTTCTCGTCGGCACTCACCCAGGGCGCGTTAGGTAAAATCGCTCGCATATTAGAAGTAAAGGTTGCCTTCGGGTACACCGCCTCATAGCGTGGCTGTCCGGGCGGGATGCCGTCGTTGGCAGCAATGACCGAAGACTCATAGACAGAACCCACCGAGGCCCAAAAGACCCCATTTTGCACCATCGCCTTTGCCAGAGAATCGGTTGAAACCCCGTAGCGCGTAATCTTGCTCTGAATTTGCTGCACTTTACCCTGATACTGCCCAATCTCTGCGGGAGTCAACTGTTCGGGACGCTTGCCAGAGACTGCCGCAAACTGAGCCACCAGCGTTTGTAGACCAGAATTAGAGCGCGTGGGCGCAGTATGAACATAGTGAATGGGGATGGCCTGAGCGGCAGCATCTAGTGCCTGATGATTCTTCACGGTTGCCAATGCCTTAAACGGGTCTGCTGCTTTTTGTAGTCCTGGTGCCAATGCAGCCTGGGTCATAAACACCATGGGGCTATTGGCAATGAGGGGCGCATCTGCCACGTCAGGAATATACTTTTGCCCTGGAAAAACTTGGTTAATCTGATATACCAACTGACTCAGATAAATATCGCCATCGACCGAAATGAGCGTAGGCCATTCGGGGGCATCGGCTTTAAGGGTGCCTGCTTTGAGCTGCTGCGATCGCCCAACCAGATCTGTCACTACATCTCCACTACCTTGCGCCACACAGGTTAAGTAGAAGGCTTTGCCATCTGAGAGTTTGGGCGACTGAGCATTGTACTGCGCTGCCGCCTGCTGACAGAATTGACCCAGGGCGCTACCCACCAAAAACTTGACTTCAAACCCAGGAAGCTGAGCTTGCTGCGTTGGGTTGGAGGGGTCAGAGCCACCCGCACAGCCAGTCCCAAGCAGAACAAAACCTAAGCAAAACGAAAATGTACCGAAGCGCTTAGAAAACATACGGCTCCCAAAACGATGGCTGAAGTTTATCGCCCAAGCTGCGCTATGACAGTCTTAACATACTGCGATCGCCCTTAGCGTGACGGCCTTATGGAATTTTCAGAAAAGATCTGACTAACTTTCCTTAAAAGAGAATCTTTTCCATTTTGCGCGCGAGGTAAACAGAGTCGTGTCTTAGTCTGAACTTGAGCCTATGAATAACTCAACATTTTGGGTTCCTATGACAACAAATGCAAAATCCCAGAATACTGGATAAGCTGGATGACCATCCTTAAGCCAAAAGCCCGATATGGCGGTTGCGTTTTTTACTATTTTCTCTAAGTGCAACACTGTAATTCCAAGCAGTTCCGCAAATCTTGGCGATTTTAATGCCATTGGGTTTGGACCTGAACTGTCGTCGCCTGAATATGTTAGAGATTGTTCAACCTCCATGAATACATCTTGTTCAGATATCTGCCATATCCCACCCACTTCAGCATTTGGAAACGCTTGAATAATATAATCTTTAACCGTTGCACCAGGAATCAACGGCAATTGGTAGCTTTGAAGAAAGACCGCATAGTTGTACCCATACAATAATGTTTGCAATTCACTCAGTTCGGCATTGATTTCCATGTGTTCCCTAGTTGAACTATTCCCGTGCTACTGATATGAGGCTTTCACTGGGGCGATCACAAAAACTCCGCAGAACTTATACCCACTAGGATTAGGGGCATCAATCGTCATCATCTAGAGAATATTATTCAATGATGCGCTTCCATATAAGCTCGCAACAAACTATTAATTTGAGTTTGATAGCCTCGTCCTTGAGACTTAAACCATTCCAACACATCACTATCAACTCTTAACGTCACTTGAGCTTTATTTTTAGGCGCGGGTAAGCCGCGCCGAACCACAGCGTTTGCAAACTGCTCTGGCGTAATTTCTGGGCAATCAGAAAGATCAATTTCCTCATCGGTCATTGCATCAAGCCGTTTCCAGTCTGTTTCAGATTTGCTCGAAATAGGTTGTTTGCTCATACTTAGTTGCCTTCCTTGCAGAAATAATACGAATGCAGTCTTCACGTTCTGTATGAACAACCGCAGTAACGCGCCCTTGAAGCAAGCCAAACGTCACGAAGCGCTCTTCTCCATAATCAAACCGCTCATCTTCAATCGTTACAATCGATCCGGCAAACATTGCTGGAACCTCTGAAAAGTCGATGCCATGTTTGTGGAGATTGGCAATCCGTTTCGACTCATCCCATTCAAATTCCATATCCTGATTGTAACTACAATTTGTCGTTTCAACGCAGGATGCCCAGCTATCGATCAAAATAGCCAAAGGTCAGACAGGTAAACTGTACAAGCAAAACGAAGGTGTGCCAGAGCGCTCAGAAAACATACGGATTCCAAAACGATGGCTGAAGTTTATCGCCCATGCTGCGCTGCGCTATGACAGTCTGAGCACACTGCGATCGCCCTTAACGTGACGGCTTTAGGAGATTGCCCAATTCGTTCATCTTGATGGAACGTCATTTCGTTGGAAACGTAGTTTATCGGGGAGAGGCAGACCGTAGAGAAACAAGTGCAAAATTTCGAGCGGCGACATGGGTGGGCTATGAACCATCAGGTCATCACTGCCAGGATGCAGATGAAACCGCATGCCTCGCTCTTGGTTGTTGTGCCCTGGCAAATTCAAATCAAACCGCAAGAATTGAACAGGCAGGTCTGTAGGAAAACGAATCTCAAAATTAAACCCAAGAATTTCAGCGGGTTTTGGCTTTTGATCTATCAAAATGGCAAAATCGAACCAGCACCCATCGGCTCTTTCAAAATGTGGAATTTCTCGAAGGCGCTTGAAGTTGCGCTGGCCTCCTAGAATTTCAGATACGTCTGATCCGTGCTGTGTAGATTGTTCTAGTTTCAAAAGGTCATGAATTTCATGTAGCTTGGTTTTTAGCTTGCCTTCATCATGGGCTTGCGTTAAAAGTTTCAGGATTTGCGTTTTTAGAATGCTTACTTTGTTGACAGAATTTTTGGGGACAACTTCCCAGGTTCGGCAGTGAATCGCTTCACAATATTGCAGCCAGGTGTCTTTACCGCTCAATCAAGTCACCCCGTCCCAATAAAATCAGCCATTCTCCATACTCAGGGGTTAAGGGTAACTGATGAGATTCTGCGGATGCAATAACGTCAGTATCCGAAAAACCAGACCATTCTCGAAGTGCAGATAGTCGTATTTCACGCTCAGGATCGGTGAGAAGTTCGCTGTCTTTAGCTAGTGCATAGATCCTAGAGCCAACCCAACTGCAAAAATTAGGCGCACAATTTAACATCATCTCGGCAGATGTAGAAGACAACACAAGCATCCCCCCACGGGGTTTGGACAAACTGCTTCTGCAAGCATCTAAGTGATGCCAATCTTCACAATTCCAAGCTTCAAAAGTCCACAGTAATAGGTAGTTTTCTGAAGACTGCACAATCTGTTCAATTAGTTCAGAAGCTCCACTCTGAGCAGAAATGATTTTAATCTTACACTCAGCGAAAATACTAATGGTTTCGCTTAATTCTGAAATCACTTCATCAATATCTGAAGTTTCTACAACTAAAACAGTCCAAATATTTCCATCTGGTTGCGCTCCAATTTTTTGGAGCAGGGTATCTGTAGAAGTTGAGGAAAGAGATCGGAGCATCACACTACAGATAAAGATTTGGCTTAAAGCAGAGGCTGAAGCGTTGGGTGAACTGCAAAACGTTTTACTGGATATTGATACTCAAGGATACGACCAGTCACCAATAGTCTGACTTCTTCGTCCGTTCTAGGAACAAATTTACCTGTATTGGCAACCTGCTTGAGCACTTTAAGATCTTGGTCTGAAACTCCTAGCAGTTTAGCTCTTCCAAACGAGTCCGTAGCGGATTCGACATGCGCTTGTTTAAGATTCTCTTCGTCAGAGATATAAGCTTCTTCGATAGAAGCTTGAGTTAAGTTAATCAAGTCTCGCAACACACCACCTGAATATTTAATCAAACTCAATAATGCAGATTGATCTATAAAATCTTTCTGTGAACGAACATTTAAGATATTTTTGAAAAAAGAGTGGGATTCAGGATCATTTTCTACATCAAAACAAGATTGATAAGCCGTATGATTTACTGCTGGCTCTATAATATCTCGATATTGACTATATAGAGTTAATAATGGGCCAATTAGGACAACTCCAATACCAGCTAACGAAATATTCTGAACATCATTTTTGATAAGATCATTAAACCTTGAGGCATCGTCAAGACGATCTAGCCCATCAAATAAAATAATGATTTCCCCATAACTAGATCGAACAACATCATTAAGATGACGAATTGCTTGCTTCAATTCATCTTGAATAGAGTTGCTTTTTTCCTTGGTTAAAATTCCTTGATGCCCAACCCATCTTTGCGTTGGTCGATTAAGAAATTCATGAGGTAATCCAAGTCCTAAGGGATCTCTAAGCTGTTCTATAAAACTCTTTTCTTTTATATACTCAGAGTATCCGTAGGCTTCCTTTTGAATCAAATCCTGGTATTCTTTGATTTTCTCATCGCTATACTCTTTGGCAAGCTCCAGTAATAATAATCCTGTGATTACCATTAAAGTGTTAATCGATATCTTGGAAATATCAGTGTGTAAACTGACATCTATATAATGCGCAGAAATATTTTCAATATCGTTAAGCTGATCACAGGCAATCAGAAGTTGAGTTGTCTTTCCTGCCCCAATTCCGCCAATTAAAAGATGCTTAGCAGATGGTCGAAGTGCAATCCGTGCAATTTGTGAAGACGAAGACTTTCTTGGCTCAGGAACATAATAGCCACTATCAATAGATTTTTGAGGATCAACGGTTCCCTCAAAAGCAGCCATTTGTTCTCTGTAAAACTTGAGCCGATTAGACATTTGGGGTTCCTGGGGCGGTCTACTTAATATCATTGCTCATCTTGATATTAGCTCAAGCATCGGACTTGGTTAGGCAGGTGGGTAGCGGATCGCCCCTTTCCATTTCCTAATCGGTCTTGATCGTCCACTACAGTGTGTAGATAGCAGTGGGTGGGCAATTCATCAAAATAGCCAAAGGCGAGACAAGGTAAACTGTACAGTAGATTTATCCCTCACTCCCCTTGGTCTGCGGCGCGGTTCATGTTGATGCCTGCCAGTTCAGAATTTATTACACTCTGCCGCACCCAGGTTGCCCTGCTCATCGACGGCTTTGGGGCATCTTTGAGCGCCATTTATTTAACCGAAGACCCGACGGCAGAAAGCGAGACAGCACTGGTGCCGCTGGTCATCTTCCCTGAAACCGATAGTCAATGGCCTGAGTCTGTTGCCTTTGCGTTACCCAGCGTTAAAGATAATCCATCAGCCCTCTCTCAACAGAGCCGTTCGCTGCGAACCATTGGCGCTGCTCCAATCCAAAGGCTTGCAAGTGAAAACCGTTTTGTAGATTCCGCCAGTCAACTGGCACTGACAGAGGAACTAGAACCCACGCGCCTAGTCTTACCTCTGGTGCATGAAGACATCATGTGGGGGCTGCTGGTGGTGGCACGAGAACAGCGCCGTTGGCGAAAGCGAGAGCAGGCACAGCTAGAGCAAATTGCCCATACCCTGGCGATCGCCTGTGTACTCGACCAGCGATCGCAGTGGTTGGCACAGGGGCACGAGCAGCGGCGGCTGGTGCAGTCTGAGCAGCATACGACCCTCTCCACCTTGCTGCATCAGTTTCGCAATCCTCTCACCACCATCCGAACCTTGGGCAAGCTTTTGCTCAAGCGCTTGAAGCCAGAGGACACCAACCGTAACCTCGTTGAGAGCATGGTGGGTGAAAGCAATCATTTAGAGAGCCTACTGCGCCAGTTTGACGATGCGATTGACCTAGGTGATGCTGCCCTAGAGTCGGAGTTTGAATCTGACGAGATTTCGCCTCCGCCTGCCCTTTTACCTGGAACAAACTTACCAGGAGCTAACTGGCTAACGGGCGGTGCACTCACGCTTCAGCCCTGCTGGTTAGAAGATATTTTGCAGCCATTTCTGGATGCGATCGCCGGACGAATTGATGAGCGAGACATGCACCTGCACGCTTCTATTGCTGAAGATTTACCGCCTGTTGATGCCGATGCAGAAGCCTTGAGAGAAGTCTTTGGCAACCTCCTAGATAATGCGCTGAAATACTCCCCTAATGGCGCAGAGATTTGGGTAAGTTTGGCGCGAGATAGCGACGCTGGTTTAACGCAGCAGGTATTAATTAGCGACTCTGGCTGCGGCATCCCGGCCCAAGATTTAGAGCGCGTTTTTGAGCGCAGCTATCGCGGGGTGCAGGCACACACAGAGATTCCTGGGACAGGGTTAGGTTTGGCGATCGCCCGTGACCTCATTACCCAGATGGGCGGCACAATTCAGGCATTCAGCCCTGCCATTGTGCCAATGACTCTAGACACAGACAATAGGGGCAGCACCTTTATGGTTCAGCTCCCCGAATATTCTGATTGACATCTGAGTAATCTTGCATGAATACGCCCTCTTCTGAAACCGTTCAGGCTTTATTTGATGAAATTGCGCCCGTCTATGACCAGCTCAACGCGTGGCTGAGCCTAGGCCAGCATCGTGTCTGGAAGCAAATGACGATTCGATGGGCGAACCCTCAACCCAATGGCTTTAACGTCGATCTGTGCTGCGGAAGTGGAGATTTAACCCTGATGACGGCACGGACGCTGCGAGGGCAGGGGCAAGTCATCGGCATTGATTTCTCGCCAAACCAGCTAGAAGTTGCTCAAACCCGCGCCCAGCATTTGCCCTGGGCAAACACCCTTGAGTGGATCGAATCTGATGTGCTGACGTTGCCCTTACCGGATAACACCGTAGATGCCATTACGATGGGCTACGGACTCAGAAATGTCGTCGATATCCCCAAGGCGCTCAGCGAAATCTATCGTGTTCTAAAGCCAGGTGCCAATGCGGCTATTTTAGATTTCAATCGCCCGACCTCGGCAATCATGCAGCAGTTTCAGCGCTGGTATTTGCGACAAATTGTAGTGCCCATTGCCAGCCGCTTTGATCTTAAAGAAGAATACGCCTATCTAGAAACCAGTATTGCGCGATTTCCGACAGGGCCAGAGCAGATTGAATTAGCAACGCAAGCAGGCTTTGAAGCAGTGCGGCACTATGCGATCGCCGCTGACACCATGGGGATATTGGTTATGACTAAACCCAGGTAAATATAGCGATATCTTGAGCCTTTGCACATGAAGCGAACCCAAAGAAAGGATTGAGAATAGGGTAATATTCAATTCTGGAGCGTTTTTTGAGCCTTAACCTCATGGTGATGAGAGGAGACAACTAATTGTGGGACAGCGCAAACAGCTTTGGATACTACTGTCATTCTTTGCAGTAGTGGGACTTTTCTCTGGATTAGCAATCTGGCAAATTGGCAATCTTCAGCAAAGAGATCGTGAATTGGCACGGGCTAAAACCGAGCTAGAGCAATCCACTCAACAGATGCAGCTTTTGAAAGATCAAAATACCGCATCTATTACAACCAAAGGAAAGCTACAAAAAAATCTTGCGGCTGCCCAAAAGCAGTTAACCACCTTTCAGCAGAAGGGTATTGCCATAGAACAGCAGCTTAAAACAGCTCAAGCTCAAAACAGTACCCTCATTACAGAAAACGCCAAGCTCAATGTTGAATTATCTACAACCAAAAAGCAGCTTGCGTCATTGCAACAAAGCTTAAGTGTTAAACCTGCGGCGACAAAATCTGCCCCAACCGTTAACACAGAGCCTAATTTCCTGAAAACCCCTTAGCTGTGGGTTCAATCATGTCGGGTGTAGGGCGGGTTCAGACAACACCCTTATGGACTCTATTTTTGATGCGTGACTTCAACCACCGTATGCACATTACCGCGAGGGGTAAAGTCCCCTTTGACGGTCATCTCTAGCGGGTCACAGGCAGCCACGAGATCATCTAAAATCTGGTTGATCGACTCCTCGTGAGAGATATATCGCTCGCGGTAGCTGTTGATATAGAGCTTGATGGCTTTTAGCTCCACAACACGTTGGTCAGGCACATAGGTGACATAGATGGTGGCAAAGTCGGGGTAGCCAGAGAAGGGGCACTTACAGGTAAATTCTGGCAGGGTAATCTGAATTGAAAACCGACGCCCGACCCGTGGGTTTGGGAAGGTGATGAGTTTCCCTTCATCAATTAGCCGTTCGCCATATTTGATTGTGGAGTCTTGGGTTTGTACGTCAGTCGTCATGTCTAAAATTGTCACCTGTAAAATTTAGGAATTGCGTGAGTTATTTGGAGTAGGGGCGCAAGGCCTTGCGCCCCTACGGAATACCATTGTATCGCTGACTTGAAACCGTCATTCGGTGTTCACGAATACCCAGTCTTCAAAACTGTGCTTACACTGTTCTGTAGTGCGCTTTGCTTAAGCGCGACTACGCGAAACCAATATCTTTGAACCACTTCATTGTGCAGAATGTTATGAACTGGTATTTCCCTAGGACTGTTGCTCGGCAACTCAAAATGCTTGTATCTCGTCGTAGTTTGGGTGTGATAGTGGCGATCGCCCTATCCTTAAGCACCACTCTAACCTCACCCGCCTGGGCAGAAGCAGAACTCGCCGCCACCGCAGATCCCGCACCTGCCATTGCTGCTGCCGCTGCTAAATCAGCCCTCATGAAGGCTGCGGTCTTTGCCCAACCTGCGGCACCCCATAGCTTTGTCGCAGAAGCCGTGCAAAAAGTGGGAAATACCATCGTTCGCATTGATACCGAAAAAACCGTCGTCCGTCGGCAAACCGATCCGCTCTTTAGCGACCCGCTGTTCCGAGACTTTTTTGGTGATGGTAGCTACGGCATGAACCCAAGAGAAGATCATTTGAGGGGTCAGGGTTCTGGCTTTATCATCGACGGCAGCGGCATTATTTTGACCAATGCCCACGTTGTCAACGATGCCGATACGGTTTCAGTCACGCTCAAAGACGGGCGCAGTTTTGAAGGCACGGTTCAGGGTGTAGATGAGGTCTCTGACCTTGCTGTGGTGAAGCTCCAAGGCATTAAAGGAAAACTGCCCGTCGCGCCTTTGGGCAACTCCGACGAGATGCAGGTGGGGGATTGGGCGATCGCCGTGGGCAACCCCGTTGGCTTAGATAACACCGTCACCCTCGGCATTATTAGTACGCTCCATCGACCCAGTGCCGAAGTGGGCATCCCCAATAAGCGGCTCGACTTTATCCAAACCGATGCTGCCATTAACCCAGGTAATTCTGGGGGGCCACTCCTGAACGCCCAGGGTGAAGTGGTGGGCATCAATACCGCCATCCGCGCCGATGCGATGGGCATTGGGTTTGCCATTCCGATTAATAAAGCCAAAATGCTGAAAGATCAGCTCGTGCGCGGTGAAAAAATCCTGCACCCCTATGTGGGTGTACAGATGACCACGCTAACGCCCAAGCTGGCTAAAGACAATAATAAAGACCCCAACTCACCTCTGGCATTGCCCGAAGTGAACGGCGTGTTGGTGATGAAGGTGTTGGCGAATACCCCAGCGGCTGAGGCTGGAATGCGCCTGGGTGATGTAGTCACTGCCATCAACGGCGACCCTGTGATTAACGCGAACCAGTTCCAGTCCGTGGTTGAAAAAACCGGAGTCGGGCAGGTGCTGGATCTAACGGTCAAACGCGGCAGCCGCACCCAAACCATTGTGGTCAAAACGGGTGAGCTAAAGTCAGCGGCTTAGGGGCAATCCAAAAACCTTTACCAACGTGATAGTTCTATGCTTCTCAAATCTCAAGATCGCTCAAAGCTAGATGATAGCGATGATGCCCTGTTTTATAGCGTGCCGCGCTTTGTGACCCACCTAGACGACCGCTTTTTGGAAACGCTGACCCAGCTTTACCGCGACCGCCTCCAGCCTCGTACCCGCATCCTAGACCTGATGAGCAGTTGGGTATCTCATTTACCTAAAGAGATGTCTTTTGCCCATGTTGAAGGCCACGGACTCAATGCAGAGGAATTGGCGCACAACCCTCGGCTCAAGCACTCTTTTGTGCAAAATCTGAACCAAAACCCCAAGCTGCCGCTGCCCGATCAGTCCTTTGATTCTGTGCTTAATACGGCTTCGGTGCAGTATCTTCAGTATCCTGAGGCAGTCTTTGGCGAAATTTACCGCGTTCTTAAGCCAAATGGGATTGCCATTATCAGCTTCTCTAACCGGATGTTTTTCCATAAGGCCATTCAGGCTTGGCGGGATGGTTCTGAGGCGGATCGCCTTGCCCTAGTGCAAACCTACGTTGCCTCAGTCCCAGGATTTAAAGTAGAGGATGCCATTACCATTCAGCCAAAATCCGCTGCCTTAGCGTGGCTATCGGGTGGGCAAGATCCGTTTTATGCTGTGGTTGCCCGTCGCGGCCTTGAATGCCCTGACGAAATGGGATTCTAGGCGCTCAGCTAATCGCGTAGGCTACCTAAAACTTAATTTCAACGCCCAGCTTCATCGCATCGACGTTAAATTGACCCAGATCCATGTTCATATCCACTTGGGGCGTTAAAATCGCGCCAGATTTCAGTTCTCTCGGCCCCAATACACGCTCATAGCCGCTGCGGACACGCTGAAAAAAGTTAGGCCGACGGCTCCCCGATGCCTTGGAAGTGATGTCCAGCGACTTCAATGTTGGGGCGATCGCATTTAGCGCTTTTGTAATGCCCACCTGAATCACCGCATCCTTAGCAGCACCCCCAGACCCTACACTATTGCCAAACTCATCGAGTCGTGGCGAAAAGGAATCTGCAGCGGCAGGACGCTGAACGGTCGGGGGTCGAAGCCGAACTGCCGCAGGAAAAATCTGCTGCCACCTTAAGCACTGCGCCTTTTTACTAGACTGACAGCACCGATTTTGAAGCATTGTGGGCTGCGCCTTTGGCTGTTCTAGCGGCGCAATACCCACACAAACCGATCGCAAAGACGCAGAAGACTGCCCTTGCACGCGCGGCATGATTAAACCCATGCCAATGGGTATCAGCCCGACACTCCCCAAAACCTGAAGGTGTTTTAGGTTAACGTGACGCCATTTCTGTTTACCTTGAATTGGCATCGGTATCCTGATTGGGGCGTTCTGATTGGCGCATCATGGCTAAAGCGTCCTTGGCGATCGCAATCCAGCGCGCGCTAGAACGGGATGTCGTCGTAGTTGGGTTCAAACTCGCTGGGTGGTGCGGTTGGTGGACTCATGCGTGGGGCTGCCGCTGATGCGGCGGCTGGCGCTGGCGTTCTGGGCGCAGCCATTGGCGTTACGGCGGCGGCAGCTGGCGCAGGTGGCCTGCTTTGTTGGGTAGCTGCCGCAGGGCTGCTGGCAATCTGTGGGGCGTTGAGATCGGCCTGTACCCGATGTACCCGCGCAACGGTAAGTTCTGCGCGTTTTTCTTTAAAGCCTTCAGGGCGATCGGTCAGCACCATATTGAGGCGACCTTCTAAAACGACCTGATCCCCTTCGTGGAACTGCTCTTGAATTTGCTGAGCCAGGTTGCCCCACCCCACAACCTTCAACGTTTCCATCGGGTCTTCAGCACGCAGAGACGGAAACTGTACCGTCATTTCGGCGATCGCCGTTTGTCCGTCCTGCATGTAGCGCAGTTCCGGCGCTTTGACGATTTCTGCCATCAGTACGCAGCTATTCATAGGGATACCTTATAACTCGCCTTTTCACGTCTTTCTACTTTAGCCTGTCTCTTTATTTTCCTTGTATCTTAAAGACATTTTTGGGGTCAGAGTTTAATCACTGCCGTAAACGCTGCCCACTACCTTGCCGCGAAACACGACGTACTGATAGATGTTATAGAACAGCATAATGGGGATTAAGAACCCAATGAAAATAATCATAAAGACCAAGGCACTAGGGGAGGCCGCAGCCTGATAAATCGTGATCTTGGTCGGAATCACGTAGGGGAACACAATCATCCCCAGTCCAACAAAAGTCAGTACAAAAATCAAAATCGTCCACACCAAGGGCGCACGTTCTTGGCGGCGTTCAAGACTGCGCAGCAAAAGCCAGATGAGCAAAACGCCTAAAACAGGGATCGCTGCAAAAATATAGACATAGGGCGGTGCAAACAGACGGGTTCTGACGTTCTCATACAGCAGCGGCGTGGAAACGGTAATAAAAATTGCGCCAATCAGCGTGGTAATGGTGGCTATCTTGGCTGTTTTGTAGTGGGTGATCTGAAGTTCGCCTTCGGTTTTGAGGATGAGATAGGTAGAACCCACCAGCACATAGCCTTGGATGAGCGTGAGGGCAACCAGGAGCGATCGCCAGTTCAGCCAATCCCAGATTGTTCCAGTAAAGTGCCCCGCCGAGTCTACTTCGATGCCAGAGATCACGCTGCCCAGGGCAAAGCCTTGACCCAATGCCGCCATAAAGCTGCCCATACCAAAGGCATAGTTCCAAAACAGCTTGCGGTTGGAGTGTTCTCTAAATTCAAAGGCCACCCCGCGAAAAATAAACCCGAAAATCATAATGAAGATGGGGATGTACAGCGCGGTCAAAATGGTGCCGTAGGCCAAAGGGAACGCGCCAAACAAAGCGCCGCCCATGAGAACCAGCCAGGTTTCGTTTGCATCCCAGATATTGCTGAGGCTGGTCATTAAGATGCCACGGCGCTCGTCATCAGAAGAGGTGAGGGACAAAATGCCCACGCCAAGGTCAAAGCCATCTAGGGTGACGTAGAGAAATAAAAACAGCGCCAGAATAATGAACCAAACTTCCGGCAGAAAATGCTCTAATGCCTGCATGGTCTATACCTCCGCCTCGACTGGGCGCTGATCGGGGAGATGCTCGGCAGGGGTGATATCAAAGGTGGGTTCTTGTTCCTGAATGCCAGGGGCAGGCAGATTTAGATTAGGGCCTTTGCGAATAATGCGGCTGCCAAAGTACAGCGCCGAAATCAACAGCAGCGTGTAAACCGCCGCGAAGCAGAGCAGAGAGGTTAAGACGGTTCCTGGAGGCAGCTTAGAGACACCATCCGCCGTGCGGATCTGTCCATACACCACCCAGGGTTGCCGTCCTACACAGCGCACAATCCAGCCCGATTCCACGGCCAAGTAGCCTAAGGGTGCCGCCAGTATCCAGGCGCGCAGAAGCCAGCGCTGAGCAGCGATGTTTTGCTCCGAAAGTCTTCCCCGCGTCCATTGCAGTACGCTCCACGCCATTAGCGCGGCGAGAGCAAAGCCAATGCCGCTCATGGCGCGAAAGGCGTAATAGATTAGCCCCACTTGACCTGGGCGATCGCCGGGTGCCCATTCCTTCAGTCCCTTCACAGGCTCCGTCAGCTTAGACTTAAACTCCAAAACGTAGCCCAGCCCATTAGGAACCGCTAGCTCCCAAGTATTCCTTTGTTCTTTCACATTCGGCAATGCCAAAATCGTCCAGTCCGCTGATTCTCCAGCGGGGGTGGTGTCCCATTTGGCTTCCATTGCTGCGAGCTTGGTGGGCTGATAGTGGTAGACCTGCTCGGCGCTGAGATGACCGATATAGAGCTGGAGCGGGGTAACGGCGATCGCAGTGGCAATGGCAATCTTGAGTGACTTGGCAAAAAAGTCTGTGTTGCGGTTGTTAAGGATGTACCAAGCGCTGATGCCGCCAATCACAAACAGCGAAGTCTCCAGGGTCGCAAAAAACATGTGGGATACGCTAATGAGCGCAAAGGGGTTTGTGATGGCAGCAAAGTAGTCGCCCACAATAAACTTGCCATCAACAAAGGTTCCGCCCGACGGAGTTTGGAGCCAGGAGTTGGCAATTAAAATCCAGACCGTAGAAAGGTTTGCCCCAAACGCGACCATGATGGTGGCAAAGTAGTGAATGGGTGGGGGCACTCGCTCCCAGCCAAACAGCATAATGCCCAAAAAGCCAGCTTCTAGCATAAAGGCCATCGAAGCTTCAAAGCCCAGAATGCTGCCTAAAAAGTCGCCTACAGCCTCGGCAAAGGGTGCCCAGTTGGTGCCAAACTGAAACTCCATTGGGATGCCAGACGCAACGCCGATCCCGAAGTTGAGGACGTAGAGCTTCGCCCAAAAGCGGGCGTGATGGTAATAGCTAGGGTTGCGGGTTTTAAGCCACATCCCTTCCACAATGACCAAGTAAATGCCCATACCTGTCGTCAGGACAGGCCAAAGCATGTGAAAAATCGCCGTCAGGGCAAACTGCATCCGCGACAGCACAACCGTATCAGATAAAAATTCCATGGCTACTCGTAAAGTGGGGTTGCTGAAGCGCGACTTTTAACGAATGATTTTGTAGCTCAAGAGCTGAAGAACTCGCTTTCCAAGATAGTACAGAAGCTAAAATAGTGCCGCTGCTTCAACCTCAAATCTACGCCTGCAAAAATTGCCATCTTTAGTGCTGAAGCGGCTTAAAGGCAATAATCTGAATCGTTTTCACGTTCACAATCCAATATCAAACGCCCAGGAATCCCTTAAACTAACAATAGCAATACTTTGTCGCGCTAACGCGATTGGTTGCCCTAGGGCAACGCTTCACTGCCTTTGTTCTGGATACCCATCATGTCTGTTTTCATGAAACTACGTCCTTATTTGCTGGTTGGATTGCTCTTAAGTTTTTTGTTTGGGAACCTGACGCTGTGGAGTGGCAACAGCATTAGTGCAGAACTGGGCGATCGGGCGATCGCTGCGCACCAAGAGTCCGCAGCCACATCCTCACCCACCGCTAAGCTCTCGATGACGGATGGGGTCAAGAAAACAGTCTTGAGCAATGGCTTGACGGTACTGACCAAAGAAGTACATACAGCTCCTGTCGTGAGCGTACAGGTCTGGTATCGCGTGGGTTCACGCAACGAAGTGCCAGGGATTAACGGCATTTCTCACCAGTTAGAGCATCTAATGTTTAAGGGCACCCAAGCACGCCCCATTCAGTTTGGTCGGTTGTTTAGCGCCTTGGGCAGTGAATCGAACGCCTTTACCAGCTACGACGAAACGGCCTACTACGGCACCGTAGAGCGCAGCAAGCTGGGGGCGTTAATGACCCTAGAAGCAGACCGAATGCAGAATACGGTCATTGGCTCTGAGCAGCTTAAGAGCGAAAAGCGCGTCGTAATTTCAGAACTACAGGGCTACGAAAATAGCCCTAGCTACCGTCTGGGTCGAGTCGTCATGAAGGCCGCGTTCCCGAACAGCCCTTATGGGGCAGCAGTGGGCGGCAGCAAAGCGGATGTTGAACAATTTACCCTTGAGCAGGTTCAAAACCATTACAAAACCTACTATCGTCCTGAAAATGCCACCCTTGTGCTGGCGGGCGATTTTAAGACTGCGGATGCGCTCAAGATTGCAGCCCAGACCTTTGGCAAACTTTCTAAAGGGGCTAAGCCGCTAGCTTTGGCAAGTGTAAACCCTGCTGCGACAGCATCTCAGCCTAAGTCTAAGTCTAAGGAACCGATTGTGCTGAAGCAGCCGGGGAGTAACGCACTCTTAAATGCGGTCTATCCCCTGCCAAATGTGAATCATCCTGATGTTCCGGCGATCGATTTGATGGATGCGGTCTTAACGGGAGGCCGTAGCTCTAGACTCTATCAAGATCTGGTTGAAACGGGCTTGTCTAGCTCTGTTGGAGCTTATGCCGCCCAGATGATTGATTTGGGTTGGTACAACATTTCAGCCGTTGCTGCTGCGGGGCAACCCCTTTCGCGGGTCGAAACGGTGCTTCAGCAGTCTTTGTCTACGATTCGCCAAAAGCCTGTTACCGCCGAGGAGCTAGAGCGGGCTAAATCGCAGTTTAGGGCAAGCCTGATTTTAGGCAATCAAGATATTTCGAGTCAGGCCACTCAGCTCGGCTACAACCAAACCGTTGCCGGAGACTATCGCTTTATTGACCGCTACCTTGCAGCAATGGAGCGCGTTACCCCAGCAGACATTCTGCGTGTGGCCCAGACCTACCTGAAGCCAGAACAGCAGACCATTGGCTTTTTTGAACCCACCCTCGCAGATGGCAAGGCTGGAACCTCTAGCCCCAGCAGCGGCGGGCGCACAGCAGAAAACTTTAGCGCGGGTTCACCTGTAGACCCTGCCGAAGTTGCCAAGTACCTACCCCCCGCCCAAGACGCTGCATCTGCCGCCAATATTGTGCCGCAAAGTTTGAAGTTATCGAATGGGCTGCGGGTTTTGCTGCTGCCCGATCACAGTGCCCCGACGGTAAACCTCAGCGGCAATATTAGGGCTGGCACCATTTTTGATACGCCTGCAAAAGCAGGGGTGGCTGGCTTAACGGCGAGTAATTTAATGAATGGCACTGAAGCCAAGAGCGCCCTAGCCTTAGCAAAGCGCCTCGAAGATCGTGGCGCTAGCCTGGGCTTTGGCGCAAGTCGAGAGGGCGTGGGCATTGGGGGCAGTGCGCTGGTGCAAGATCTACCCCTTTTGGTCGAAACTCTCGCGGATGTGTTGCTGCATCCGACCTTTCCTGAGAAGCAGCTTGAATTGAGCCGTCAACGGTCGTTGGTAGGGCTAAAAGCTGCCCTAGACGATCCGGGGCAGTTGGGGCGGCGCGCGTTTCAGCAGGCGATTTATCCTGAAAATCATCCGTTCCATACGTTTCCCACCGCAGAGAGCCTTAAAAATATTACCCGCGAAGATTTGGCGCTTTTCCATCAGCGCTACTATCGACCGGATACAACGGTGCTCTCTTTAGTGGGCGATTTTGATCCGGTTCAGGTGAAGTCGCTGTTAGAGTCTGCCTTGGGGGAATGGCGCACGGCAGGGCAACCACCTGTGATGAATTACCCCGCTGTGGCGCTGCCGAAGACCTCGACCTACTTCAGTAAGCTGCTTCCTGGCAAAGCAGAATCTGTGACCTATTTGGGCTACAGCGGTCTTTCTCGTAAAGACCCACGCTACTACGCGGCGCTGGTGCTGAATCAAGTGCTGGGCGGGGATACGCTCTCGAGTCGGCTGGGGACTGAGATCCGCGATCGCCAAGGTCTCACCTACGGTATCTATAGCGGGTTCTCTGCGGGTCAAAACCCTGGACCATTTTTGATTTCGATGCAGACTGCGCCTAAGGATGCTCAGAAGGCGATTGATAGCACGATTGCGCTACTGAAACAGTTAAGGGAGCAGGGCATTACTGCCACGGAGTTAGAGAATGCAAAGCGTTCGATTAAAAATAGCTATCCGGTTGGGCTGGCAAACCCTAGCAGTGTTGCTGATGCGATTTTGAGTGACACGGTTGTGGGGCTGGGGCTAGAAGAGTTGAGTCAGTTCCCGAACAAAGTTGGGGCGGTGACGGCAGAGCAAGTTCAGCAGGTCATTCAAGACTTTATTCAGCCCGACAAGTTGGTGATTGTAACGGCGGGGCCAGGGACAGAGGCGCTTAAAAAAGGAGGATAAACGAGTGGGTCGGGTCGGCTTAGGGCGAAGATAGAAGTAAATTTTCTGTGGAGCTTACGGTTATGAGTCAAAGCAGCTATACCGAAACAGTTGCAAAGCTTTTCAGCTATGGCGATTGTAACGAGATGGATCTCAACGATTGGCCTGATTATCGCGCCGAGTTAGGGCTGACCGTAACGGATGTGCCGGAATTGATCCGAATGGCGACAGACCTTGACCTTTGGAAAGAAAAAGGGATTGCGTTATGGGCACCGGTTCACGCATGGCGATCGCTGGGGCAACTGCATGCAGTCGAGGCGATTGAACCGCTGATGCAGCTCTTTGAAGATCGAGACAATGAATGGTCAATGGAAGAGCTGCCAACGGTTTACGGCTTAATTGGGCCGCAGGCAATTTCTGGACTCTCAGCCTATTTGTCGAATGCAGGGAATGAAACTTGGTCGCGGGTGACGGCAGCGGATAGCTTAGAGAAGATCGCAACGACTCATCCTGAACATCGTGAGGCTTGTATTGCTTCAATAACAGAGGTGTTGAGTCAGTTTTTAGAAAATGAAGATCTTCTCAATGGCCTACTGATCTGTAATTTGATGGATCTTAAGGCGATGGAGGCTGTTCCGCTCATTGAGCAAGCTTTTATGGCAGAAATGGTGGATGAAATGATTACGGGAACCTGGGCTGCCGTGCAGGTCGAACTTGGTTTAAAAAACAAAGAAGACTTCACTCCAGAAGAGTTACGGCACAATGAGCGTTTTGATATGCAGGAAATCAAAACGTTATTAGAGATTCTCGAACGGCAGTCATCTAAACCATTAGGGTTTGGCGGAGCAATAAAGCCAAAAAGCAAAAAGGGTAAGGCAAAAAAGAAAAAGTGAGCTTTGGTTAAAGGTGGCAGGATATTGGGCGATCGCTGATAAATCTTTTTTATTGAACCGTTGCCAATAGGTACTTCACCGCCGTCGGTAGATCCGGTACAACCGCCGTCGGTTCTAGGCGCTGTAGGTAAGCCTGACTGCGAATGCCGCAGGTCACTGCAACGGTCGATAGCCCTAAAGCCTGACCTGCCAATACATCGGCCTCAGTGTCTCCAATCACCCAAAACTGACTGCAATCATTACTCACATTGCGAATCAGATCTTCTAGGATGGCCTGCTTGCCTTCAGCGTAATTTTGGTAAGCCGAAAATCGATCTTCTGCACCGCAGATATGGTCAAAATAATGCGCTAGGTGCAGCTCTTGCAAAAGCTGCTGTGCCTCAATTTGGCACCGTAACGTCACCAGCGATAGCCGCACCCCACGCTGGCGCAATTGCTCTAAAGACTGCCGCACGCCAGGCTGTAGCTGGTCTTCTTGAAGCAAAATCGGCTGATTAACAATCTCAAGAACGTTCGCTAAAAACAGGTCGATTTCTTCATTTCGTAGTCCAGAGCAAAACGCGATATCTGCATCGGGGATGCGCTCTTGCTTCATCTGCCAAAATTGGGGTTCGCTCAGAGGCGTTAACAGCAGCGATCGCCCCTGTGCCTGAAAATGTGCCTGAGTTTCGGCGATCGCCAACTGATAGGTCTTGTAATAACGCCGCGACACATCAATCAGTGGCCCATCTAGGTCACAAAACACCGTCAGATTTAGCGGCACCTCAGAACCGTATCCACCGCCATCTATCGGATGAGATGACTCAGCGGCATCCTCGACAAACATGATTGGCATAACCCTTACTCAAGGATTGAAACATTTCGTTACTTTACCCTAGCAACTTATTGTAAGGTTTGGGGTTGTTTTCAGAACCCATCCAGAAGCTTAGCCTTATCTGAGGCACTGCGGATGGATTTTGAACCAAGTTTGGTGTCTTGGCAACCTGCCTCTTGGCAACATCAAGTCTTGGCAACATAAGTTACTATCGGGCGTCTGTAGGAGAGTGTTCCCATTGACGCAGCTTGAGATGATGCGTTTGGAACATATATTAACGGACGCGCTACATTATCTTAAGTTAGGTACTGCTGTTGAGTTTGCTTTCTCATTTTGGGGTTAATTCATTGATAGATGACCCATTTCGACGACAAACCCGCATCTGTCTATGGGATGGATTCTCTCGTTATGAAAATTGACCACATTCACTTTTATGTCGAAGACGTCTCTGTCCGTCGCGACTGGTTTGTCCAAACGATGGGGTGCCGGGTTGTTAGTCGTACCGCTAACCTCCACACCGCAACCGAAGTTTTAAAGCATGGTGCTGTTTACTTTGTCTTATCTTCCCCGCTGAGTGCTGCTAGCCCTGTTGCAGACTATTTAAAGAAACATCCCCCTGGCGTGGCAGATATCGCCCTAGGGGTGAATGGCATTGAGCAACTGTTAGCGAAGGCGGATCAGATTCAAATCCCGCTTCAATGCTCACAGCTTGGTAACGGTCTAAGGTGGGCAAGAATTAATGGCTGGGGTTCTCTAAGCCACACCCTTATCGAAAATTATTCTGGTGTAGACGTTTGCCCAACTTTTTTTAACCTCGAAGCGCAGGTACAGTTTAATACCCAGGTTGAATCTGAAACGGCGGTTACAGGTTTTACCAGCATTGATCACATCGTCTTAAACGTCCCTGTTGGGGCTTTAGGGCAGGCGGTGGCTTGGTATCAGGCTCTATTTGGCTTTGAGGTGCAGCAATCGTTTCAAATTGAGACTCAAACCTCAGGTCTTAACAGTAAAGTGCTGAAGTCTTTAGAGGGAGACATTTATTTCAACATTAATGAGCCGTCTTCAGCTCAGTCTCAGATTCAAACGTTTTTAGATGACAATCAAGGCTCTGGCATTCAGCATATTGCCCTAAAGACCCCTAATATTGTGCAGGCCGTCACGCAGATGCGGGAACGGGGGATGTCATTTTTGTCTGTGCCTGCTGCTTACTATACTCAGCTAAAGCAGCGACTACAGCAGGTGCAGCACGCGACCTCTATGCTTCAGGGCATGCAGGCGATCGCAGCTCAACACATTTTGATGGACTGGAAAGACAGTGCGCCAGACTCGATTTTGCTGCAAATCTTTTCTCAGCCTATTTTTGAGCAGCGTACTTTTTTTTTGAGCTAATTGAGCGGCGAGAGCAGGCGCAAGGGTTTGGCGAAGGTAACTTCCGTGCTTTATTTGAGGCCATTGAGGCAGAACAGATGAAACTGGGCGATCGCTGCGCACCAAGAGTCCGCCCATAGCCCTATCCATTCGTTACTTTACCGAGTACCCTCAACCATTCTGATATTGCCGTAACGTTGATACGAGATGAAGTCCTCTTTTACAAATCACGCGCTTCAAACGCCCCACAGTGGGTTTCATGGGGATGGCAGCGATCGCCGCTTTTTTGAAGGCTGGTATTACCGTTTAACGTTGCCTGAGTATAGGCAAACCTTTGCCTTTATGTACTCCATTCAAAATCCGTCTGTTGATAAAGGCTTCAGCGGTGGCGCAGCCCAAATTCTAGGGCCAAATGAAGAATACCTGTGTCGTACCTTTCCGAAGGTCGATCAGTTTTGGGCATGGACTCAGGCGTTAGGTCACGGTCATTGGCGTAAAACGGCTCTGGCACTACAACCTGCCAGCTTTCTGGAGCCTGAAACCTTTGAGCGTCATATCCAAGAAGGCTATCAAGTCACCGCCACGCATCACCAGGGCATTTTGCAAGATCCTGGTTCTAGGCAGGTGGCAAAGTGGCAATATGCCGTTCAGCCTGTGTATGGTTGGGGGCCATCTGGGCAAAAACAGCAGTCTACGGCAGGTTGGCTGTCTCAGTTTCAAATTTTTGAGCCGGGATGGCAAATTTTAATGGCGCATGGCCTTGCCACAGGCTGGGCAGAATGGAACGGCAAGCGATACACCTTTACGAATGCTCCGGCCTATAGCGAAAAAAATTGGGGTGGCGCGTTCCCTACCCGGTGGTTTTGGCTCAACTGCAATGCCTTTGACCAAGAACCCGATCTCGCCCTCACCGCAGGGGGTGGACGGCGACAGGTCATTGCTTGGATGGAATCTGCGGCAATGGTGGGCATTCACTATCGCGGCAATTTTTACGAGTTTGTACCCTGGAATGCGACGGTGGAGTGGGAAGTCTCGACCTGGGGAAGTTGGAAAATACGGGCTTCTAGCGACTTACACACGGTCGAAATCACCGCAACCACCGCTGAGTCGGGTACATTTGTGCGCGCGCCAACCGCGCAGGGGCTTGAGTTTGTCTGCCGAGATACAACCAACGGGCAGTTAACCCTAAAGCTATGGCACAAGGTCAATGGAAAAACCGAGCTATTGCTTGAGGCGCACAGCAGCCTGTGCTGCTTAGAAATAGGCGGTG
Organism: Acaryochloridaceae cyanobacterium OTE_75_metabat_521; assembly: GCA_031387975.1. GTDB lineage: Bacteria > Cyanobacteriota > Cyanobacteriia > Thermosynechococcales > Thermosynechococcaceae > JAAURS01. The sequence continues at coordinate 1,376 of JANNDV010000105.1, read as the reverse complement.
CCCCTTGGGAAGAGTCGTGGGTTGAGCGCTGCGGACTGCGCTAAATGGCTAACTCTTCCACAGACAGGCAAGGGGAAACAGAATGTACTCCAAAAAGAAGAGCTTCCAAATAAATTGATAAAACGCACTAATTTGGCGCGTGTCTTTGACATTGACCTTCGTGCTACGCACCCATAGCCAAACCAGTAACCCCCCATGGGTTGCAAGCAAAAAGAGAGGCTGCACTGTAATTAACCCCAGTGCTGTAGCCCCAATCATGAGGCCATAGCAGGCGGTCAACACCCAGCGGGATATATCAAAAACAGATCGGGTGCCTAGGCGGATGGTGAGGGTGTTGATTTTGAACTGACGATCGCCCTCCGCGTCGGGGATATCTTTGAAAATGGCGATCGCAAATGCAAACAAAATCACAAAGGCCGTGAGCGCCCATACTTCTGCCGAAAGACGCTGCGTACCGCCTAAATAATGCTGAAAATGTAGAAAAAACCCAAGATTTACAATAATGCCGCGAACGCCAAAGATACACAGCGCCGCCCAGAACGGAAACCGCTTGAGCCGAAACGGGGGCAGAGAATATGCCGTCCCAATCACCACGCTGAACAGAACGGTTAACCACAGGTTCATGCCCTGAACCGCAGACAAAACCAGGGCAAGTGCCCCCGTTACGCCCACAATGATTAAGCCTTCTTGTCGAGAAAATTCGCCAGAGGCTAAGGGCAGAGCGGGTTTATTAATGCGATCAATGTCTACATCCTCAAGCTGATTGAGTCCCACAATATACAGATTGGCACACAGGCTGGGGAAAAGGGCAGCGGCGATCGCCCCCAGAAACGTCAGCCAATCGAAATTCGCCCTAGCCGCAGCATCTGCCGCCAGCGCCATGATGGCTAACCCCGTCACGCTAAGACTGGTGCCGATAATGGTGTGAGGGCGAGAAAACTTCCAAAGCGTCTTCAGCCACTTAATTGTTTGAGGTAGCATGTTTGATTTTGATACAGCCATTGAACCTATCCCCTACCCTGACCCTCTACTTAGGATCGTGGATTAAATAACTGACAGAATTGTTTAGAAGCGATACGCTTTGCACTCCCTCATCCCCTAGCCCCTTCTCCCGTTCTGGGAGAGGGGCTGGGCGTTGCCCTGAGCCTGTCGAAGGGGGAGAGGGTCAAAAGTTGAAGTTATTTAATCCATGATCCTTAGAACTTATGATGTTAAAGCTGTAGACGCGCAGTCAGCGCCACACCTAAGGCATCGGCGGCATCATCTGGTTTAGGAATGGTGTCGAGGTTTAGCTCCCGTGCGACGGCCTCTTGTACCGCGTGTTTATCAGCGTTGCCGTAGCCCGTTAGCGCCTGCTTAATTTGAGCAGGGGTAAA
>JANNDV010000069.1:0-1780 GCA_031387975.1 Acaryochloridaceae cyanobacterium OTE_75_metabat_521 | reverse complement strand
ATTGGAGCCTCCAGCGATGCGGCAATACTCTTTACGCTGGGTCAGGCCGTTGCGCGCTTTTATGAGACAAAGTATCGCCGGACTGCGGGATCTGGCATATAGCTGCTCTATCATAATCACTAGCTGTTATCGGTTGTTGGGCGAGTCTCATGACGTTAAATACTTCTATTTATCCAGTTGTTTGGCAAGATGACCATGTGCGGCTCATTGATCAAACCCGACTGCCGTCTGAGTACAGTGTGGTTGAGATTAAGCGCTGTGCCGACATGGTTGAAGCGATTAAAATCATGATTGTGCGTGGTGCCCCTGCCATCGGCATTGCGGCAGCCTACGGTCTGTACTTAGGCGCACGAGAGCTGCTTGAAACCGATCGCACCGAATTTCTTCAGTCTTTAGATCGCGTTTCTCAAACTCTGGCAGCCACTCGCCCGACCGCCGTTAATTTGTTTTGGTCACTCAACCGCATGATGAAGGTGGCTCGGGCAACGACTGGCTCGGTTGAGCAAATTCAGGCGCGGCTACTGGATGAAGCCCATGCGATCGCCACCGAAGATCTTCACACCTGCCAAGAAATTGGTCGTCATGGCCTATCCATCTTGCCGCAGACCCCCCAAAAGCTGCGGCTGCTTACCCACTGTAATGCAGGTGCATTGGCAACGGCGGGTTACGGCACAGCCTTGGGCGTGGTGAGATCGGCCTGGGCAGCAGAGCGGCTAGAGCGCGTTTATGCCGACGAAACCCGACCGCGTTTACAGGGTGCAAAGCTCACAACCTGGGAATGCGTCCAAGAGGGCATCCCCGTCACGCTCATTACCGATAGTATGGCGGCTCACTGTATGAAGCTTGGCAAAATTGATGTGGTAGTCGTAGGCGCCGACCGCATTGCGGCAAACGGCGATGCAGCCAACAAAATTGGCACCTATAGCGTGGCACTGTGTGCCAAAGCCCACAACATTCCGTTTTATGTGGCGGCTCCCCTCTCTACCATTGACTTTCAGCTTACAGACGGCAGCGGCATCCCCATTGAAGAACGAGATCCTTCAGAAATTCATACCGTGGGTGCAGCGCGGTTATGCCCCCCAGGGGTAGAGTTTTATAACCCTGCCTTTGACGTAACGCCCTCTGATCTCATTGCAGGCATTATTACAGAGCATGGCGTCTTTGCACCTGCTGAACTTCAGTCAAAACTGAGCCATTTTCAGCCTGCTTAAAGATTAGACCTCTTGCATCAATCCTAGCCCCCTCATCCCAACCCTTCTCCCACTAGGGGAGAAGGGCTAATTCCGGCTCCCCTCTCCCGTTCTGGGAGCGGGGCTGGGGGTGAGGGTCATATTCGTGAAAGAGGTCTATTGCCCATTCAATGCGAATGAGCCTTCCTTCAGACGGCTCCTCATTCGCCCAAATTTTGTCATGATAGATTAAGCGCCTTCAATGAGCCTCACTATTCCCAACTCATGAACAAACGCACCTTCTTAACCGCAGGCATCGCTTGGTTCGGTTCCACTTTTATCCTCAATCAATGGTTTAGGAGATCATCCGCTATGGCAGCCCCACAAAAACAGTTTGAAGTCGCCAAAACGACAGAAGAGTGGCGACAAAGCCTTCCACCAGAAGCCTTTCGCGTTCTGCGAGAGCATGGTACAGAGCGTGCAGGCACTAGTCCCTTAGACAAGCAGTACGGCAAGGGCACCTATGATTGCGAAGGATGTGGTCAAGCACTCTTTACCTCAGACACCAAATTTAATAGCGGCACGGGCTGGCCTAGCTTTTATGACCCCAT
>JANNDV010000063.1:0-11110 GCA_031387975.1 Acaryochloridaceae cyanobacterium OTE_75_metabat_521 | reverse complement strand
CCCCCACTGACGGATTCGTTCTGGAGAGGCCAGACCAATCTTGACGTAGTCAAATCGCTGTTCTAGCTTCTGCATCGCTTCGCGTTTCCTTTTGTGTATCTCAAACTGAAGTAGTCGTAAAAACTGGGGCAACTGCCGCTTGAAAAGGCTAAGAACATAGCAGTTCTCACTCCCGTTTCAAGCAGCAGTCAATCTTGCTGAGGGTACAAGCCCCTTTATTCAGGCTCGTCTAAGTCCATCCGAGACAGTGACTCATAGGTTGGTCGTGAAGGCGTTCGTCGCTGGCTAACATCTGCCATCAGATCCACCTCAACGTCACGGCTGCCCCCATCTTCATCGGGTTCAACTTTATGAACCGCAATGTCTAAGCAAAGAGACTGAAGCTCACGCATCAGCACCTTAAAGGACTCTGGCGTACCAGGCCGAGGAATAGCCTGACCCTTCACGATCGCATTCAATGCTTCGTTTCGTCCCTGCATGTCATCAGACTTCACCGTCAGCAGTTCCTGAAGGATATAGGCCGCACCGAATGCCTCTAGCGCCCACACCTCCATTTCTCCAAAGCGCTGACCACCCTGCTGCGCTTTACCGCCGAGGGGCTGCTGCGTCACCAGAGAGTAGGGTCCCGTCGAGCGAGCGTGAATCTTATCATCAACCAAGTGAACTAGCTTCAGCATGTAGGCTTTGCCGACAGTGACGGGCTGATCAAACAGTTCTCCCGTGCGTCCGTCGTAAAGCTTCAGCTTTCCGGGTTCGCCTGGGTCAAAAATCCAGTGCTTGCCGCGCTGTTCACTGGCTTCTTCAAGCTTGCCGTGGACGGTGAGCCGCGAAGCTTCTTCACCGTGCATTTCGTCAAAAGGGGTGAGCTTAAAGCGCTGACCAAGGTTTTCAGCCGCCCAGCCGAGAAGGCACTCAAACACCTGCCCCACGTTCATCCGAGACGGAACGCCAAGGGGGTTTAAGACGATATCAACGGGCGTGCCATCTTCAAGGTAGGGCATGTCCTCAATGGGCAAAATTCTGGAAATAATGCCCTTATTGCCGTGGCGACCCGCCATTTTGTCGCCTACCTGGATTTTACGCTTTTGGGCAACGTATACCCGCACCACCATATTGGCTCCAGGCGGCAGCTCATCCCCCTGTTCACGGGTAAAGATTCGCACATCTACGACGCGGCCTTTTTCGCCGTTGGGCACCCGTAAAGAGTTGTCGCGCACATCTCTGGCTTTTTCGCCAAAGATAGCCCGCAGCAGCTTTTCTTCGGGGGGCTGATCGGATTCACCTTTAGGCGTTACCTTTCCAACCAAGATGTCGCCCGATGAAACCCATGCTCCGGCACGAATCACGCCGTTCTCATCAAGCTGACGCAGCGCGTCTTCCCCAACGTTAGGGATTTCTCGCGTAATTTCTTCGGGTCCTAGTTTGGTTTGACGGGCTTCAATTTCATACTTCTCAATGTGAATCGAAGTATAAACCTCGTCTTTTACCAGCCGTTCACTAATCAGAATGGCATCCTCATAGTTGTAACCTTCCCAAGGCATGTAGACCGCCAGGATATTTTGACCCAGCGCCAGTTCACCGCCTTCGGTTGCTGAGCCATCCGCAATGATTTGACCGGAGAGAACGCGATCGCCCACAAACACAATGGGCCGCTGGTTCAGGCAGGTATCTTGGTTAGAACGCTGATATTTCTGAACCGGATAGGTGATTTCGTTGCCGTCATCATCCCGCACACGGATTTTATCCGCCGCAACATAGGTAACTTCCCCATCGGTGCGGCTAATAATCACCATCCCAGAGTCACGCGCTGCCTGACCTTCTAGCCCAGTGCCCACAAGGGGGCGCTCAGGACGCAGTAAGGGCACGGCCTGCCGCTGCATGTTAGAACCCATGAGGGCGCGGTTAGCATCATCATGCTCCAAGAACGGAATCAACGAAGTTGCAACCGAGATAATCTGAACGGGAGACACTGCCACAAAATCCACCTCAGTGGGGGATGTTGTGGTGAAATCTTGACGGTAGCGGACGGGCACCACATCCCCAAGGATGTAGCCGTGCTCATCCATCGGGATGTCGCCTGGGGCAACCCGCTTGTCATCCTCTTCGTCGGCAGTCATGTAGAGTGGGGCAAATTCCTTGAGAACGCGCCCGTTTTCAACGCGATACGAGGGCGTTTCAATAAAGCCGTAAGAGTTGACTCGTGCGTGGGTAGCCAAAGAACCAATCAACCCAGCGTTAGGGCCTTCTGGCGTTTCAATGGGGCAAATCCGGCCATAGTGGCTGGGGTGAATATCTCGTACCGCAAACCCAGCGCGCTCTCGCGTTAGACCACCTGGTCCAAGAGCACTCAGCCGCCGCTTGTGCGTTAGCTCAGCCAGCGGGTTGGTTTGATCCATAAACTGAGACAGTTGGCTGGATCCAAAGAACTCTTTGATTGCCGCAACTAAAGGCTTAGGGTTCACCAAAGAGGCTGGCGTCAGCGATTCCACATCAGAAACCGTCATCCGCTCTTTGATGATGCGCTCGAGTCGATTCAGGCCCACGCGCACTTGGTTTTGGAGCAGTTCGCCCACCGAGCGGACGCGACGATTCCCTAGGTGATCGATATCGTCAACGCTGCCAATATCAAACTCTAGGTTAATCAGGTAATCGATCGCCGCCAAAATATCGTCTGGCGTGAGCACCCGAGTATTTTCAGCCGTGCTGAGCCGCAGCTTCTTATTGAGCTTGTAGCGACCAACCCGACCCAAATCATAGCGTTTGGGATCAAAGAAACGGGAGTCTAAAAGCTGTTGACCACCAGAGACCGTCGGAGGCTCACCGGGTCGCAGCTTACGATACAGCTCTAGCAGCGCTTCTTCCTCACCAAATTGACCTTCTTTCTCAATCGTCTTTTGGTAGTATTCAGGGTGCCGGAGCCGATCAAAAATTTCGCCATCCGTTAACCCCAGCGCCTTAAGCAGCACCTGTGCCGAAAGCTTACGTGTCTTATCGATCCGTACCCAAACGAGATCGTTTTTGTCGGTTTCAAACTTAAGCCATGCACCCCGATTGGGAATTAGGCTGGCATTGTAGGTGCGCCGCCCGTTTTTGTCGGTTTCAGACTTATAGTAAACCCCAGGACTCCGCACGATCTGGTTGACGATTACGCGCTCTGCGCCATTGATAATAAACGTCCCTCGGTCGGTCATGAGGGGCAGATCGCCAATAAAAACTTCCTGCTCCTTGATTTCGCCTGTCTCTTTATTGACAAGGCGAGTGGGAACATACATTTGGACGGCATAGGTGCTATCGCGTCGCTTTGCTTCATCGACGTCGTACTTAGGACGCTTCAGCTTATAATCTTTAGCAAGGAAGTGAAGCTCAATCTTGCCTGTGTAATCTGTGATTGGCGAAAAGCTTTCTAACTCTTCAATTAGACCTTCTTCGAGGAACCATCGAAAGCTAGCCCGCTGAATTTCGACCAAATCTGGTAGAGCAAAAGCGGGTTGGGTGTAGATCTGATTAGTCATGCGTCTCCTCTAGAGGTCACGCCCAGCGCAAATAGATTGTCTATCATAATCCTACGCAAAGGAAAAGTCAATTCAAAATAATGCGCCGCAGCGGGTCTTTAAATCGATGGGTCTGGGCGGTGAAGGCTCGTTTTAAGTGGCGTAACTCCTGAGGCTATGGCCTTTAAGGAGTTTAGGTTTATATACCGAGTCGGTGATTCAGTCTAACGTAACTGACTAAACTTGTGCCAAGGCAGGCTGCTCAGTCAGGCAAGGTAAATTGAACAACTGACAGGCATTCCGAGTGGTTTGAGCGGCAATCTCTCCGATTGGAGAGTTTCGCAGGTCAGCAATTCGCTGGGCGACATGGTAAACATAGGCGGGTTCGTTTCGGCGCTCTCCTCGTTTTGGAACTGGGGCGAGAAAAGGACAGTCTGTCTCAACGAGTAGTCTATTTTCAGGCACGATTCTAGCAGATTCGTGAATTTGAGTCGCATTTTTGAATGTGACCGTTCCGCTAAAGCTGATAAAAAAGCCTAAATCAAGAAACCACTGTGTTTCTTCAGGCGTACCCCCCCAACAGTGCATCACCCCGTTTACAGAGCCATGCTGCTGCCAAAACTGCCGCAAAAATTCAGCCATCGGCAGTGCTGCGTCACGGCAGTGAATAATAACCGGAAGGTTTAGCTGTTGAGCGATCAGGAGCTGAGTCTCAAAAGCTTCAAACTGCTCAGTTGCGTTATCTGCTTTGCAAAAATCTAGTCCCGTTTCGCCAATGGCCACCACCTTGGGGTCAGAACCAGCTAAGACCTGAATTTGTTCCCCCAGAGATTTAGACCACTGCCCTACATCTAGAGGATGAAGTCCCACAGCAAAAAACAGCTCTGGGTAGCGGTGGGCTAAAGCCTGAATTTTTTCAAATTCGCTGGGTTCAACACAGGAATGAACCAGACGAACAACGCCTGCTGCTCGCCAACGCTGGACAACTGTCTCAAAATCAGGCTCGAAAGCCTCGAAATTAAGGTGAACATGGGTATCAATGAGATTCATTCTGATAGTTTGAGTTTCAGAAACTTGTCAATGCCTAAATCTAACTGATGACCCTTGACGAAAAACCCTAGCAGCCCGCAGCGCAATGTCAATCTGCACTAAGCCGCAGCCGTTCCCTGCGTTGAGTTTTTGAGGACGCGGGAGATCCGAGCCTTTTTACGAGCGGCATTGTTGGTATGAATGACGCCCCGCTTGACCGCTTTGTCAATTTTGCTGTAGGCAGAGGACATGCGCTCTTCGACCAAAGCCATTTGCTCTGGGGTTGGCTCAGTCGTGTACTGACGAACGGCATCAAAATACTTCTTTGTCAGCGTTTTGATGGCGGTCTTATAGGACTTATTTCGGAGACGATTGCGTTCCGAGACTTGAATGCGTTTGATCGCAGATTTAATGTTAGCCACAGTTGTTCGGCAAAAATATAAAAACACCCAATAAATTATCATAGCACCAGTTTTGCAAAGAACACGGCCTTTCTGAAATCGCGTTAAGCTAGGCATGAACAGGCATTGAAAAAGCGGGTTTGTTTAGTACCCAAATCCGTCGCTATACTTGAATCTAGTCTTTCATTATTTAAGACCTACCACTGGCTGCTCAAACCCATGCTGAGAACGATCACACAGCTCTCTGAAGCACAATCTGAACTCCAGCGGATTTGCGATCGCATTCATGATGATCAGGTTCTGCACAAAGAAGCGACGGTTCGCGAAATTTTACAGAGCGTGAAGCGCCAGGGCGACCGAGCACTTTTGCACTACACGGCTGAATTTGATCAGGTCACGTTAGAAGCGAGCGGATTGCGGGTCAGCGGCGCTGAGCTGGATGCGGCCTATCAGCAGGTTTCAAAAGACTTGCTGGATGCTATTCAGCTTGCCCATCGCCAAATCGAGGCATTCCATCGGCAGCGCAAGCCTAAAAGCTGGGTGCAGTTTGGAGACGATCAGGTGGTTTTGGGTAAACGCTATACGCCTGTTGATCGAGCAGGGCTTTATGTTCCGGGTGGACGCGCGTGTTACCCCAGTACGGTATTGATGAATGCCGTTCCGGCTGCGGTGGCGGGGGTTCCTCGCGCTGTGATGGTGACGCCCCCTGGCCCTGATAAGCAGATTAACGCGGCAGTGCTAGTGGCGGCGCAAGAGGCAGGTATTCAAGAAATTTATCGAGTGGGGGGTGCCCAGGCGATCGCTGCCCTTGCCTATGGAACCGAAACCATCCCCAAGGTGGACGTGATCACAGGCCCTGGAAACGTCTATGTCACCCTAGCCAAAAAGCTAGTCTACGGAACCGTCGGGATTGATTCTTTGGCAGGGCCTTCTGAAGTGCTGGTGATTGCCGATCATTTAGCTAATCCGGTTTACGTGGCGGCGGATCTGTTAGCCCAGGCTGAGCATGACCCCCTCGCCGCAGCTATTTTAATTACCACCAGTCCAGATTTGGCAGAACAGGTGGTGCATGAAGTGGAGGTTCAGTTGGTGAACCATCCGCGTCGGACCCTCACGGAAAAGGCGATCGCCCACTACGGCTTAGTCATTGTGGTCGATAGCCTCGAGCGCGCAGCGGAGCTTTCCAATTCATTTGCCCCAGAACATCTTGAGCTAGAGGTGGCAGATCCTTGGGCGCTACTCGAAAAGATTCGTCATGCTGGAGCGATTTTCCTAGGTTCAGATACGCCTGAGGCGGTGGGAGACTACTTGGCAGGTCCCAACCATACCCTCCCGACCTCTGGCTCGGCGCGGTATGCTTCGGCGCTGGGGGTTGAGACGTTTATGAAGCACTCGAGCCTAATTCAGTATTCTGGCACTGCACTTGGTAAGGTAGCCAGTGCGATTGAGCTTTTGGCAGAGGCGGAAGGGCTGCCCTCTCACCGAGATTCGGTACGCCTAAGAGCGCGTGCTAAGCCTAATTACCCATAGGTTAACAGGCGGGTTAAGCGACCGCGTAAATACTCGTAACTGCTTTGCTCTAAAGCCACAATTGTCGTAGTAAGGTCGAGAGACTGCTGCGCGATAGCTAGCTCTTTCAGAGCGGTAACGCACCAGGAGTCCGCGCATTTGGAGGCACGAAGCGTGTTTAATCGAATCTTGGTGGCCTTAGACAGTTCTGAACAGTCAGACTACGTGATTCAATGCGTTTTACAGATTCAGCTCCAGCCCAGCACCATGATTGTGCTCTGCCACGTCATTGAGCTATCCCAAACCAATCTAGAGCAGCCAGCTGACCTTCCGTTTATTGATCCAGAGCTGGGTCAGTTTCGGCATATTGAAAAGGCGCTTCAGGCTCACCAAGGGTTGCTGCCCTGCCAATCTGAGCTAGAAATTGTGATGGGGGAGCCGACGGAGGAAATTATTCGCCTCGCCAATATTTACCGCGCCGATCTGATTGTGCTAGGCAGTCGGGGGTTAACGGGCGTGAATCGGATTTTAAAAGGTTCGGTGAGCAGCCAGGTGGTAAGCGATGCCCCCTGTACTGTCATGGTGGTGAAGCTGAGTTAAGCCTTGAGGCAATCTGGCAGGGCTAAATAGGTTTTTAAGCGCAGCAGTGCCGCAACATTACCAGCCTGAAGCGGCAGGTAAGAGACCCCCACTAGGCAAGACTGTACCCAGCCTTCACCCCAGTGCCATTCGTGAACGCCATCAATTCCACGACTGAGCAGCAGTCGCACACCGTCTGCATCCACGGCAGCCACGCTGTGCGCTACGGGGACAAACCCCGCCCAGCTTGTAAACGTTAAACCAGTAGAAAGTTCTTCCGGCAGTGCTTCAGGAATCACTTGGGGCAGCAGCCAGCGCCGGAGTGAAGCAGTCTGCAAAAGCACACGGGAAAGTTGGGATGCTGTTGCCTCTATTTCTACGCGCATTTGGCTCTGCTGAAAGGTTCCAAACATGGTGATAAAGATAAAGGATATTTAAAATTTAGGGGGCTGTGTCTGCTGGCCTGTGTGCCTGTCGCTGCCACTCATAGCCCAATTGAAGCCCTGCTTTTCTCATCCAGTCAGCGGCGTGTAAAAGGCAGTCACGGGTTGATTGTGGCGCATCTGATGCAGGGAAGCAGCAGGTAGAGCCACTCGTCAGAGAAAAACACTGCCCTCTAAATGCTTGCATTAAGCTCACCCGATCGCCTGGGATGATGGCTCCAGATAAAAGCGTGACGGGCACCCCTGTATTATGAGCCATTTGCGCGACGACCCAAGGGGCTTTGCCTTGGAGGGTTTGGCGATCGCTACAGCCTTCTCCCGTAATTAGCCAGTCTACCTGCTTAAGAAGCTGGGGGAGATTCATCCATTCTGCAATAAACTGCGCACCGGAGGTATGGATGCCGCCTAAAAGCTGAAGCGCAAAGCCTAGCCCACCTGCTGCACCCGTGCCAGGTTGAGTATGGAGCGTTTGCAGATTCTGGCGATAGGGGTGCCACTGCGTTATGGCCTGTTCTGCTAAGACTGCAAAGTGCTGGAGGCTGGAATCAATGCGATCGCGTTCTTGCTGATCGACCAAACCTTTTTGAGCGCCGAAGGTATGGGTCGCCCCATTAGACCCACATAGGGGGCTGTTGACATCCGAGAGCAGAATGAGATGTACCGAGCGAAGACGGGGTTCTAGTCCAGAAAAATCAACCCTCGAGAGCTGTGCTAAACCCTCTGGCGTGGCGGGAAGGCAGTGGCCTTGCACATCTAGCAGTTTGGCACCTAACCCGACCAGCAGCCCCGCCCCGCCGTCATTGGTGCAGCTTCCGCCTAGTCCAATGTAAAGTTGGCGTATTCCAAGGTCTAACGTATGCCGCAGCAGTTCACCTAAGCCGATCGTCGTGCGCTGGGCGACAGAATACGCCTGGGGTTCTGGGTCAGTCATGCCGACAACCTGTGCAACCTCTAAAACCGCAGCAGGTTGCCCCAAAATCTCACCACGATAAAACCCAGCTTTTATCGGTGAACCGACGGCATTTTGCACAGTCCATTGCTCAATCTCACCCCCCAGAACAGCCTGAAGTGCTGCCAAGGTGCCTTCTCCCCCATCTGCCATGGGCCACTGCAAAACTTTGACGGCGGGTAAAGCCTCTTGAAGTCCATCCGCAAGGGCTTGGGCGGCTTCTGCTGCCGTTAGGGTGCCTTTGAACGAGTCGGGGGCGATCGCAACGGTAAGCCCGTGCTTTAGCGGAAAAATGCTCATGGGTAAATTCTCTGGCACTTTGTGGTATGAGGCCAGGTGTTGTTCGCCACGGAAAACCTGCGCTGCCCCAATAAAAAAGGACTGCCGCCAGGAGCAATCCTTTGACTAAGTGCTAATACTTTACTGTATGCACCCTCCCACAGCATTTACTGAATCACAGTGACTAAGATCACGGCCTATCTGTGATCTTAGTCACTGCGTGATTTTGCCTTAGCTGTATGTTTGAACGATGCTTTGAATCAGCCCTTCGAGGGTGTATTCCTGCGCTTCAATATCCACTCTATTGAGCAGCCTATGGCAGGTTTTAGAGGTCTGAGGGCCAATGGAGGCCAGTTTAGTGGGCTTGAGGATTTGGGTCCAATCCATCGCGGCAGACTGAGTAGACTGCTGAAGTAACTGCCAAAAGTGTTCAACGGTTTTGGAGCTGGCAAAGGTAATAACGTCGATGGTCTGCTGCTGGAGTGCTGCTAAAATTTTCGGATCTATATCGGCAGGGCACTGAGATTGGTAGGCTGGCACTTCAACCACTGCTGCGCCCTTTGCCGTGAGCTGCTGTACCAAAACTTCTCTACCGCCAGACTCTACCCGTGGAAAGAGGCAGCGTAGGTGATCTAATTGATCTAGGTCAGGGAAATGCGCGACTAGGTCATCCGCAACGTAATTGGGCGGAATAAAGTCTGGGGTGATGCCCTTGGACTGGAGGTTAGCGGCGGTTTTGCGCCCCACTACGGCAATTTTTACCCCTGCTAAGGCACGGGTATCTTTACCTTGGGCGCTCAGCCGTTCAAAAAAATACTCAACGCCGTTGGCGGAAGTAAGAAAGAGCCAGTCGAAGGTGTTGATCTGGGCGATCGCCGCATCCAACTCATCCCAACTAGACGGCGGACCAATCTCAAGCGCCGCCATCTCTAAGACCGTTGCGCCCTGCGCCTCCAAACTTTGCCGAAACGCAGGGGCTTGACTGGCTGAGCGCGTGACTAAAATCGTCAGCCCCGCGAGGGGAGCGCTTGCAGAAGATTTAGGCATAGCGGAAAGGGACGGCGACAGTAAGGCAGAGATGTTAGGAATGCCGAGGGTTTCGCGAAGCGGCACCACTTTACCAATGACCATCACCGTCGGCGATAGGGTTTCTCCTTGGGTCTGTTTGAGAATGGTTTCTAAGGTGCCCACCCAGACCTGTTGGCGAGACCACCCGCCCCATTTAATAATGGCGATCGCCGTATCGGCAGGTTTGCCGTGGTCTTGGAGAGACTGTATGAGCGTAGGGAGCGATCGCCCACCCATCAAAATCACCAAAGACTCACTGCGAACCATCAGTTCCCAGTCTAAAGCGGCAAGCTCATGGGCACTCACGATAGTCACGCTACGGCTGAGGATTGGATCGGTGAGCGGAATTCCGGCGAGGGTAGGCGCTGCTAGAGCCGAAGACAGACCAGGCCAAACTTCGTAAGCGCAGTTAGACTCACGTAATGCCTGTACTTCTGAAGCCACTCTTCCGAAGATGGCAGGGTCTCCGCTTTTAAGGCGGACGACGCGTTTTCCTTGTTGGCAGTAGGTAACGAGGAGCTGATTAATGTCGGTTTGGGGCGTGCTGGAAGATTGACCGCGCTTACCTGCCCACAGATGAATACATGTTTTTGGGGTGAGGGTTAATAATTTTGGATCAATCAGGGCATCATAAATAAGAACATCAGCGGTAGACAAAATTGCCTGTCCTGCGACGGTCAAAAAATCCACCGCACCCAGCCCAGCTCCAAGGATATAAACTTTCCCTTCTGTTTGGGACATATAGGTCTCTAAATCGTTGAGGAGAGCGAAACGTTGGAAAATTTTAGGATCATGAATTAAATAACCTAGAGAATTAATTAACAGCGATGCGCTTTGCACTCCCTCATCCCCTAACCCCTTCTCCCAGAGCGGGAGAAGGGGGACAAGATTCTTGCTCCCCTCTCCCTGAACGGGAGAGGGGTTGGGGGTGTGGGTCAAAGTTGAGGGTTATTTAATCCATGATCCTTAGGGCAAAAAAGCCGTTATTTCCACTGCTACGATGGAGTGACGTTTTAAGACCTAACTTTAAATATTGCCTGATTGAGTTTTACAGGCAATTTGAACTCTATACGTTAGCCTTTGATGGCAGGCTATTCAGACGGTACAGCATTCAGGTTTCAAGGCTTAAGTTTTTTAAAGGTCACGGTGAGGCATAGACAGATGAAGGTGCGGTTTAATCGAGTCCCCCTATATTTAACCCTTGCGTTGGTACCCTTTTCGGTAATTGGGTGCGGAGAGTCTAAGGAGGATTTGAGCGTTAAGCCATCGCCTCAGGCCGTTGCGTCTTTTCCGTCTCCTTCTGTGCCAGCCACGCTTAATTCTCCTTCTAAAGTTGCACTGACGCGCCCCACAAATCCAGAT
>JANNDV010000028.1:0-6403 GCA_031387975.1 Acaryochloridaceae cyanobacterium OTE_75_metabat_521 | reverse complement strand
TCGCTGGTCTGCCAGCATGATGGTGTTAATGATGATTCTGCACGTCTTCCGCGTCTATATGACCGGCGGGTTTAAGAAGCCACGGGAATTAACCTGGGTCACTGGCGTAGTGCTGGCTGTCATTACCGTTTCCTTTGGGGTAACGGGCTATTCTCTGCCTTGGGATCAAGTCGGCTACTGGGCCGTCAAAATTGTATCCGGCGTTCCTGATGCCATTCCCGTTGTGGGTGGGCTGATGGTAGAGCTGCTTCGCGGCGGCACCAGCGTTGGTCAATCGACCTTGACCCGTTTCTACAGCCTCCATACGTTTGTTTTGCCTTGGCTCATTGCAGTCTTCATGCTGCTGCACTTCCTCATGATTCGCAAGCAAGGCATCTCAGGTCCTTTGTAAGCCGAATATCCACTCTCTGCCGACCCTTTGAAAGAGAACCACTCAAACTATGGCAAAAATCATCATCAAACCGGATCTCAGCGATCCGCAGCTCAGAGCAAAGCTGAAAAAAGGCATGGGTCACAATTACTACGGCGAACCCGCTTGGCCCAATGACCTGCTCTATATGTTCCCCGTGGTCATCATGGGCACAATGGCGCTCTGCATTGGTTTAGCAGTGCTTGACCCCGCTTTAGTGGGCGAACCTGCAAACCCCTTTGCAACACCGTTGGAAATTCTTCCAGAATGGTATCTCTACCCTGCGTTTCAAATTCTGCGCGTGGTGCCTAACAAACTGTTGGGTATTGCACTCCAGACCGCGATTCCTTTGGGTCTCATGCTGATTCCGTTTATCGAGAACGTCAACAAGTTCCAAAATCCTTTTCGCCGTCCAGTGGCAACTGCCGTGTTCCTGTTTGGGACGGTATTTACCCTGTACTTAGGCATTGGTGCAACCCTTCCTATTGACAAGTCTTTAACCTTGGGCCTGTTCTAATCGGATTTGATGTCCATAAAATTGACGGTTCATACACAAAACCGGAGCATATACTGCTCCGGTTTTGTTTTAATAGTGGGTATCTGAACTTAGGATTGTGAATTAAAGAGCCTAGAGAATTTCTTATAAGCCATGTGCTGCTTTACACTCCCTCATCCCCTAACCCCTTCTCCCAGGGCGGGAGAAGGGGGACAAGATTCTTGCTCCCCTCTCCCAGAACGGGAGAGGGGTAAAGCCTTTGGCTATAAGAAAGGGGGTGAGGGTCAAAGTTGGAGGTTATTAAATCCACGATCCTTATCTAAACCTGAGGTCCAAGCCCTGCCGCACCTGCGTAGACTGCAAAATCGCCCAGCTCATCTTCAATACGAAGAAGTCGGTTATATTTTGCAACCCGCTCACTACGACACAGCGAACCCGTCTTAATTTGCCCGGCTCTGGTTGCCACGGCTAAATCGGCAATAGTGGTGTCTTCCGTTTCGCCAGAGCGATGGCTGATGATGGACTTAAACCGATTGCGCGTAGCAAGGTCAATGGTCTGCAACGTCTCAGTCAAAGATCCAATTTGGTTGAGCTTAATGAGAATGGTGTTTGCTGCCTTTTGCTCAATGCCCTGACGCAGCCGCGTAATATTGGTCACAAAAAGGTCATCGCCCACAATTTG
The DNA here is from genome assembly GCA_031387975.1 of Acaryochloridaceae cyanobacterium OTE_75_metabat_521. Taxonomy (GTDB): domain Bacteria; phylum Cyanobacteriota; class Cyanobacteriia; order Thermosynechococcales; family Thermosynechococcaceae; genus JAAURS01. The sequence goes on along the minus strand of JANNDV010000028.1, from coordinate 4,816 downwards.
GACTTTATCGCCCAGTTTTGCCGTCATGAGCTGCCAGCTTGCCCAGTCATCTTCATAGAGTGGATCTTCAATAGACACAATGGGATAACGGCTCACTAACCCAGCCATGTAATCAATTAGCTCCGCTGGGGAATGTGCCGTACCGTCGTAGGTGTACTGCCCATCCTTATAAAACTCACTGGCGGCGACATCTAAGGCAAGGGATACTTCAGCACCAGGCTTATAGCCTGCTTTCTCAATGGCAGAGATTAGTAATTCCAGCGCCTCTTGATTAGAACCAAGGTTAGGAGCAAACCCACCTTCATCGCCCACACCCGTCAGCAAATTTTTGGACTTCAGCACTTTGCTGAGCGCCTCAAACACCTCAGCACCACAGCGCAATGCCTCCCGAAATGTCGGCGCACCGTGGGGCACAATCATAAATTCTTGGATATCAACGTTGTTGTCGGCATGGGAACCGCCGTTGATGACGTTCATTAACGGCACAGGCAATAGATTAGAGAGTGGTCCACCCAGGTACCGATACAGCGGCAAATCTAAAGAGGAAGCGGCAGCTTTTGCTGTGGCCAGAGATACGCCCAAAATGGCGTTGGCTCCGAGGTTGGTTTTATTAGGAGAACCATCCAGATCAATCATGACTTGATCAATCTCGGACTGGTTGAGGGCATCGAGGCCAATCAGCTCTGACTGGATCTCGGCAATGACGTTTTCAACGGCCTTTAGAACTCCTTTGCCACCATAGCGGCTAGCATCATCGTCTCTTAATTCATGGGCTTCAAAGCTGCCCGTTGAAGCGCCACTAGGAACTTGGGCAATGCCATAAGCCCCACAGTCTAAGACCACTTCTGCTTCAATGGTGGGCCGCCCGCGCGAATCTAGAATTTCGCGCGCGTTGATTTCGGCGATCGCAGTGTCTTGCATGTGCGTAAAGTTTCCCTATAGCTCAATTCGGTTCTGTTCTACTGCGCGATACTTTCATAGAGAATAGGTCGCGCAATGCTTCTAAACAATCCTAGGGGGGAATGCGTCAGAATGTAACAGCAAGGAATACACTTCTGGCACATTGAGAGGTTTTTTGTCATGCGATTTTTACACACCATGCTGCGAGTGACAGATTTGGGGCGATCGCTGGCCTTTTATTGCGACATTTTGGGCATGAGGCTCTTGCGCCAAAAAGATTACCCCGATGGCAAATTCACCCTCGCGTTTGTGGGCTACGGCGATGAGTCAGACCAGACGGTTTTAGAACTGACCCACAACTGGGGCGTAGATACTTACGAGCTAGGCAATGCCTATGGGCACATTGCCCTAGGCGTGAGCGATATCTATACAGCTTGTCAAGATATCAGCACAAAAGGCGGCAAAGTGACGCGCGCCCCTGGCCCCATGAAGCACGGCAGTACGGTCATTGCGTTTGTAGAAGATCCTGATGGTTACAAAATTGAGCTAATTCAAGTTGGAGCGTTGCCCAAGGTACCTAGTGCAGAAGCGCTGAGTGCTGTGAATTAAATCAAATCCGCCGTAGGGGCAGGTTTAGCTGAAAATTGACGCTCATCAACCGATAAATCTCGCCAAAACCTGCCCTTCTTTTATTGGTTGGTTCGATAAAAGAAGGGCAGGTTTTGGCTAAAACGCTCTGGTCGTAACCTATACAGCTTTGGCTAAACCTGCCCCTACGTTGAACTTTTTATCTGTCAACCCATAAACTCTGCCAAAACCTGCCCTTCTTGCCCCAACCCCCAAATGTGACAGTCAGCATAGCTCCACAGATAGATGCCACCCCCCTTTTTGAAATGCTATAAAAAGTGAAAGGAAATAGATTCAACTTTTTGATCTATACTTTGTGTGTGCATTCAAAATGGTTCTCCATTAACTGAATGAAATTGGAGTGAGAGGAGTCAATTTATGAAACGAGCATTTTTACTAGCAGGAAGCCTAGGTTTAGTTGCACTTGCAGCCCAAACCGCCTCCGCAGAACAAATCAATTCCGTTAACAGCCTACAAACTGCTGTTAAAGAAACCAGCATTGGTCAAGTTACCTCTGTTTCTCAACTGTCTGACGTTCAGCCAACCGACTGGGCATTTCAAGCACTACAGTCCCTCGTCGAACGTTATGGCTGTATCGCCGGTTATCCCGACGGTACTTTCCGAGGCAACCGCGCCGCTACTCGTTATGAGTTAGCTGCTGCACTCAACGCTTGCTTAGACCAAATCAGCGACAGATTTGCTAGCAAAGAAGACCTTGCTACGGTCAAGGCGCTTCAAGAAGAATTCAAAACCGAACTTGCTACCCTCAAGGGTCGTGTTGATGGCCTAGAAGCCCGCACTAAAACCCTCGAAGCTCAGCAATTCTCTACCACCACCAAACTCCAAGGTGAAGTGGTAATGGCTGTTCAGTACGGCGATACCTTTGGTACCCGTAATAGCCGTAACCCCGTTAGAAACTTTCGTGATGTTGCCGTCAACTCTAGCCCCAACAGCAGAGCTACCGCAATCGCGCGAGTTCGCTTAAACTTCAACACCAGCTTTACAGGCAGCGACTTACTGCAAACGCAGTTAGAGACCGGAAACGGCGGACGAGACCTATTTAGCAATGCTCCTTCTCGGTCTTTTGAACAAACTAATGGACTCTATGACTTTGGTGCTGCTGACTACAGTGGCGTTGGCTCCAATGTAGTACTGCGCCGCTTGGCTTACTCCTTCAAGCCAATGAAGGGTTTGACCGTAACGGTTGGCCCTAAAATCTTCCCTTCGGATTTTGTTGACTTCAACAGCTACGCTAACAACTCTGCTCAAGACTTTAGCTCTGGAGTTTTCATCAACAACCCACTCATCATCAACAATACTGTTGATACACTGGGTGGTGCTGGCGCAGCCGTTGACTATAAGTTTGGGAAGAGCGGCATCACCGCTCGCGCAGTTTATGTTGCAGCTAGCCCAACTAATTCAGTTGCAAATAATCTTGGTGGTGGCCTGTTTGGCGATCCTTACCAAGGTACTTTTGAACTTGAGTATGCAAAAGCGTTTGGCAAAGACAAGAAAAACAACTTTGCCATTCGTGGTCAGTACACCAATTCTGCAACCAACAATATTTACCAAAACGTAGTTGGTCTTAATGCAGAAGCAACCTTTGGTCGCTTTGGTGTCTTCGGTCGTGGTGGTTATTCCATTACCCCTTCTATTCCAAACAATCGTCCTTTAGGTGGTCCGCTTGGTTCTACCAATAATGACGGCATTATTACCTGGCAAGCTGGCGCTGGCGTCAAGGATCTGTTCATTCCAGGTTCTTTGTTGGCAGCCGCTGTAGGCCAGCCTTACGTTGTGCTGGGTCAAGCTGGACCTCAGCAAACCAACATCGAAGGTTTCTACCGCTTCCCTATCAATGACAACATCACCATTACGCCTGCGGTTATGGTTATTACTGACCTCGGTAATACCAGAACCAACACAGCGATTCAAGGTGTGCTCCGCGCAACCTTCTCGTTCTAAGCTTTAGCGCTTAGTTAAATTCAAAAGAAGGGGTGTGCAAGATATATCTTGCACACCCCTTCTTTTTTGTACTGCTCCATGTTGTTACCGTTAAGGTGGGTTGCCCAAAAGCATAAGCTAAACTACAGGAAGCATCGTTTAAGCTTCAGCAAAGCAACAATGCAATGATGCCTGAATATGACTTCAAAAACGGCGTTCGTGGTAAACATTACCAATCTTACCGAGAAGGGCATACCGTAACCGTTCACAAAGAAGACGGCACAACACAGGTACAGCAAATCATGAATGTAAAAGACTTGAGCAATACCTCTCAGACGAACTGGAAAGCATTAAAGTCAGACTCAGACGAGAATATTGACTACTCAGATATACCACCCCTAACCGATGAGTTTTTTGATCGAGCAACTTTACGGATACCAGTCGATAAAGCCTAAGTTGAGAATTCTGTTATGACAGATCTAAGCCGTATCACCATCAATCCAAGCGTTTGCCTAGGGCAACCTACCATTCGCGGAATGCGAATTACAGTAAGTTTCGTTTTAAAGCTATTAGCAAGTAATTTATCCATTCAGGAAATTTTAGAATCATATCCAGAATTAGAAGCCGAAGAGATACAGCAAGCGTTTACCTATGCTGCATGGACAGCTTCAAGTCAAGTCATTAATTTGCAATCTGCATGAGTAATCTTCAATTCATTAGGCTACGGTGTACATACAAGCTCTAAAGTCTTGCTTTAAAAAGTTTTTGTCACATTCCGATCCATCAATCCCCTCTTGGCAGGGGCAGGGGTGGGTTAGTCATGGCGCTACTGACTAACCCACCCCGCCCTACGGGCACCCCTCCGAGGAGGGAATTTTTCTCAGACTTGTGTGTACAAGGTAGCCGAGGAGGGGATTAACCCATTTGAATTTGCTTAGACTTGTACGCATACCGTAATAGCATTGAAATTATGCCTAAGTAGACGCAGAAACAGTTTAACAAGAGGTACAAATATGGAAATTAATCCTATTAGAACTGAAGCTGATTATCAAGCAGCATTAAAAGAAGTTGAAAGATTGTTTAATGCTCCTCCCAATACGCCTGAATATGCTCGATTAGACTTACTCAGTACATTGGCAGAAGCCTACGAGAAAGTACATTATCCAATTGAAGCCCCCGACCCCATTGAAGCAATTCTCTACAGCGTTAAGGATCGTGGATTAAATAACTTACAGAATTGTTTAGAAGCGATACGCTCTGCATTCCCTCATCCCCTAACCCCTTCTCCCAGAGCGGGAGAAGGGGAACAAGAAACTCCGGCTCCCCTCTCCCGCTCTGGGAGAGGGGC
>JANNDV010000321.1:0-13929 GCA_031387975.1 Acaryochloridaceae cyanobacterium OTE_75_metabat_521 | reverse complement strand
GCAAGATGCTGGGGTAGATGCGGATGTGGCGCTGCCAGCGCAGGATGAGGGTATGGAGGGCTTCGGGTTGGGTGGGAAGGCTAAGGTGGTGAAGTTTGTAAAGCTGATAGTAGTCGGCAGTGGCGGCGCTAAGGGCAACTGATTCTCTGGTTTGGGTGTCGGGATGGGTGAGCTGAATGGGGCGGTTGGGGTTATGCTGCCAGCTTTGGAGGAGTTCGGTGGCGATTTGTTGTTGGCTGGGGGGTAGAGGTGTTTCTGTTAATGGGGTTGCGATGGGGGTGAGGTAGGGTTCTAGATACGGATCTGTGCAAAGGTCGCCCAGAATGTAGCTCAAAATGGCGGGGTCGATTGAGATTGGACTTTGACTCAGTAAGGGGCTAGAGCCGATTTGAATGAGCTGCCATTGCTGAAGTGCGGATTCTAAGGACAGTAGTTGGGGGTCACGATCTGACAACAACTTTTGGGCAATGGCTAGGGTAGGGTAATCTTTTTGAGGCTGACCATTCATGTGGGCGCACAGCCGATCTAGCTGAGGAATCATTTCGATTGCGATGCACAGTAATAAAACCTGTCGTTCAGAGTCTGAAAGGTCAAATGCTTGGCACAGATAGTCTAAAGGCTCAGTGGTAAGCGTTTCATCAGAATTGTCATCACTTGTAGAAAGTTCTGATGTCTCAGATGGTTCACCTGTGGCTAGAGACAGGAGTTTTGCTTGGATTTGTTCGAGTTCTTGAACAAGGGGTTGAGGCGTAGTTTCTGTCATAAAAGGAGTCTAAAGATTCAGTGTGTTTCGTGTGATTTTAGCTTTGGAGTTGAAAATGGTAAAGTAAGCCCCATGTGATGAAGCAATTGCTGGAGCACTACAAATGGATAAAGATTTTGCCCGTGGAGAGCGCATGATGCGCCGTCCAGATCTCCAGCAAGGTCAGCAGCGTGAGACTGACCAGCTTCAGAATGCTTCTGGTCAGCAAAATCGGTTGCAGCCAAATTGGGCAAATCAAGGGTCTGCGTGGGACACTTCGGACGATAATGTTCTGCCCCCGATTCCAGCACATCTTAAGACCAATGCTTGGAGGAAAAAAAATGTCCAATTAGACCAAACTCCGATCGTCTTGTCCAATGCTTCTGTCTCTCAACCGCAACTAGTGGCTCAGGCAAAAGCACCCGAAGAGATGTGGATGAATTCCGGTGTTGCCGCAAAAGGGGGGCTAGAGATTATCCCCTTTGATGGTCGAGTTGTGCGGATGGACAAAGAAGGGAAGCAAGTCACGATTCCCGTCAAGTACGGGCAACCGTTTCGGATGCAGCCTGGAGACCAGCTTCAGAGTCATTTTAATCTGACTAAATTTAAGACTCAGAAGGCGCTGACTCCGCAGCAGCAGCGGGATGAAGCCATCAAAAAGATGCCCTATGGCGATAAGTTAGTTGATGCGGCCAAAATGGTGCCGGATTTACTGAAGGGGGATGCGAAGGCTGCTTTCAAGTCATTGACAACTGACCCTGCCTTTGTGGCGCAACTAGTAGGGGTATCAGCTGTATTCGCCGTGGCACAAGCCACTCCTGCTGGCCCCTTTATTGATGCTGCGCTGATAGCAGTTTTAGGTTTTTCTGGGGGATTGAGCTTGGCAAATTACCTCATCAAAGCCAATAGCGCAAAGGATGAGGCAGGATTAAAAGCATCCGCAAATGAACTCAAAAACTTGATAGAAATTGTCGGCCTTGCTGCTTTATCTGGCGCACTCAGAACAGCAGGTAAAGTACTAGGCAAAATTAAAGGTGGTACTACAGCAGAACAAGCATCTAGGAAAATCCTGTTTGACGAAATGACAAAGGCAGGGGTAAAGTTCACGCCTGAGAATATTCTCAAAATTGCCAGGGGTCAAGATGGCAAAATTATATTTTTGGAAACGGGCAACTCAAAAGCTGGCTTACAGCACATTATTGAAAAACATGGAGCTGAGTTTGCTCAAAAAGGAATATCAGAAGCTCAAATCCCAGACACTATTATGGCAGCAGTCACGAGAGGTAAAATAACAGGGTATGTGGGCAAAAGTAAGACACGTCCTATTTATGAAGTGGAATGGCAAGGACAACAACGCAAGATTGCCGTAACTACAGGTAGCAATGGTTTTATTGTTGGCGCACAAATATTTCGATAGAGGATATTTAGAACATGAGTAAAATCATAAAACTAATGGCAGATTATGATTGCTTTCCAACTTGGGAAGTTTTTGATAATGGCACTGAAAATATTAATCCAGACTTTCTTGACATATCAGACCAATTAAAAAAGGATCTTGATATTTGGTCTAATACTTATGATCAAACAATTAATAACGACGACCCAATCAAGTCAGGATTTCTAAGTCCCGATTTAGAAAAAAAATTTGAAGCGGAGGGAAAACGGCTGTGGAATGAGCTGAAGAAGGAATTAGATTCAACTTTCAAGATACTTTATTTTAGTGAAAAAAGTAGATCTATCGAGCATTAGAAATGCTAACTAAAGATGTTCTATTTATTTGTATCTATTAGAACCTAAATTTTCAAGAATACACAATAAGATATTGGTGAAATAAAAGTATATAATCCTCCAACACCTCTACAGATAATCGTTTTCAGACGAACCATGAAGAACTTAACCAGTTCTTCTGCCATTGGACAGTTCAGGTGTCTTTTCTCGGAGTTATACAATGCCACTAAGATTTTTATGAATATAAAAGACGCCAAAAAAATTGCCACTAAATTCATAATCAAAATCTTGAAAATTTTGATTATGAAGATGAATTTTTTATTATAGACGATGCAACAATAGAGAAAGAATACGGTTGGATTTTTTCCTATAATTCAAAAAAATACATAGAAAAAGATGATTTTAGCTACTGTATAGTTGGTAATGGTTCAGTAGTTGTCAATAAAGAGACTGGTTCGGTAGAGGAGCTGGGAGGTGGGCCTCAAGTAGAGAACTTTATTGCTGAGTATGAGGCTAGAATAATAAAAAACAAACTTAACTAGAAAGTAATTATTGTTCTGTTGAGATAGTAGATGATTAATTTTAATAAAGCTTTAGAGCTAATGGAGAGTTATGTTGCGGAACAGCAGAAATTCTTAGATCCTGTATTTTTGAGTAATGAAAATGAATTAATAATTGTTCCTGAAGCCGTTATCGAGAGATCCTATGGGTGTTTTTTTTGCTATCAGCCTAAAAAATTCATTGAGACTGGTGAGATTCAATATTCAATCCTAGGCAATTCGCCAGTACTGATAAAGAAAGAAGATGGATCAATGTATGATTTAGGCACTCATAGATCTATTGAATCAGCTCTTCGAGATTACGAATCTGGGAAGGATATTTATCCTACTCGTATCTATTAAAGAGGGGTGCCAAGGCTGCACATCAGAGGATGGCTTCTAACTCTGTTTTTATAGCGCAGTATTGGTATAGGAGACGGCAATGGATAAGGACTTTGCTCGCGGAGAACGAGTCAGCCTGAATCCCCATGCGTTTCGGCAATAGCCCTCCTGGGGAGATGCACAGTCTCACGATTAGGATTTGAGTTCGGTTAAGCCAAAAAAGGAAGAAAATCGGCTAAAGCTGATAAGAAAACAGCGATCGCATCCATCAACCCATGAAGCAGCCACGCTTACTTCAAAAACTACAGCAGGGTTTATTCTTGCTGGGGATTGGGCTAGTGCTGGCGCTGATCTTTCGCTGGTGCCAAGCGCCCAGCCTCAATGCTGAGCGATCGCAGCTTCTGCCCCAACACCCCTTCATCCAGGTTTATACCAACCACAACCCTCTCAACCGCTACCCAGAACCCTATCGCAATCAAACCCGACTGGGCGACAACTTAGAGCAGATTATTGTCGATCAGATTGGGCAGGCACGCACGAGTGTGGATGTGGCAGTGCAAGAACTGCGATCGCCGCTCATTGCCAAAGCTTTGGGCGATCGCGCGGCGGCTGGAGTTCGCGTTCGCCTCGTGCTTGAAAATACCTACAGCCGCCCTTTAAGCAGCATTACCGCCGCTGAAGTGCAGCAAATGGGCGCACACCAGCAAGAGCGCTACCGTCAAAATATCCGGCTCATTGATCGCAACGGTGATGGGCAGCTTAGCGCCAGCGAAATCGACAGCTATGATGCGCTGGTCATGGTTGCCAAAGCTGGCATCCCGTGGATTGACGATACCGCCGATGGTTCAGCAGGGAGTGGGCTGATGCACCATAAGTTTGTGGTGGTGGATGGTCAGCAGGTGATTGTGACCTCTGCTAACTTCACAATGTCTGACATGCACGGCGATTTTTCACCCCAACAGAGCTTGGGCAACGCCAATTCCTTATTGCAGATTCAGAGTGGGGCGATCGCCAATCTCTTCACCGAAGAATTTAAGCTCTTGTGGGGTGATGGCCCTGGCGGAAGCCCAAACAGCTTGTTTGGAACAAAGAAGCCTTTCCGTCCCGCCCAGTCTATTAAGGTCGGCGATGCCACAGTGCAGGTTAAATTTTCGCCCACCCCATCAGAAATCCCCTGGGAGTTTAGCTCCAATGGCTTAATTGGCAAAACCCTGGCACAAGGCCGTAAAAAAATTGACCTAGCGCTGTTTGTGTTTTCAGAGCAGCAAATTGCCGATCAGCTCGAAACCGCTGCCCAGAAAGGCGCTGCGGTGCGTGTGCTAGTTGAGCCATCATTTATTTTTCAGTATTACAGCGAAGCCCTCGATCTATTGGGAGCAGCACTCCCCGCCCGTACTCGAGCCGCGAGTAATTCCCCAGAAGCGCCCCAGGGAACTGCGGACGGCAACAGCGCGGCTAAACCTTGCCAAACTGAGCTGAACAACCATCCTTGGTCGCGTCCTATTCAAACCGTAGGTATTCCTAAACTGCCCCCGGGCGACCTTCTGCACCATAAATATGGCGTGGTGGATGAAACAACCGTTATTGTGGGTTCCCATAATTGGACAGAAGCCGCCGATCGCCAAAATGATGAAACACTGCTGGTGATTGAAAGCCCCACCGTTGCCGCCCACTATGAACGCGAATATGACAGGCTCTGGGCGAATAGCCGTTTGGGTTTACCCGACAAAATTCGAGCGGCTTGGCAAACCTGCGGGACAGCTTCGGCCTCTCAATCTCCGACTCAAAACGCAACCACTCAACGCATTAACCTCAATACGGCCTCTCGCAAAGAACTCGAAAGTTTACCTGGGGTAGGGGCTAAGTTGGCTCAGCGAATCATCGACGCTCGAGCGCAGCAGCCGTTTAGCGCACTCGAAGATCTAAAGCGTGTGCCAGGGGTTAAGGCGAAGGTCTTGCAGAAGATTGGCGATCGCGTTTCTTGGTAAAGCTTTGGGTTTTGGCGACAAGGTGTTACGATAGTGATCGTGAAATTCTTGCGGACATGGCGGAATTGGTAGACGCGCTAGATTTAGGTTCTAGTTTCTCACGAAGTGAAGGTTCAAGTCCTTTTGTCCGCATTCGCTTCAATAAAAAAAGTAACGACTCAGGTCGGGTGTAGAGGGATAGTCGGATTCCCCCAAAGGCCCATTTCAGCTCATCCAAAATATTCTGTTCCTGCTTTTTAAGGATGGTGATGTTCTAAATCTGTGGACGAAACTTTTCCACATTGATGGGCTATCTGTAATTCAGAAATCTGATCCACAGATCTGGAGCATTACCCGATCAATTTTCCTTGGCATTCAGTTCAATCGGAGCATTAGGGTTCGCGAGAGAAAGTTCCCAAAACTGCTCATGAGAAAGCGTCGTCATTGCATCTAGATTGAGGATTACGGCAGTCATAGAACAGCCTCAGAGAACGTCTCCCCCTAGCTTAACATTGGCGCTCGTTTGTCCAATTGAGGTGCATCTCAATTCAGCAAAGTCCGTCAGCACGCCGTAAATGAGCCAAATTGCCATGGGTCGCAGGTACATACAGGCGCGAAACGTTCCCGTTGCCGTAATCGCTTCAGGGGTACGGAACTGAAGGCCATTATCATAGATTTGCTGAACCACCGTTTCTGTTAGCTTAAAGGCTTCATCGCCCATGCCCATCTGGAGCAAAAAGGCCGCTAAGCCAAAGTTAATGCCCGTCCACACCTCAAGGGGATGGGTGGCATCCGGCTTTTCAGGGATGCCGCCAGGACGTAGACCATTGGCAGCGCCTAACGTGCCGTTGTTAAAGCTTAAAAAGCAGGTTTCGTAAACCGTCGTCAGCGTGCTGCGCGTACAGTCCTCTGGCACCACATCCGGGAGAGAGAGCAGCCGCGCATAAAACTGACCGCAGAGCTGATCTGCCATCACCACATCCGAGCCGCTGCCGCTATCGAGACGGTAATACTGACCGTTCCAGAGGGTTGCTTGGAACAGGGGGCGGGATTGGTCTAGCCAGGTTTGGTAAAGGGTCATCTCTTTGTCTACTGTCACACCCGTAGATTTGAGAACTTTGGCAATCGCGATCGCCGCTTCAAGCGCCGCGATCCACAGCGCCCCGCAGTAGGCGCTAATGCCCTGGAGCCGCCAATCATCAAAGGTTTGATCCGGTGCGCCAGAATTTTCAGGGAGGCCGTCTCCATCTTCATCAAAGGCTTTGAGATAGGCTAAAGCCGCCGTTACCGCAGGCCAGCACTCGGCTAAAAACTCCGTATCTTTACTGCCCGTGAGCAAGAAATTGCGATAGACCAGCAGCACAAAGTCTGAAGGTAGATCTTTCCAAAGGTTGCAGTCTTGATAGCTGGTGTAGTTGGTTTTCTCCCACGGGTGTTCGTTGGGCGCACCTAAATCGTGGGGGGTCGCGTTGAGGGCTTTACGAAGCGCGAGGGGACTTTCCACGCCAAGGGTATGGTAGTAGCCAATCACACGGGTGCGATCGTCGGCGGTGGGGATGGCTCTGGCAAAGGCGCGCATCACAGATTTGTCTAGCTCCGGCCACAGCATAAACAGGGCAAAAGAGCCGTACAGCCGCACGTCTAAACTTTCGTACCAGCGGTAGTCTAAACATTCCAGCACTGCAAATTGACCGATGGGGTCGCGCTCATCGCCGGCGCTCCAAAGCGCACCGCCGCTGGTGAGGTCGTAAAGCTCGTTCATTAGCCCCATCTTGAAGCCGTCCGATAGATCGGTACGATCTAGAATCGGCTGTTGCCATGCCTGAATTTGAGTTTGCCAGTCTTGGTAGTGCTTGAGGCTATCTCGCACCATAGACCAGGCGTTATTGCCATTGCGCCCAAAAAAGTCAGTATAGCGACGGTAGTAGGGGATGCCTTCCGCAAATTCGGTGATAGGAAAGTCCCATGCCACCACAAAGGGGATCTGCTGCGATTCGCCAGGGGCTAGGGTAATGCGAACGGCGATCGCCGCCCCAATCTGCTCACCTTCAACCGCAGGCGCTTCATCTCCTATGTCCGCAAGAGAACCATCTTTAGCAAAGGTAGACCAGAGTTCGCTACCGTCGCCGGAGGGGTTCCAGCGACTATGGTAGAAGACTTCTTGTTTGTAGGGGGAAGCGAAAGTGGCGATCGCCCACTGTCCTTCGCCTTCTGCGACGGGCTGCTCTATGGGTTGAGGGGTGCGACCTAAAATGCAGCCGAAGCGACCATGATCTTCAATGACCTGATTAAAATTACCTGCGCTTTCGCCCATGCGAGGCTGATACTCATAGGCAGGGCTACCATCATCGCGCACTTCGACCACAGGGGATTTGAGGGCATTGGTAAACCAGCCCACCATATTTTGCCAAGTCAGCAAAATACTGAGGGTAATGGGTCCTGGGGTGGGGTTATGGAGCGTCCAGGCAAAGACGGCGACGGGGTAGCTGGTGTCTTGATAGTTGTGGGGCAAGATGGGCGAAAACTGTTCACAGGTAATCTGTGCCTGAAACACATTTTCGTAAACAAACCAACTTCGCGGGTAGAGTGCATGATAGGTGCCGCCTGTTTCTGACGGGTACCACTGCCAGCTTTTGAGAGTGCCATCAGCGGCGGGTGCGGTGGAGAGCGCGTAGGCTTGGGGTGCAGCTTCCCCGACCTGTTCAAAAATGCTGAACTGACAGGCGGGCATGGTTTGAAACACATGTTCGCCGCCGTCAATGTGCCACAGGTTAAACTCCCCACGCGGGCTGCGCCCAAAGCAGCCTGCCCCAAATCCGCCGAGGGGCATTCCGTGCCAAGGGCCATCGTCTAGGTTGCTGGCGTAACGGACGGTATAGGGTTTGTCCCAGCCTTTACCAATCGGGCGATTCCAGGCGCAGGAGGGAATGTTGGGGAAGGGGTGCTGATTTGTCATCTCCCAATTTTAGGGGCTTTGTGGACTTTTATGAACCTCCACCATATCCCACACTTGTCTGAGGCACGACCAAATCTTCTAACCCTCGGTTTAGTTCGAGAACTTAAAACTGATCCTTCATGCCTCGCAGTCTTGCAAAACTTTGAACTGGGTCTTGCGTTTTGGTGGCTTTTAGGATTGCCGCGTCATCCCAGCGCAAGAAAGGATTGGTTTGCTTTTCGATGCCTAACGAGGCAGGTACTGTAGCTTCTAAGCGCTGTCGCATCTGCTGAACGTCTTTAAATTTCTGACTCAGCGCAAGATTTTGTGGATCTACCGTGAGCGCAAACTTTAAGTTATTAAGGGTGTACTCATGGGCGCACCATATCTGCGTATCGTCAGGCAAATGACGAATTTTGCTCAAAGAATTAACCATTTGAGCGGGAGTACCTTCAAACAGGCGACCGCATCCGCCCGAAAAGAGCGTATCTCCGCAAAATAAGTTGCCAGAAGCATGGGGCGTAAGCGGCGGGAAGTAGTAGGCAATGTGGCCATTTGTGTGACCTGGAACAAACAAAACTTCTGCGGCAAGGGTTCCAAAACTAACGCGATCGCCCTCGACCAGAAAAACCTGCTGCCCAGGAATTCGGCCTCGATCTGCCTCACTGGCATAGACCACAGCCTGGGGGAAATGACGAAGCAGCGCCGAGTTGCCGCCCACATGATCGCTGTGATGGTGGGTATTAAAAATAGAAACCAGCGTTGCCTTAAGCTCGGCTAACTTTTGCAGCACTGGCTCTGCTACAGCAGGGTCAACCACAGCCGCAATGTTGTGCTGTAGGTCATGCAGCAGAAAAATATAGTTGTCCTTGAGGACGGGCAGTCGGTAGATATCCATACCTACGATTGTAGTCGCCAGCCCGGTTTGACGACCTGACGGGCACGGGCAATCACAAGGGCATCATCCGCGACGTTCTCGGTCACGGTGGAGCCTGCCGCAATGGTGACATCAGCCCCTAGGGTTAAGGGTGACACTAAGACGCTATTGGCACCCGTTTTGGTGCGATCGCCAATGACGGTCTTATGCTTATTCACGCCGTCATAATTGGCGGTAATGGTGCCTGCCCCAATGTTGACCTGAGTGCCCGTAGTGGTGTCCCCTAGGTAAGACAGGTGCGTGACATTGGAGCGATCGCCCAGACGGGTATTTTTTAGCTCTACAAAGTTGCCAATGCGGCAGTTTTCGCCGACATCAGCCTGTCCGCGCAGATGAGCATAGGGGCCTATGGTGGTATCAGATGCGACGGTGCTGTCTTGAATGACAGAAAAGAGGATGGAAACGCGATCGCCTACTACAGCATTTTCTAGCATTGAACCAGGGCCAATTCGGCACCCTGTACCTACGGAAGTATTGCCTCGCAGGTGAGTTTGTGGCTCAATCACCACATCGGAGCCAATGGTGACGGTGTCATCAATAGTGATACTGGCAGGGTCAACCAGCGTCACGCCCCGCATCATCCAACCGTCTTTGATGCGCGTTTGCAGCATTTGATAGGCTTCGGCAAGCTGTTTACGGTCATTGATGCCCAAAATCTCTTGATGATCTTTCACATCCACTGCCATGACGGGGCGTAAGAAGTTCACCGCATCGGTGAGGTAGTATTCTTTTTGATCATTTTCGGCGCTGAGGTTGGGCAGCACTTTTTTTAAAGCCGACCATCGGAAGCAGTAAACGCCCGCATTAATGCGCTGATTTTGACGCTGTGCCTCGGTGCAGTCTCGGTCTTCGATGATGGCCTGAAGATGATTGTTCTCGTCACAAAATACCCGCCCATAGCCTTTAGGGTTAGGAAGCAAAGCGGTCAAAATTGTCGCGGCATTTTGCTGTTGTCGATGAGTCTCTAAAAGCCGCGCTAAGGTTTCAGGGCGCAGAAGGGGCACATCGCCATTCAAAATCAGCAGGTCGCCTTCAAAGTCTTGGAGGGCAGGAATAACCTGCTGGGCAGCATGACCTGTGCCAAGCTGCTCGGTTTGTGCCACAAATTCAACATCTGTGCGATGCGCCAACGCAGCCTTAACCGTCTCTGCCCCATAGCCCACAATTACGAGACGGCGAGAGGGGTTGAGTGCCTCAACACTATCGAGGGCGCGTTCCACTAAAGTTCTTCCGCCCAAGGGATGTACAACCTTAGGAAGGGTTGATTTCATGCGGGTTCCACGACCTGCCGCCAAAATCGCTACTGCAATCATTCTCTATTCCTAGCCAGTCATCAACGGCACAGTATATCGCGGTTTGAGCCGCTTTTCTATGCTTAATGCTTAAGGATGCCATCGGCTGAATTAGTTCGCTAAATGACATCCTAATGGGTGTTGATTAAGTGGCTTTAGGGAATTGAAGCACTATGGGTGAATAAAGCGAGGGGCGCTGGCGATCATCCCCATATTTTTGACCTCAGATCGCTGAGGTGCAGAAGCCGTAAAGTAAAAGCCGAGCTGACTACCCTCAACGGCATTGCCAGACTGCATGGGGGGAGACGCTGCGCTTAATACCCGACAGCCCGCAGGGACAATATCAACGATGTAAGCAGCCCCTTTAGAGCCACAGGTGACAAGGGTTTTGGCTGATACAGAAGGGCTGATGGTTAAGGCTGCTGTGCCTAAAAACCCTGCGGCTATAGAGAGAACCGCAATGGATGCATGGATAGATTTCAGCATAGTAATATCCTCTCAGAATCTTGATGAGAGACGGGTAGGCGAAGTATCAATAACGATGTGGCACCTCGCTTCCAGCCCTAATGACTTAACTCTAGAGATCGTTTCTGAGACGGAGATGAGATTTGTATAAATTGATACTGAACTTAGTAAAATCGCTGGGAAAATTCTGATACTCAAAAGCTCTGGCGGCGACCGTTTCTTTGTGCGGGTGATGGATGGGCGATCACCTTTCTGATTTCTCCCTGATGGTATTGCGCGCCTTCGTTAAGCGAGAATGGTAGCCTGGGTTAAGGCACGAATGCGGTTTGCTTTGTCTCGGCTGTGAATTGGTCAGAGGTGGCAAGAAAGTGGGTACTGCGCGGTCAATCTGCTGAGGCGATCGCCATAGCTACCCAGGCAACACACAATCCGATACGGGTTAGCCTGCACTCGTATCGTAACCCCGCAGAAAAGGGCTGTAGCAACATTCGAGAACCCATTACAGCGTTGGCGTTCTAGCGTTTTGAATTGAATGAATGAGCAACCGCAAATCGTCGTCTAAAATACGCTAGGCTAGTCCCAGAGCCGCAGCTCCTTTCTACAGCTACCTTTTCTCATCGAAACGATCGCAACAGTCAGCCGCAAAAATCTATGTTTGAAGCACTTGCAGACCGCCTTGAGTCAGCCTGGAAAAAGCTCAAAGGTCAAGACAAAATTTCAGAAAGCAACATCCAAGATGCCTTGCGAGAAGTGCGTCGGGCGCTGCTGGAAGCTGATGTAAACTTCCAGATCGTCAAAGATTTTGTCGAAGATGTGCGGGTCAATGCCCTGGGTGCAGAAGTGGTCAGCGGGGTACGACCTGATCAACAGTTCATCAAAATTGTTAACGATGCCCTCGTAGACATCATGGGGGACTCCAATGTGCCCCTAGCCCACGCCAATACTGCCCCCACCGTGATTTTGATGGCGGGTTTACAAGGGACGGGTAAAACCACCGCTGCGGCAAAGCTGGCACTGCACCTGCGGAAAGAAGAGCGCACGGCACTGCTGGTGGCAACCGACATTTATCGTCCGGCGGCGATCGATCAGCTTGTGACCCTGGGCAAGCAAATCAACGTCCCCGTCTTTGCCTTGGGCACGGACGTAAACCCCGTTGAAATTGCAAAACAAGGTTTAGCCGAAGCCAAAGCCCTCAAAGTCGATGTCGTCATTATTGACACCGCCGGACGGCTGCAAATTGACCCCGAAATGATGGCGGAACTGGCTCAAATTAAAGCCGCTGTCCAGCCCCACGAGACGCTGCTGGTGGTAGATGCCATGACGGGGCAAGAGGCTGCAAACCTCACTCGCACCTTCCATGAAGATATTGGCATTACAGGAGCCATCCTCACCAAAATGGATGGCGATACGAGAGGGGGGGCGGCGCTGTCTATTCGCAAAATCTCGGGGCAACCCATTAAGTTTATTGGCGTGGGCGAAAAAGTTGAGGCGCTTCAGCCCTTCTACCCTGATCGGATGGCCTCGCGGATTTTGGGTATGGGAGACGTACTTACCCTGGTTGAGAAAGCTCAGGAAGAGTTTGACATTGCTGATGCCGAAAAGATGCAGCGCAAAATTCTAGAGGCGCAGTTTGACTACAGCGACTTCTTGAAGCAAACAAAGCTGCTCAAAAACATGGGTTCCCTTGGCGGCATCATGAAAATGATTCCAGGCATGAACAAAATTTCGGGCGACCAGCTTCAGCAGGGCGAAGCGCAGCTTAAAAAAGTGGAGTCTATGATTAACTCCATGACCCTAGAAGAGCGCCGCAACCCCGACCTCCTATCTAGCTCTCCCAGTCGCCGTCGCCGCATTGCCAAGGGATCGGGGCATAAAGAACCTGACGTAAACAAGCTTGTTAGCGACTTTTCGCGGATGCGCTCCATGATGCAGATGATGGGGCAGGGTCAGTTCCCAGGTATGCCCGGATCGCCATTCCCAGGGATGGGCAGCGGCGGCCCTGGCGGACAGGGCGGTGCTAAGCAAAAAAAGGTGAAAAAAAAGAAAGGCTTTGGTACACTATAAGGATGGGCAAAAAATGTCTTAATGTAGTAAACAAACTCTTAAACTCGCTCTGTGCTACAGATACGAGCCTTAAGAAGGGCTTAGAACCGAATTAGGAGAAACCATTCCTCAGCATGATCAAGATTAGACTTAAGCGATTTGGCAAAAAACGTGCAGTTTCTTACCGGATTGTGGCAATCAATAGCCGCGATCGCCGAGATGGACGTCCGTTAGAAGAGCTAGGCTTTTTTAACCCCATCAGTGACGAACTCACTCTTAAGGTTGAGGCCATCACCAAGTGGCTTGCGGTTGGAGCACAGCCTTCGGACACCGTTCGCGACATTTTGGTTAGGAACAACATTCTAGAAAGCAATAAGACCTACACCAAAGCTTAAGGCAATGTCGCCACCTGTTGCACCCACCGCCACCCCCAACTACATAGAGTTGGTGCGTTTCTTGGTTACTCCATTTTTAGAGTTTCCAGAATTGTTGGTGGTGGACTGTGAGGTTTCTGGAGCGCGGCAGCGCGTTCTGGTGCGAATTGCATTTGCAGCTTCTGATAAAGGGCGCGTTTTTGGTCGAGGCGGTCGAACCCTACAGGCGATTCGCACGGTACTAGAAGCAGCAGCCAGTTTAGAAGACAAGTCAGCTTACCTAGAAGTATTTGGGGAGCGAGAGACAGCGGTAGTCGATGCTGCTGTGGTGCTACGAAGCGACGCACCGCGTCCTCGTCCTCAACTGCGTAAGGGTTGATGAGGGGTTGATTGATCATTGTGATTAAGACGTATGAGGTTTAAGCGTTTCGGATATTAGGGAGGTGAGTGAAAGCGTGGCAGAAATTCGTTTGGGCGAGAATGAGTCAATCGAATCCGCACTGCGTCGGTTTAAGAAGAAAATTCAGAAGGCTGGCATTTTGTCAGAGGTGAAGCGTCGGGAGCG
>JANNDV010000306.1:0-33468 GCA_031387975.1 Acaryochloridaceae cyanobacterium OTE_75_metabat_521 | reverse complement strand
ATATATAGTTCAAATCAAAAAGTGTGGTGAGAAACACTGATCAAAATACACAAATAATTTATATGATTACATTGAAGTATCTTCCTCTTCATCTTCTGTAATATTCTTCAGTAAATACAGGCAGTGATTATCACGTATTTCGTTTACGATATTAAATATTAAATCACAGCTAAGGGCCACCTTTGGCCCAATTTTGCTGCGTTTTGGGGGGTGGGGTTTGCAATGGGGGGGGCAACCCCCGACGACACTTCAGTGAGCCAGCTTCAATTAACGATAAACCAGTGCTTTAGACCCAGTTTGACCGTTTCTGTCAACGATGGACTGTGGAGAAAGCGGTGCGGCAAAGTTATCCACAGAATCTTGCTCTACGCCTTAACCTGCCGTAAACCTCTGTGGATAACTCACTAAAATCTGTGGATAACTTTTGAAAGGCTGTGGATAACCTGTGGATAACTGTGGAAAACTTTACTTGATTAGATTTAGTGAAGGTTAGCGGTCAAGGTCATTAATTCTTGATATGGTTCGGCATCTCAAAATCCTAATTTGAACCGAAATCGCTCGATTTAGAAGCGTTATAGCCTTTATCTCACTCGAAAATGGATTTGTTTCTTTAGCGTCTTGCGTTTGAATTTCAGAAGAACAAGCTACGCTGTAGTCAGAATTTAGGGTTCAGTCTCCCAAAGGTGAGTCGAGTATATGACGCTTCAAGACTTTGGCTTAATTGGTTTGGCTGTAATGGGCGAAAATTTAGCCCTCAATATCGAACGCAATGGCTTTTCAGTAGCGGTTTATAACCGCACGGCTTCTAGAACCGATGAATTTATGACTGAGCGAGCGAAAGACCGCCAGATCAAGGCAACGTACACTCCTGAAGAGTTTGTCGCGTCCTTAAGCAAGCCCCGCCGCATTTTGGTGATGGTAAAGGCTGGCGCTCCAGTAGATGCGGTGATTCAGCAGCTCAAGCCAATGCTTGAATCAGGCGATATTTTGATTGATGGTGGCAACTCCCTCTTTGACGATACGGTTCGCAGAACCCAAGAATTGGAGTCTGAAGGGCTGCGATTTATTGGCATGGGCGTTAGCGGCGGCGAAGAAGGGGCACTGAATGGCCCCAGCCTAATGCCAGGGGGTACAGCGGAAGCCTACACTGCCCTAGAGCCAATCTTGGTCAAAATGGCGGCGCAGGTCGATGATGGCCCTTGCGTGACCTACATTGGCCCAGGTGGTGCCGGACACTACGTCAAAATGGTGCATAACGGCATTGAGTATGGCGACATGCAGCTTATTGCCGAAGCCTATGATTTGCTCAAGAATGTGGCTGGCTTAGATCATCTTCAGCTTCATGAAGTCTTTACCGAATGGAATAAGACCGATGAGCTGAACTCATTTTTGATTGAGATTACGGCTCAGATTTTCAGCTATGTTGATGCCGATACCCAGAAAGCCTTAGTCGAGCTGGTGTTAGACGAAGCCGGACAAAAAGGCACGGGACGATGGACGGTTATGAGCGCCCTAGAGCTGGGCGTTCCCATCCCGACCATTATCGCCGCCGTGAATGCGCGAATTGCGTCTTCTCACCGCTCAGAACGGCTGCTTGCCGCGAAGCAGCTTCAAGGCCCTGCTATCGCTTTTAGTGGAGATGTTGCAGCCTTTACAGACATGGTGCGCGATGCGCTCTACTGCTCTAAGATTTGTTCCTACGCGCAAGGCATGGCGCTGCTGAATGCCGCCTCTAAAGACATGTCCTTTAACCTCAACCTGAGCGAAATCTCACGGATCTGGAAGGGGGGCTGTATTATTCGCGCAGCGTTTCTAGACAAAATCAAAAAAGCGTTTGCCGATGAGCCTGAACTCTCTAATCTTTTGCTGGCTCCTGAGTTTAAGCAGTCCATTTTAGATCGCCAAACGGCCTGGAGAGAAGTCATCTCAACGGCGGCAACGATGGGTATTCCCGTCCCTGCCTTTAGCGCATCACTCGATTACTTTGATACCTTCCGCCGCGATCGCCTCCCCCAAAACCTAACCCAGGCACAGCGCGATCTCTTTGGTTCCCACACCTATCAGCGCATTGACCGTGAGGGAACCTTCCATACCGAATGGCAAGAAGTCAAAGAAGCAAAGGCGTAGATTCGCATAGATGGATTGTAGGGGCAGGTTTAGCTAAAGCCGTATGAACGATGTTCAAACCGTTTCTGCAAAACCTGCCCTTTTATCTTTCTATATTTCTACCAAAATTTCTAACGAACCAAAAAGCGGCGCACGGCTAAAAAGCTGCCGCTTAAGCCCACGAAGCTGCCAAAGCCAACCAATAAAAGAGGCAGCAAAGCACCTTGAAACATGGTGAGCTGTAGGTTCTGCGCTAGGGACTGGAGGAATGCAGGTTGGGTGACAAGAAGCTGAGCCATGAAGTGATGGGCGATCGCCATAAACCCAATTGCCAGCCCACCACCCAGCAGCCCAAAGGTTAAGCCCTGAAGTAAAAACGGCAGGTAGATCCAGGTCGTGGTTGCCCCTACAAGCTGCATCACCTCAATTTCTTGATGGCGGGTGACGACAATGAGGCGAATGGTGGTGTTAATGACCGCCAACGCGGTCAGGGTGAGTAGCCCAATCACGCCCCATCCCATCCCGCTTAGGCCCTGATTGAGCTGAACTAAGTTTTGCATCACCTCATTGAGGTAAGACACATGCTCAATTTCTGGAAAACTGGACAGCATTTGTGCCAGCTTAGGCACCTGTTCGCCACTGCGAGCGCGAATTTTGAGCTGATCGACTAAAGGGTTTTGCCCTAGAGCATCGGTCGCGCCCTGGAGATCAGTAGCCCCCAAGTCAGCCACAAGCTGTTTCCAAGCATCCGCACGGGGTAAAAGCTCTACGGAGGCGATCGTCTGGAGCTGCCCAAGCTGCTTTTGTAAAGTCTCACCGGAAAGATTAGGGCGCAGGTAGGCCGAAATTTCGAGTTGAGAACCCATATTCTGGAGCAGGCCATTCACCTGCCAACTGGTTTGCAGGCTGATCCCAAACAAAAACAGCAGTACCGTTACGGTGCTAATGGCTGCCCAGTTCATCCAGCCGCCGCGTTGTAAACCTCGCAGGGTTTCTTGAGCCAGATACTGCATCTGGGTAAAGGTCACTTTGAAGGCGGGTGAAGCTAGGGCAGATCGTCTCATCAGGCTTCAGCTCCAGGGGTGCTAATCATTTTAAGTTGACCATTTTGCAGTCTCGCCACAGGAGCCTGACCCATGCGAATCAGATGCAGGTCATGGGTGGTCACAACCACCGTAATGCCTAGGCTATTCAGCTTTTTAAGAATGCTCAAAACCTGAAGCGAATTGTCTTGGTCAAGGTTGCCTGTCGGTTCATCAGCCAGCAGCAGCCGAGGCGACCCGACGATCGCCCTAGCAATGCTGGCGCGCTGCTGTTCGCCCCCTGAAAGTTGGGTGGGAAAGCAGTCGGCTTTATTTTGAAGCCCGACCAGTTTGAGGGTTGGGTTGAGACGGCGCTGGATTTCATCTTTGGGTACACCCTGCGATCGCAGCACAAAGGCTACATTCTCTGCCACCGTCCAGCGTGCAATCAGCTTATAGTCTTGAAACACTACGCCCAGACGACGGCGCAACAGCGACAGGCGATGACCGCTTAGGTTTGCCACATTTTGCCCTCCCACGCGTACCTCGCCACGATCAGGGCGCTCTGCGCCATAGACCAGCTTCATGAGGGTCGATTTACCTGCGCCCGAAGGCCCTGTAATAAACAAAAAATCGCCCTGCTTCACCACAAAATTGAGGTTACGAAGGCTAAAGCCTGTGTCTCGATAGCTCTTGGTGACGTCTCGCAAATGAATGGCATAGGAAGTCGCGGCAGCACTTGCTGTCGTTTCCGCCGCTTCGCACTGAGAATGCTCAGCCGATGCCGAAATGGATTGAGGTAACACCAGAGGATTCATCATTGCGATCGCCTAAAGTTGCCAAACCTAAAATTTCTAAACCTAAACCTTTCCGAGCCTAAACCTTGCCAAAATAGCTCGCCATGCAAACTGCGGTAAAGCCAACATCCGCCGCCAACGCCACGGTTCTTGGTACAGTCGATAGACCCATTCCAGATTGTTATTGCACAGCCAAGCGGGGGCACGCTGCTTGCGGTCTGCCCAAATATCAAAGCTGCCGCCGACCCCAATCCATACAGCCTCTGGCACAAGATGACGATGCTGGGCAATCCAGTATTCCTGACGCGGTACGCCAAGACCCACACAAATAATTTGGGGCTGGAGCGTTTGAAGCTGAGCGAAAAAGAGCGGGGTTTCAGCTTCGCTTAAGAAACCATTCTGGGTGCCAATGATGTTGAGATTGGGGTAGCGATCGCACAGTTTCTCCCCAGCTTCCGCCGCAACCCCTGGCGATCCGCCATAGAAAAAGACCGACCACGGCTGCGGCTGCTGGGCAGAGGTTTTCAGCAGTGTTTCCGTTAGCTCAATACCAGGGCAACGCCGCACATTTTGACCATAAAGCTTCAGATAAAGCACGATCCCCGCACCATCGGGGATCACCAAATTAGCCTGACGGATAATATCGGCAAGGGCTAAGTCTTGCTCTGCCTGCATCGTCATTTCAGCATTGAGCGTCACCACATGGGTACCCTGGCGCTGCAATAAACGATCTGACAGCCAGGCAATGTAGTCTGGCAGCAGATGTACCGGAAACCCCAACACCAAAAAGGGCTTAGGATCGCCGAAGGTTTGATCGTTAAAATTTGTCTTCACAGATCTCATACAGCGGCAAAATATATCAATGCCAGTGTAAACGTATAGTACCCAGCACCATCATTTCTCTTGCTATTTTGCCCTAAATCTCTCTACAAACCGAATCAGTCAGCCACTGTAGACAGATCTAAAAATGCATCGCGTGATGCATACAGCAAGATGATTTCTAGAAAAAAGGATATCCCGTAGGGGTCAGTACTGATCATTTTTATTTCGGGAATCTAAGATCCTCTAACCTTCCGAAACCGAGCCATCCGCTAATATAGTGCCTTTCAACAGTGCATTCTGAAGCAATGCGCCTTCCAAATTAGCCCCAAACAAAGAAGCACGACACAAATTGGCCTTGCGTAAATTGGCGTCTAATAAATTAGCCCCGTCTAAACAAGCCTCAATCAGGTTACTGCCTTCAAAATTAGTGTTTTGGAGATTTGCGAGATTAAATCGTGTTCGCATCAAATTCGCCTGCAAAAAGTCGGCCTTACTGCCGTCAATGCCCTTTAAGCTCGAGTTCTCTAAATTCGCCCGGCGCACAATCGCCTGACTTAGATTTGCACCCTCAAAATTTGCGCCACAGAGTACGGTTCTGTAAAGATCTGCACCTTGTAGGCAGGTCTGCTGTAGCGACGCTTCCTGCAAATTGGCCTCAATGAGATCCGCGAGTTTAAGATTGGCGCGATCTAGGCAGGCATTGCGAAGGTTAGCGTTTCTAAGATCGCTGCCCTCTAAGTTAGAGTCTGCCAAATTTGCACGGCTAAAGTTCACAAACTGTAGGCTAATGCCGCTGAGATCAGCACCCGATAAATCTGGCCTCACCGCCAAATTTTGGATTCGCCAATCATTCCACTCCTCGACACCCTTCTCGAGAAGGGCAATCTGCTCAAAATTTGCCATTGCCGTCTGCATAAAGATGCGGGAAATTGGGTCTAATTGTTTCCTTAAAACTAATGTGCCCTAAATATAGGAGTTAGCCCTCTTCTGAGCCAATACTGAGTTAGCTTGATGCGCTCAGCTCAGCTAGCTTAGTGCGAACCGCCTGAATATCTTTCCACATCAGCCACTTGGGGCTATTTGGCTCTCGAGATGGATTTCTCAGCAGATACGCGGGGTGAAAAATAGGCATACAAAGGTAGCCCTGCCAGTCAAGCCACTGACCGCGAATTTTAGTGATCCCCCGCTTATCGCCTGTAAGTCCTCGTACAGCAGTTGCACCCGTAAGCAAAATGATTTTGGGGTTGACGATGCGAATTTGCTCGAGCAGATAGGGCTTGCAGGCTTCTGCTTCTTGGGGGGTGGGGGTACGGTTGTCGGGGGGACGACATTTTACGACGTTGCAGATATAGACATCCTGTTCAGAACTAAACTGAACCGATTCTAAAATTTTTTCAAGGAGCTGACCAGAGCGACCCACAAACGGAAGCCCTTGCTCATCTTCATTTTGACCTGGGCCTTCTCCGATAATCATGATAGAAGCGGTGGGGCAGCCCCTGCCAATCACGGCATGGGTTCGGGATTGGCTTAGTTCACAGCGTTGACAAGTGGTGCAGTGGGGCACCATTTCGGCAATAGACTCATAGGTACCCGACGGAATGGGAACCTGGGCACTTGTGGGAATCAGCGCGGCATCAAAGCCTGCTGGGGGCGCAGCCGTTTCGGTCGGCTGAATCAAGTTAAATAAGTTTGTTTGCTCTTCTGGGATCATGGAGATTGTCTCAGCGTTCCATCCAAGGGTGGGCTAATGCGTCAGCTCAACTCCGTTTGCTTGCAGCCGTCTGGTAGACAGACTCTAGATGCGCCGCAGACTCTGGGTGCGCCGCGGACTCTAGATGCGCCGCGATCGCCGTTTGCAGTCTGGGCAGCAGCGCCTCTACATAGTGAGGCCAGCCAATCACAATAGATTGCTGATGCGCCAAAGTTTCTGGGTTAAGCGCATCTAGAGAGAACTGGAGCGGATTCCCTTCTAAATCACAGCACATCAAACCCGCACATTTTGCCAACGCAAGCGGACCGACGGTATCCCACAGCTTAACGCGACCATTCAGGTACAGGTAAAGCCCCGCTCGACCCTGTATGACCTCTAGCACCTTGAGGCCAAAGCTCCCTAGGGTATAAAACTGCGCTTCAGGGATAGCGGTTTGGATGGCAGTACCGTACTGGCGCTGATCGCGATCGCCCAGCAGCATTGGGCAATAATCGGCAGTAGGGCCAGGCGTCAGGGATGGCACGAAAGGCTGTGGAGATTCAGTGTCGTGAGCCGTGAACAACCCCCAGTCGGCACCCCCGTAAAAAAGCTGACCCGATTCTGGGCGCAAAATCCATCCGGCGATCGGCTGTGATTGCTGCAATAGCCCGACCATAATTGAATAGTCCGGGCGGCGATTGATAAAATCTTCGGTGCCGTCTAGGGGGTCAATCAACCACAGCCGCGAGAACCCTTCATTAATATTTTGAATTGATGCAGCATTTTCTTCAGTGATAACGCCATCTTGAGGGAACCAAGCCTGAAACTGTTCGGCTAACTGACGATCTAGAGTGCGATCGATCACCGTCACAAAATCTTCAGGGCCTTTCTGCTCTACCGTAAAGGACTCGCGCGCCATGTCTTTGGCCCACGCGCCTGCCTCAGTTAAGGCGGTCTGGATGTTGAGTAGCGGTAGGGAAGAAGCCAATGACATGGAGTTCACGTTAGACGCAGGGTAGAACAGTGGGTATCACAACTGATGGGATGGTTACTTGAGGTCTAGCAATCCGCTGTCTTTGAGCTTGGGGTTAAACCGCAGCGCTTCTTTTACCCCTCGCTCAGTCAAAATCGTCAGAATATCCTGTTCAATTCGCCGTGCGGCCTGTTTGAGGATGCGCTGATGCTGCTGGTCATCCAGTTGCGGGTCTGTATATTGGGTCAATTCTTCTGGCAGCATTTTGCTTTTGACATCAATGGGCTGCTCCCAAAGCTCCGCAGCGTCTCCATTTCCTGTCGGGACTGCTCCATTTTCGTCAATCCAGGCGGTTTTGATGGTTTCGAGCAGCGTGCGGTTGGGGCGATCTACCGTCGCAACCTTGACCCAAAAGCACTGCTGCGGCTGCCGGACAATGTGCTGCTTCAGACTTAAAGACACATCCCGTGAATAGCCGATGTAGGCTAAATTTTTCTCGTGGTCGTAAATGGCATACACACCAATGTTCCCCTCAAACTGAGCAGGAAGTTGACCTTCGGCATCGATATAAAGAAGATCCGTCAGTTCGGTTAAAGTGGGGCACTCGGATGGAGCCTGCATAGCCTCAGGTTGATTCAATATCCGTTCAATATCCCTAGTATGCATCACGCTTGGTGCCCAAGGGCAGAAAAATAGTCAAGACTTCGCCTTCAAGGTGTTGACGCACCGTTAGCTTACCGCCCAATGCCTGAAACAAATGCTTGGTTGCCGCCAAACTCAGGCTCACGCCCCCCGTCTCAGGCTGAAACATTAAGAGCTGACCGACTGCCTTCATCATGGGGGATTCAGCACTTGCGTCCTGCTGATTTTGGTCAGGTTGGGTTTGAAGCTGAAGCTTCAGTTGAGAACCCGCCAAGTCTACTTTGAGGTTAATGTGGCTGCCCACAGAAAGGCTGTTGCTGAGATATTCCATCAGACCCGTTAAGACCTGGTTAAGCAGGTGGGGGTCACGGATGGCAATTTCTGGAAGGCGTTTGGGGGTTGTGACCTGAAGCGTTAAACCTCGACGGGCGGCGTGGGCTTGCCAGCGCGTAAGGTTGTCGGTGAGCAGTTCTTGAAGGGCAATCGGGGTGAGGTGGGTGGGCAGAGGCTGACAGTCTGTGTGGGTTAGCTCCATTGCTCGAAAAATGAGGCCAAAGCGATCAATCTGACCCAGGCATTCTTGCTGAATCGCCTCAAGGCGCTGGATCACGACTTTAGGTAAGTCCGTTCGCCGCAGCAGTAGGCGGGTCAGGGTTTGAATGGTGGTTAAGGGGGTGCGTACCTCATGAGCTAACACTTTGAGAAGTTCTACGTCACGGTCTGGTTCAGATTCATCGGGTTCTTCTGAATGGGCGATGGGTTCAGAAACCAGCGATGTTCTGTACTGGCGCTGTTTTTGCGTAAAAGATGATGACTTCCATCGACTCGTTTGATCAGGTTGAGTGCTGCTGGGGCTTGCGTGAGCGGATTGAGCCAGTAATGCCTGACTAAACTGCATGGGAATTTTGTAGTCTGGCGCTGTGGTTGGAAAATGCGATCGCCACTGCCCAATCAGCTTGAATTGAGCAGGTCGCTGGAGCCGCTCAATTCTGACCTGCAACGCCATCCAAATCTGCTCAATGGTCGCCGGATCAAAGGAAAAATTCAGCCGAAGGATGCCTTCAGCATCACAGCCTAAAACGGCAGCCCAGCAAAACTGGGCCGTTTGAATCAGGCAAAATTGCTCATGGGCGAGGGAATCTCCTGCCAGGATCGGGAGGGTTGGTAGGGGCACCTCAAAGCGTTCTGAAACTGCCGATGGAGGGAGCTTAAAGCAAGAAGAGGATCGTTCAGGGGTAAAAATCCAGGTCTTGAGGTGAGCCAGTATCGCCAAGTCGCTAAACACAGGCGCAGGGCTGCAAAATACCACGCCCTGCTGGTTACAGACTTCAGTAGCAGATAGGGTTGAAAGATTATTTTTAGCGTGGCTAGGATTTAGCGTGGTTTGCTTGAGGAGCTGAGTCATGGCGGCGATCGCCACCCGCCAGGCTATCTGCGCTGTCTCTAGCGTCAGCGCGTCAGTATCTTTATCCGTAGGGTGTTGAGGCTCCAGCGCTTTAAACAAGTCTGTGAGCGTTGGCAGCGGGTCAAACACGGGTTCTAGCACCTGCGGGGTAAAGCGGTTTGGATAAACGGTAGACCTCATGATTATCACGCCGTTTAGATTGGCAATTGGACTTAGAAAACAATTTGCTTAATGAGAGAATAACGGTTTTACAGCGTGAGAGACAGCCGCAAAACCGAACCTCAGAAGGTCGGATTTTACGTTTTGGCGTTGATCTCACCCCACACTTTGTCTAGGATAGGCAGACAAAGCCAATATCTAACGCGACTGCCGTGAACGTTACACCCCCGCTCTCTTATGTTTCCCCTTGGGTATACCCAGTCGTCTCCTCTGGGACTCGGACGCTACAACGCGCTTATTTCGGCCCCTCAACGATCACAGGATTCGAGCATCTCCCCCTCAATGGCCCAGCGGTGCTAGCCATTAAGCACTACAGCCGTTGGGATCCATTAATAATTGACCAGCTTCAGCCCAAAGCGATTCGCTTTATGACCAATGCCAACCAATTCAGCGGCATTCAAGGCTGGGTCTTGCGTCGGTTAGGCTGCTTTCCGATTGACTTAGCCAGACCCCAAAAATCCAGCATTAAGCACATGATTGAGCTATTGCACCAAGGCGAGGTCGTAGGGATTTTTCCAGAAGGTGGCATTGTGCGGGATCAACCCGTGCGATCGCTCAAACCCGGCACAGCTCGCCTCATCTTGCAGGCCGAAGCGACTGCTCCTCAACCTCTTGCGATTCCCATTACGCCAATTGCCATCCGCTATGAGCCTGAATGTATAAGGGGTGCAGCGGTTTTTGTGGATATTTCTCCAGCGTTTTCGAGCCGAGATTTTGAGGCGGGTTCTGATAAATCAAAAGCTGCCAAAATGACGCAACATCTTGAGGCTATCCTGCGCGATCGCCTCCAGTATCTTGCCCAAGCCCAGAATAAATGAGAGTGCATTGAGAAACGTTAAGATAAGCGAGCATCTGTTTTGTAGACTACAGCTCATACTTAGGAAGAATTCATGCCCGTTTTATTGGCGATCGCAGTTTTGGCACTGTTAATCGTGGTGCATGAGTCAGGGCATTTCCTGGCTGCGCGCGCCCAGGGAATCTACGTCACGCGGTTTTCGATTGGCTTTGGCCCCGTGCTCTGGAAATACCAGGGGCCGCAAACCGAATACGCCCTCAGAGCGATTCCCCTAGGCGGCTATGTCGCCTTTCCAGATGACGAAGACGAAGAAAACAACATCCCAGCCGACGACCCCTCCTTAATGAAAAATCGTCCGATTTTGGATCGGGCGATCGTCATTAGCGCAGGGGTGATTGCTAATTTAATCTTTGCCTACGTTCTCATCTTTGCTCAATTGAGCTGGCAGGGCATTCCTAACCCACAGATGGCCCCAGGTGTCGCCATTATGCAGCTTGTGCCAGAGACAAGCGCAGCGGCAAAAGCGGGCATTTTGCCTGGAGATGTCGTAGTTGCCATCAATGGACAGACCCTTGAAATGGGCGAGACTGCCGTGCAGGCATTCCAGAATCAGGTCAAGCAAAATGCAGATCGGCTTCTAACTTTAGACGTTCAGCGCGCAGGTAAAGCCTTAGCCCTCAGCGTTACGCCTCAGCTCAATCCAAGCAATGAGCCGCTGATTGGCGTGCGGCTAGCGCCCAATGCGAAGCTAAATCGCGTTAAAACCCTCTCCGTCGCTAAGCTGTTGAGCGCAGCCTCTACAGAATTTCAAAACCTTCTGCTGTTGACCGTGAGCGGCTTTGGGCAACTGATCAGCAATTTTCAGAACGCGGCGAGTCAGGTATCTGGCCCCGTCGCCATCGTCAAAATTGGGGCAGATATTGCGCGCACCGATATTAGCCGTCTGCTTCAGTTTGGGGCGCTCATTAGCATTAACTTAGCGGTGATTAATATCTTGCCGTTACCTGCTTTAGACGGGGGACAGCTTGTGTTTCTACTGTTTGAAGGCATTTTTAGAAAGCCTTTACCTGCTGCCATTCAACAGGGCGTCATGCAAACGGGGCTATTTTTGCTGCTGGGGCTGGGCGTATTTCTGATTGCGCGAGACACCATCAACCTGTTTTAGCCCTTTGCATTATTTGTGATTGATTGTTGGCGTTTGATTGGGTCTCTATGCCTCGTAAACCATCGGCAAAACAGCAGCGCACGCTCGAAATCCTTAGCCGCCTCAAGTATCTTTACCCCGATGCCCGATGCAGCCTTGATTACGAAACGCCCGTCCAGCTCCTCATCGCCACCATCCTCTCAGCCCAATGTACTGATGAGCGCGTGAATCTGGTCACTCCGGCGCTGTTTAAGCAGTTCCCGGATGCCGGGGCGATCGCCGCCGCCCCCCTCGAAACCCTTGAGCATCTGGTGCATTCCACAGGTTTCTATCGCAACAAAGCCCGCAATATCCAGGCGGCCTCCCGCAAAATCATGACAGAGTTCGACGGGGAAGTCCCCCACTCAATGGAACAGCTTTTAACCCTACCAGGAGTAGCCCGCAAAACCTCCAACGTGGTCTTAGCCCACGCCTACGGGATCAATGCTGGCGTAACGGTAGATACCCACGTCAAGCGTCTCAGCCATCGCCTCGGACTCACTAAGCAAACCGACCCTGTGAAGGTTGAGCAAGACTTGATGAAGCTTCTGCCCCAAGCCGATTGGGAAAACTGGTCAATTCGGCTGATCTACCACGGGCGTGCCGTCTGTATGGCTCGAAGGCCAGAATGCGATCGCTGTGAACTATCCGATCTCTGCACCTCTGCGGGCATAGCAGCCGCAAACCCCGAAAGTTATAAGTCAAGCCATCGGAAAGAAAAATAGGTAAAAAAATAAGCCCATTGGCAAAATATTAGCTACTATAAAAGGTACTGTCTTCAATCGTTTGCCGTTACTGTAGAAATCCATGGCTAAAAAGAGCATGATCGAGCGTGAGAAAAAGCGCCAGGGACTGGTTGCTAAATACGCTGTTAAAAGAGCCGCGCTGAAAGAGCAATTTGCCAGCGCCGAAACCCAAGAAGAAAAAATGGATCTTCATCGTCAGATCCAGCGCCTACCCCGCAACAGCGCCCCTAATCGCGTACGCAACCGCTGCTGGGTGACAGGTCGCTCCAGAGGCTACTTCCGTGACTTTGGCTTATCCCGTCACGTCCTTCGAGAAATGGCTCACGAAGGGCTACTTCCAGGCGTTACCAAGTCTAGCTGGTAAAATTCAGCTCAAAACTTAAGCAAAAAGGAGTGAGGGACTTTCCTCACTCCTTTTTGCTATTTCTTAAAGAGATTTGGTTTCGACTTCGCTCAACCCACACCAATACAGGATTGAGGGTTGAGCGACTTGCCCTGAGCTTGTCGAAGGGAGCCGAAACCCGCCTCTATCAGCCCGGACAGCAGGCGTTAATGCCTAAAAACTGCTGGAGCAATAAATCACTAACGGCATTGGCAACCGCAAACTCGCTATAAAAGCTCTTGGAAAAATCAAAAGCCTGCATCTCAGTCAAAATTGCCATGAGGAGCGAACCCACATCGTCCTCACCCTCCATGCGCTGCCGCCGATAAACGCTGGCAGCTCTGTGAGCAATCACGTCATTGACTGGCTCCGGCAAAAACTCCTCATTAAGCCATTTCTGTAGGGCTTGCTGTAGCCAAACAGATTCTTCGTACGGATCCGTACTAGGGGGAAGCGTCATGGATTGGATTGGTTCAGTCATTGCCCACCATCCTCCAAAATATCGCCACAGAAGTCACCCTCAAAAAAGTGATACCTCAAGTTTAAGACTTTTGGGATCTGCTGGCTAAGACTTCTTAGGGGTATTGTTTTTAGGCTGCCTGAGGTGAATTCGACCATTCTTGATCACCCGCATCATTTCACCCAACTGCTGTTCTAAATCAGTCAAAACCCGATCAGCATACTGATCAGACTCTTGGTGAATATGGGCTTGCTCTTGAAGCGCATTCTGACGCATCCCATCAATGTCGTGCTGCGTTTGACGACGCACACGCTCCATTTCTGAGATATTCTTGCGCCGAATATCTTCAATCTCCTGCTGAATTTGGTTACGGAGTTGCTGTGCCTCCGCTTCAGCATGCTGAATGATGGTCTGTTCATCCGCAATTTGAGCGGCACGCTGCTCTGCGGACTTAATAATTTCCTGGGCGTATTGCTTCGCTCGCGCAATAATTTCTTCGCGCTGACTCAATACTTTTTCGGCGGTACGGACTGTTTCAGGAATACTGTTCTGGACAGCCGTAAGCTGAGCCAGAAGGTCTTCTTCGCTGAGGAAGGTTCGACCCGTCAACGGGACCTTTACGCCATCCAGAATAATCATTTCCTCAAGTTTTTCGAGCTGTTGTTGCAGCTCTAGCCCTTGATTGTTTCGGGTGGTGTTGTGAGCGTATCCGTTTTCGAGATCGGATCCATTCCCGTTGGAGTGGGTTTCAATACTGAAGGAGGAGTCTTGGCGTAACATCTCTCTAACTCAACGGCTACGTTTTGTGGAACAAGATGGGCGACGGAGCCACCAAACTTAGCAATTTCTTTAACTAGGCTACTACTTAAAAAACTGTATTCGTTGGAGGTCGCTAAGAAAACGGTTTCGATATCTTGAGAAAGACTCTTATTGGTATGAGCCATTTGGAGTTCATACTCAAAATCTGAGAGCACTCTCAAGCCTCGAAGCAGTACCTGAGCTTGACGGCTTTGGGCATAGGCCACCGTCAATGTATCGAAACAGTCAATTTCAATATTCGATAAATGTTGAGTACATTCACGAACTTGGTGCATTCGCTGCTGCACGGTAAATAAGGAGTTCTTATTTGGGTTTAGCGCAACTGCGACAATCAGGCGCTCGTATAGACGAGAGCCGCGCTCGATTAAATCGAGATGCCCCAGTGTAACCGGATCAAAGCTACCAGGGTAGATGGCAATCATGATTCAGATATGGTATGCAGGCGATTATAGTCTATTCTTTCGATGCCAACCGCAAGTTAAACGTGATTTGAGCAAACTTATTTCAATTTTATGTAAATGGGTGAGAAGATTTTAAATCAAAATAAACACTAGAAAAAATTAATTTCTCTTGTATTGAGTCGCTATCGCGTTTTCTGAGGCTGTCTTGAGCATGGACTTGATGATAACTTGACCTGCATTTTAATCAGAATACTGATTTGTTTTTTTGATGTAAGTCTTGGGGGCTAAAAATCTCGCCATCCTAGAAGATTTTGCCTTGGAGATTGACCCATTCGAGATTTGGGTGCGGAGCGAACTCTTAGTGCGGCGATAGCTCCGCCACACACACCCCAATCTCTACCCCTCGCTTGGATCTGGCTTCAGCAAAGGAAACGCAATCACATCACGGATGCTAGGAGAATCGGTCAGCAGCATGACCAGACGATCAATGCCGATGCCTAACCCACCCGTCGGGGGCATTCCGTACTCCAGCGCCGTCAGGAAGTCTTCATCCACGCCTTGAGCTTCGAGATCCCCTGCTGCTTTACGGGCAGACTGAGCCTCCATCCGCTGCCGCTGATCCATGGGGTCTGTTAACTCAGAGAAGCTGTTGGCCGTCTCGCGCCCTACCATAAAGAGTTCAAAGCGTTCGACCAATCCAGGTTTAGAACGATGGGGCTTTGCCAGCGGCGAAATCTCCACGGGGTAATCGAGCACAAAAGTAGGCTGCATTAACGTCGCCTCAACTTTTTGCTCAAAGGCCACATTTAAAACATGACCGATGGTTTCGCAGTCTTGGGTACCCCCAATCCCCGCTTTAGCGGCGGCTTGTTGAGCTGCTTTGAGATCGGTAAATGCTTCAAAATTGATGCCCGTTGCCTCATGCACTAGCGCATGCATTGTCACCCGTCGCCATGGTGGGGTCAGATCAATCGGCTCTCCTTGATAGGTCACTTGGAGTGTGCCCAAGACAGACTGTGCAGCCTGCGTTACAAGTGTCTCGGTCAGGGCCATCATGTCGTGGTAGTCGGCGTAGGCTTGATACACCTCAATAGAGGTGAATTCAGGGTTGTGGCGGGTTGAAATCCCCTCGTTCCGAAAAATTCGACCCATCTCAAACACTTTCTCAAAGCCACCTACAATCAGCCGCTTTAGGTGTAACTCCGTAGCGATGCGGAGGTACAAGTCCATTTCGAGGGTGTTGTGATAGGTCTTGAAAGGACGCGCATCAGCGCCGCCTGGTTCGCTTTGCAGAACGGGAGTTTCGATTTCAATGAAGCCCTGCTGGTCAAGATAGCGACGGATAGCGGCAGTAATCAGGGCGCGACGGCGAAAGGTTTCGCGGACGATAGGGTTGACGATGAGATCGACGTAGCGCTGGCGGTAGCGTTTAGCAACGTCCGTGAGTCCATGCCATTTATCGGGTAGGGGCAGCAAAGATTTGGTAAGGATCGTGTACTCACGCACATAGACAGAGAGTTCCCCTTTGTCGGTGCGCTTGAGGGTGCCTTTTACGCCCAGAAAGTCGCCAACGTCAGTTAACTGCTTGAGGTGATCAAAGGCTTGGGGATCGGATTCTTCCATTTCGGACTGGATCCGCGCTTTTTCGAGGTAAAGCTGGATCTGTCCCGTCTCGTCCTGTAGGGTGAAAAAGGCGAGTTTTCCGAATACGCGGCGTGCGAGAATTCGTCCGGCGATCGCCACCTCAACCTCAACCTCTTCGCCATTGGGCAGGTCTTTGTACTTTTCCTGAAGCGCTTGCGTAGGGTGAGTGGATTCCCAGCGGTAAGCATAGGGATTTAGACCCAATGCCTTGATCTGCTCCACTTTTTCAAGCCGAGCGGTGCGAATATCATCAAGCGCCGAGTGACTTTGGGCCTTGGATTGCTCTGAGTCGGAAGACATAGGTTTGGGTAAATAATTGCAGTGCGAGGGGTGTAGCGCGTCACGTCGATTGCCATTCTGCTGAGTCGGCGAGGGCAAAGCGGAAAGCACAGATTCAGATTATAGAAGAAGTATTGTCTTGACAGGCTCAAAATGATGGTATGACCTATACCGTTACGTTTCGTTGCACATCAAGAGCCTGCCTGCTCAAAGATTTAATTTTAAGTCATTCATTAAGAAGCGACCATGCAGTCTAACTTAATTCTCTTTAACCTTCTAAACCCTCCTATTTTATTCTTTTTTATAGGAATGGCTGCTGTTTTACTGAAGTCAGACCTAGAGATTCCGCAGCCGCTGCCTAAGCTGTTTTCCCTTTATCTGTTGATGGCGATTGGGTTTAAGGGCGGGTATGAGATTACCAAAAGTGGCTTGAGCCTAGAAATTGAAGAAACGCTACTGGCTGCCATTGTGATGGCCTGTGTTGTGCCATTTTACTCATTTTTTATCCTTCGGCTAAAGCTGGATACCTACAATGCAGCGGCGATCGCCGCAACCTATGGCTCTATTAGTGCGGTCACGTTTATCACGGCAAGTGCCTTTCTCACAAAGCTGGGGATAAGCTTTGGGGGGCACATGGTTGCCGCTTTAGCGCTCATGGAATCGCCTGCCATTGTGGTGGGAATTGTCTTGGTAAAGGCATTTGCGAAGCGTAAACAAGCGGACGATGGCGCAGAAGAAAAGTTAGCGTGGGGTGAAGTTTTTCGCGAAGCATGCTTAAACGGATCAGTGTTTCTGCTCATTGGCAGCGTACTGGTGGGTTTACTAACAGGAGAGGCGGGCTGGCATAAGCTCAAACCTTTTACGGAAGACTTGTTTTATGGCGTGCTGTGCTTTTTCTTGTTAGACATGGGGTTGATTGCAGCCCGTCGGATTCGAGAGCTATTTAAGGCAGGGCCTTTTGTAATAAGTTTTTCCGTTTTCGCGCCTGTATTGAATGCCATGATTGGAATTGGGTTAGCCAAACTGATTGGGATGTCGGCGGGGAATGCGCTGCTGTTTGCTGTGCTGTGCGCCAGCGCATCTTATATTGCGGTTCCGGCAGCGATGCGAATGACGATTCCTGAAGCAAACCCCAGCCTCTATATCTCAATGGCGCTGGCGCTGACGTTTCCGTTTAACATCATCATCGGCATTCCGGTTTATTTTCAAATTATTCAAAAACTCTGGTCTTGATCACTATGGACGTCGTCAAACGCATCGAAATTATTGTGCCGTCGATTGAAGTAAATGCGGTGCTGAAGCGCTTTGCAAAGGTGGGCATTGTTAAGTACAACCTGATTGGTCACGTTGTAGGGCGCAACGAGACAGGGGAGGTGGTTGAGGACTGGGATGATCAGTCTGGCAACACCTATATCTTGACGACCTGTAAGGCGGGGGAAGAGGACAAGCTGTTTTGGGAGCTTCAGCCGATTCTGCAAAAGTTTGGTGGTCTGTGTTTGGTGTCTGATGCAGTGTGCTATCGCTGTTAATCAGCCTTGCGATAAAATAAACTTTATGCCCAGGAAAATTCGAGAGCTGAAAGCCCAAATTTCTCGCGAAGGATTTATGTATTTGCCCAAGCGCGGCAAAGGTAGTCATGAACGTTGGCTGCATCCTTTAATCAAAAAAACATTCACAATTCCAGGCAAAGATGGAGATGACGTTCCTCTCTATCTGGAAAAGCAGCTAGCTCAGTTATTAGCCGAACTAGAAAAGTTAAAGGAGGATGAGGATTAATGAACCGATTTAGCATGATGGTTCAATGGTCTGATGAAGATCAGCTATTCTTGGTTACAATCCCAGAGTTTGCTGACCGTATTATTATGCCCTGCACCTACGGAAAAACTCGTGAGGAGGCAATACACAATGCAGAAGAAGTGATTGAAATGTACTTGGAAGCATGGCAGGCAGAGGGTGAATCAATTCCTGAACCTAGTAGGCTTCAAATTGCCTAAAAGTTGGGACTGAGAAACTTCGGCATTAATTCAGATTAAGCTGTCCAGTAGATTCAAAACTGGGCACTGATCATCTAAAATCTTTATTGCCATTTGATACACTAAAACTAGCGTTGTGAAATAGTTCAATGGTTCTCACCAAATCCTCATTGACCCTCGTGGACTTTCTGGATCTCCCCGAAACCGAACCCGCTAGCGAGTATATCGACGGAGAGATCCTGCAAAAATCTATGCCTAAGGGTAAGCATAGTCACCTACAGCTGAGTCTCTCTATTTCTATCAATCAGGCGGCATCCAGCTCTAAAATTGCCTACGCTTGGCCTGAATTACGCTGTAGCTTTGGAGATCGCTCGATTGTCCCTGATATTGCGGTGTTTGAATGGGGGCATATTCCCTTTGATACAGATGGAGAAGTTCCTAATGATTTCTCTATTGCTCCAGATTGGATTATTGAAATTCTTTCCCCTGGTCAAAGCCCTAATCGGGTGACGCAAAAAATTCTGTATAGCCTCCAGCATGGGACACAATTGGGGTGGATGTTAGACCCCTCTGATCGCTCGATTGTGGTGTTTTTGCCGAACCAACTGCCCATTTTTTGCGAAGGGGGCGATCGCCTCCCTGGCCTCACCTCCATTGCCCTAGAACTAACCTGTGAGCAAATTTTTGATCGGCTAAAAATGAATG
This sequence comes from Acaryochloridaceae cyanobacterium OTE_75_metabat_521, assembly GCA_031387975.1. Classification (GTDB taxonomy): domain Bacteria; phylum Cyanobacteriota; class Cyanobacteriia; order Thermosynechococcales; family Thermosynechococcaceae; genus JAAURS01. The sequence goes on along the minus strand of JANNDV010000306.1, from coordinate 14,404 downwards.
TTACTAGCGCCTGAAGAACTGGGTTCATTGCTGAGAATGCGATCGCCTCCTCTAGCTAAAATAAAAGAGTCAAGTCGCAGCGAAAATAATTTTAGTCATTGTGCCAAATCATGAACTATCAAGACATCATTACAATTGAGCCTGGAAAACGCAGTGGTAAGCCTTGTATTCGGGGGATGCGGATCACCGTGTACGATATTTTGGAATATCTAGCTGGTGGCATGACCGAAGTAGAAATTCTAGAAGACTTCTCTGAACTCACCTCAGAAGACATCAAAGCCTGTCTTGCTTTTGCAGCCGATCGTGAGAAAAAACTATTTACGGTAGCGCTGTGAAACTGCTCTTAGATGAAAATCTCTCAGACCAGATTGTCAACAGAATTATCGATTTATATCCTGATTCTGAGCATGTCAAAATCTTGGCACTTACGAATACTGACGATGGAATTATTTGGGAATATGCAAAAGCCAATGATTTTGTAATTGTTTCCAAAGATGCAGATTTTCATCAGCGCAGCTTGCTTTATGGTCATCCGCCTAAGTTCATCTATCTTCGTATTGGCAATAGCCCAACATCAAAGATTGTCCAGATTTTAAGAAATAATTTTAACGAAATCATTCGGTTTGAATATAGAGAATTTGAAAGTATTTTAGTATTGGCATAGTTTGAGTTTATTTTTAGATTTGAGAATGCTGGTCGAGCTTTAGATTTGAATTGAGAAATGACAGATTTTATTAGGAAGAAGAGAGCAATGCACTCCGATTCGATCTAGATCTCGTAGCCGTGCTGAACCAAGCGATCGCCCCTCCAGCTAAAATAAACGGTCAATTCTCTATGTCTATAGCATCCCCAAACGCCAAGAAATCAGATTACGGCAGGCGATCGCCTCTTTTACTGGTGGGATTAGAACACTCGTCAGACAGGTAGTTTGGGTTGACGTTAGGAAACCCACTTACAAACTGATAAGGATTGAGTGCGGGTTTCGTTCCTCAACCCACGCTACCACTACTTAGTGCAAAGTTGAGATGCTCCCGATTCAATCTATATTGAACAAACCTGGTTGCACATGAAAAATCTCACCCAAAGCATAAGGAAAGAAGAATGCAAAAAAGAAGCCAAATACCCCGCTTCCAATAGCAATAGGGATCGTAAAGATAACTGTGAACCATGCACCAAGCTTCATAGGTGAAGCAATTATTCGTCCTAGAGCTACACCCCAGAAAATGAATGGAACTGGAACTATAAGAATATTTATAAAGGCCAGCATGAATATTTCGACAATTATAGAAGCTATAATTGTGCACGAAAAATAATTTACATTTAATCCTCGGCAGTAGCCTTTATAGCTCAAGATAGTTAACACAACTCCCAGTATGACCTGTATCGCAAATATGCAAACAAGACTAAAGCCACAACGAAGCGACGATCTCAGAAATTTGTCTCTCGGACTACGCATGGGAATCAATCAGGATTGAAGGTGACAAACATTTTTATAAGGTTAGGTTTAGCCGAAGTACGCTGGATTTACCCAGTATCTCATCAGCTAAACCTGCCCCTACCTAATGTTCTTATTGAACCCAAGCGCCTAAGTCGATCTACCCTACATTTGCCATCAACTTCGCCTCCTCATCCTTCGAGACCACGCGACCCTCATCGGCAAACCCCGCAATCTGGTCAAAATTGAGATAACGGTACAGATCCCCAGCAAAAGGGTCGATCTTCTTCTGCACGATCGCCATATATTCCTCAACCGTCGGCATCTTGCCCAGCAGCGCACAAACCGCCGCCAATTCCGCCGAGCCAAGGTACACCTGTGCCCCCTTGCCCATGCGGTTATTGAAATTACGAGTAGAGGTCGAAAACACCGTTACGCCATCGTCTACACGGGCTTGGTTGCCCATACAGAGACTGCATCCTGGCACCTCAGTCCGCGCGCCAGCGGCCTGGAAAATCTCATAGATCCCTTCCTCGCGCAGATGCTGCTCATCCATGCGGGTGGGGGGCGCAATCCAGAGCCGAACTTTAACAGAGGTTTCGCCTTCGAGCACCTTCGCCGCCGCGCGGTAATGCCCGATGTTGGTCATACAGGAGCCGATAAACACCTCTTGGATCGGGTCGCCTGCACATTCAGACATGAGCTTAATGTTGTCAGGGTCATTGGGAGCCGCCACCAGCGGCTCGGTAATTTGGTCGAGATCCACCTCAATGATTTCGGCGTACTCCGCATCGGGGTCTGCCTTCATCAGGTGGGGGTCTGCCAGCCATTCTTCCATTTTGCGAACGCGGCGCAGAATGGTACGGGCATCGCCGTAGCCCCGCGCCACCATATTTTTGAGCAGAGCTACGTTGGAGCTGAGGTATTCCGAGACGGTGGCAGTGCTGAGGGCGATCGCACACCCCGCCGCCGATCGCTCAGCCGTCGCATCGGTCAGCTCAAAGGCTTGTTCTAGCTTGAGATCCGGCAGCCCTTCCATCTCGATAATTTTGCCAGAGTAGATATTCTTTTTGTTCTCTTTCGCAACCGTTAACGTGCCCTGCTGGATTGCCACATAGGGGATTGCATTCACCACATCCCGTAGCGTTACACCAGGCTGCAAACTGCCCTTAAACCGCACAAGCACCGATTCCGGCATATCCAGCGGCATTACGCCTAACGCTGCGGCAAAGGCCACTAGTCCAGACCCTGCGGGGAACGAAATGCCCAACGGGAAGCGGGTATGTGAATCGCCCCCAGTGCCGACGGTATCCGGCAGCAGCATCCGGTTGAGCCAAGAATGAATAATGCCATCGCCAGGATGCAGAGAGACACCGCCCCGCGAGTTCATGAAGTCGGGCAAATCGTGATGGGTTTTGAGATCTACAGGCTTAGGATAGGCAGCGGTGTGGCAAAAACTTTGCATCACTAGGTCAGCGCTGAAGCCAAGACAGGCGAGTTCTTTGAGTTCATCACGGGTCATAGGGCCTGTAGTGTCTTGGGAGCCAATCGTGGTCATGATGGGTTCACAGGAGGTGCCAGGACGCACGCCCACTAGCCCACAGGCTTTACCCACCATTTTCTGAGCCAGAGTAAAGCCTTTGCCCGTATCGACTGGGGCACTGGGTCTAATAAAGAGAGGGCTGGGCGCTAACCCCATCGCCATCCGAATTTTGTCGGTGAGGGTACGACCAATCAGCAGCGGAATGCGGCCTCCGGCACGGACTTCATCCAAAATGGTGTCGGGCTTGAGCGTAAACGTCGAAATCACTTCTCCCGCAGCATTGGTGATTTCACCTTTATAGGGATAAATCGTGATCACGTCTCCGGTTTCCATGACCGTGACGTCGCACTCAATGGGTAGCGCGCCAGAATCTTCAGCAGTGTTGAAGAAAATCGGCGCAATTTTGCTACCCAAGACATAGCCACCGCCGCGCTTGTTAGGCACGAAGGGGATGTCGTCACCCACATGCCACAGCACAGAATTAATGGCAGATTTGCGAGAGGAGCCAGTCCCCACCACGTCACCCACGTAGGCAACAGGATGTCCTTTTTTCTTCAGCTCAACAATCGTTTCTAAAGATCCAGGCTGCTTTGTTTCCAGCATGGCTAGGGCATGGAGCGGGATATCGGGGCGCGTCGTGGCGTGGGTGGCAGGCGAAAGATCGTCGGTATTGGTTTCGCCCGGAACCTTAAAGACCGTTACGGTAATAGACTCAGCTAAGGGGGGTTTGCTAGTAAACCATTCGGCATCGGCCCAAGACTGAAGCACCTGCTGGGCGTAGCTGTTGCCATTCTCTACCAGTTCTTGAACATCGTGGAAGGCATCGTACACTAACAGGATTTTTTTGAGGCTGTCGGCAGCGGTTTGAGCAAGATCTGGGTCAGCATGGCTAAGCAAGTCGATGAGCGATCGCACGTTATATCCGCCCATCATGGTGCCCAAGAGCGCCACGGCTTCCTTCGGCGAGACCAGAGGGCTGGTGGCGGTACCATTGGCGATCGCCGTCAGAAACCCAGCCTTCACGTAGGCCGCTTGGTCAACCCCAGGGGGGATGCGGTCTGTCAGGAGACTGAGCAGAAATGCTTCTTCGCCTGCTGGAGGGTGTTTGATTAACTCACAGAGCGCCGTAGCCTGTTGAGCCTCCAAAGGAAGCGGCGGAATGCCAGCTTCAGCGCGTTCTTGTGCCTGTTGACGATATAGCTCCAGCATGTCCAAGCCTCTTCTCTCGCAAATCTTTAACAATAAACTTTAGGAGTTTCCTCCAGTCTCGCGTCCGTTACATCAGATTAAAGGCGCGAAAAGATACAAAAATACATTCCCCTACTCTCTAATTCTAGTGCGTTGAGCTTCGCCCATTACTTTACCCACCCTTTAGAAGCAGACCCAGCGAATGCGACCCTACGATATCAGGTTAAGGCTTTATATGCCTTACTCTAGGCACTTCTTTCAAGTCTAGACTGTACCTAATGCAACCAAATCGACAGTTCAAAATCATTCAACCTGCAAGCCCCTACTGAAGAGACTTTGCCTGACAAAGCTAAAAACGGTATATTCTGCTACAAGTACCTCTTCACTGGCGGTGATAGAAAGGGGTGTGTCACAAGAAGTATTGTTTTAACCCTGGAGAAAGACATTGAAGAAGGTTGAAGCCATTATTCGTCCCTTTAAGCTTGACGAAGTCAAAATTGCGCTGGTTAATGCAGGCGTTGTTGGCATGACGGTTTCTGAAGTCCGAGGCTTCGGGCGTCAGAAAGGCCAAACGGAGCGCTACCGAGGCTCTGAATACACCGTTGAATTTTTGCAGAAGCTCAAAATTGAGATCGTCATTGAAGACGGTCAAGTCGATATGGTGGTCGATAAAATTGTGGCGGCTGCCCGTACCGGAGAAATTGGAGATGGCAAAATCTTCGTAACGCCTGTCGAAAAAATTGTCCGTATCCGGACTGGTGAGAAGGATTTTGAGGCGGTCTAAATCACTCTAATGATGCAGATTCGGGGCACCACTCAGCTACTTGGCGTCATTGGATGCCCCATTGAACATTCTTTGTCGCCAGTGCTGCATAATGCAGCACTGGCGGCTCGTGCTTTAAACCTAAAGCAAACGGTTTTAGATTACGTCTATTTGCCACTCAAAGTGGAATCGGCTCATCTCGAAGCAGCTCTCAAGGGGATGGCAGCGCTAGGCTATCGGGGGTTTAACGTCACCATTCCCCATAAGCAGGCGATTATGCCGTACCTTCAAGAGATCTCACCCCTAGCGCAGGCCGTGGGTGCGGTTAACACAGTCATCCGTCAGGGCGATCGCTGGGTGGGCACCAATACGGACGTTCAAGGTTTTGTATCTCCCGTAGACGCGCTCAATCAAACCTGGCACAACATAGAAGTCTGCATTTTAGGCGGCGGTGGCTCAGCGCGGGCTGTGATTGCAGGCTGCCATCAGATCCGGTGTGCCGCCATTCATGTGGTCGGTCGTGACCTGCTTAAGCTCAAAGCGCTTCAGAAAAGTCTCCTTCAAGCAGAGCTACAGATTTCAGTTCAGATTCATGAGTGGTCAGCCCTTAGCGCACTGCTGCCTCAAGTGGGGCTGGTGATCAACACGACACCGATTGGGATGTATCCCAACGTGGATGCATCGCCACTAAGGGAAACAGCTCTCGCCCTGCTGCATCAAAGCGCGATTGTTTATGACCTCATCTATACGCCCAGACCAACACGGCTTTTACAATTAGCCCAGCAAAAAAATTTCCAAACCATAGATGGGTTAGAAATGCTAATTCAGCAGGGAGCCGCTGCTTTTGAGCTATGGACGGGGGACAAACCGTCCATCAACGTCATGCGTCAGGCTGCCCTTGAAGCTTTAGGGAAATAAAATATTTTACCGTCCAAGATTGCACCCTTCGACTCCGCTCAGGGCACAATCTCTAGTCTCTAGCTGACTGAGCGCGTTGTCCTGAGCGTTAGTCGAAGGGAAGTCGAAGTCAGCGGTAAGTTGTTTCCCAGAAATCGCCTGAGATTTTAGAAACTTTGCTGATGACGAATTAGGTTAAAAAACTCTTCCCGTGTTTTTGGATCATCCCGAAACACCCCTAACATCGAGCTTGTGACCGTCCAAGAACCAGGCTTTTGTACTCCACGCATAGACATACACATGTGGCTGGCCTCAATGACAACCGCAACGCCTTGGGGTTCTAGCACCGTTTTAACGGCTTCTGCAATCTGCCGCGTTAGCCGCTCCTGCACCTGAAGCCGCCGAGAATACATTTCGACAATGCGAGCCAGCTTACTCAGGCCAATCACCTTTTGGTTGGGGATATAGGCCACATGGGCTTTGCCAATAAAGGGCAGCATGTGGTGCTCACACATGCTGAATAAGTCGATATCGCGCACCAGCACCACTTCATCATGGCCTTCATTGAAGATCGCGCCATTGACCAGATCATCTAAAGATTGAGAATAGCCACTGGTCAGAAATCGCATCGCTTCTGCCACCCGCTTAGGGGTTTTGAGCAGCCCTTCCCGCTCAGGATCTTCCCCAACGCCAATCAGCATCGTTTCGACCGACTGCATCATTTCTTCATGGGTGACTTCTTTGCGGGTGCCTCCAGCATCACCATTCGCAGATGTGCTGCGTGTATCCCGTGCTGGGCTGGCTGCGGGAAAACCGTTAAAACTGTCGGAAAGATTGGCTGAAGAAATGGTCATAGGTCAAGCGTAATAAGGTTACTGAACAAGAGAAAGGAGGATTAATTCCAGCGAAAATACCCCCAAAGGTCAAAGTTGGAACGTTCTGTTTGAATTAAAACGTTCCTGCGTTGGACATCAGCACCAGTTCGTCAAGAACGACGTTCTGGGGCAATAGTGCCGCGTGGACAATGGCATCGGCCACATCTTCTGGAGTCAGCATCTGTGACCGCTCAAAGTCGGCATTGACAGTGTCGCTGTCCCACAGAGGCGTATTGACTGCCCCTGGGCATAGGGCTACCACCCGAATGCCGTAGGAGCGCTCTTCTTGCGCGAGGGTTTTGGTCATCCCCATGAGGCCAAATTTGCTGGCGCAATAAGCTCCCCAGTCTGGAAAGGTTTGTTTTCCCGCTACAGAAATCACATTCACAATCGTGCCGCAATGGCGCGATCGCATCTGGGGCAGAACAGCCTGGATACACTGAAACGGACTGGTCAAGTTGAGATCCAGAACACGCTGCCAGTCGGCGAGAGATGTATCGAGTAGTCCTCCGGTGTAGCCCATTCCAGCGTTATTGACCAAAATATCAATAGAGCCAGAGGCTTCTAAGACCTGCGCCAATCGACCTTTGATTTGGTTAACTTCAGATAGGTCAATGCTAAAGGCGATCGCCTCTGCACCCAATGCCTTCACCTCTTCTGCCGTAGCCTGAAGCTGATCGATCGATCGACCCAGCAAGACAGTTGATACGCCAGCTTTGGCAAACGCAAGCGCCGTAGCCTTGCCAATACCGCGACTGGCTCCTGTAATGAGAGCACGCTGAGGAGATGAGTTTGACATTAAAAATTTAAAAACTGTGGGAGTCGTTTGCAAAAGACAGTAAAACTGTGCGTTCTAAGACATCTTAACAAATGTTAAACTTCGCTCATTATATCACTGCTACTTCAGCGCGGGTTTAACATCAACAAACTCAGGCAGAAAGAAGATTTCAGGGTTTTAAGCAAGCCTCATCAGCCCTTTTGAGCCTCCATTTCAGAAAAAACTTTCCAGAAAAGATTGACAAACAGCTCTCATCTTCCAAACAAGATTGAGATTATCTATGAGACTCAAACCTAGGCCAGCTCAACAAAAACGCCCATGTTGCGGAACTTATCATACCGTTTCGCCTTGCGTTCGGCAGGAGACAGCGTCTGTAGCCGAGTCAAGATTTCCATCAGGGATGTTTTGAGAATATCAGCAGCCTTAACAGGGTCTGCATGGGCACCCCCCAGCGGCTCTGGCAAGATTTGGTCAATTAGCCCTAGACCTAATAAATCTTTTGCCGTAATTTTGAGCGCATCCGCAGCCTGAGGGCCTTTTTGAGCATCCCGCCACAGAATAGCAGCACAGGCTTCAGGGGAGGCCACGCTATAAACCGAATGCTCAAACATTAGAATGTGGTCGCCCACACCAATACCCAGGGCACCCCCCGATCCGCCTTCGCCGATGACGGTGCAGATGATGGGCACGTCTAGGCTAAACATATCTCGCAGGTTTCGGGCGATCGCCTCCCCTTGTCCAAATTCTTCCGCATCTAGTCCAGACCAAGCCCCAGGGGTATCAATAAACGCCAGAATGGGCAGGCCAAAGTGGTTGGCATGATTCATCAGCCGCATGGCTTTGCGATAGCCACAGGGCCTTGCCATGCCAAAGTTACGGGTGACATTATCTTTGGTATCGTGCCCTTTCTGGTGCCCTAGCATCAGGACAGGCTGCCCATCAATGCGACCCACACCGCCCACCAGGGCAAGGTCGTCACCGCCACGGCGATCGCCATGGAGTTCCATCCACTCATCACTAATGGCCTGGATGTAGTCGAGGGTACTCGGGCGACGGGGGTGTCGCGCCAGCTGAAGCTCTTGCATCGGCGTGAGGCTACCAAAAATTTCTTGGCGAAGCTGGGTTGCCCGTGCTTCCAGCAGTTTGAGGTTGTCGTCTACATCAACACCGTTCTCTTCCGCAAGCTGACGAATCTGATCGATTCGCGTTTGTAGCTCAACCAGCGGTTTTTCAAAATCAAGAAGCTGAATTTTGCGATTAGAAGCTGCCATCCATCAATACCTTCAACCAGGAAGGGGCGCGCTCAAAAACAGGAACTAGAAAACTGTATCAAGAAATACCTTCTTACGGGTATTGAATACCCATAAGAACCGACTCATCCCTTCGCCAGTAAAAGCGGCCTAAACCCATGCCGAACCGAAGACTGACCCATTTTCTCCATTTTCTCGACGGTAATTTGATTGCGTCCCCAAGAGAAATTCGTATGCCACTGCTCAAACTCCAAGAGCATTGCCTCGGCAAAGCAGGCAAAGAGCTGACGCGAAGGCGTGTCCATATTGACGATGTTCATAATTTTCCAGTCAATATCGAGGGAATGCTCAACAATACCGCCGCTCAAAATATGAACGCCAGGAGCCTGAATTTTAGTCGCTAGATTTTTAGGATAGCCACCATCAATCATGAGGCAAGTCGGCTTGAGCGTGGTGGGGTCAATCTCAACGCCCTTGGGCATACTGGCAACCCACACCACAATGTCTGCCAGCGACAGCGCCTCTTCTAGCGCCATAATTTTGCCGCGCCCTAGCTCTGCCTGAAGATCCTGCAAACGGGTTTGGTTACGCGCCACCAACAGCAATTCGTCTACGTCTGTACGCGCATCAAGCCAGCGGCAAACTGCACTGCCAATGTCTCCCGTTGCGCCGCACACCGCCACGGTAGACTTGGCTAAATCGATGCCCAACTGCTGAGAGGCTTGCTCAACCTGACGACAGATAATATAGGCCGTATGGGTATTACCCGTGGTAAATCGGCGAATATCCAGGTCGATATCTCGGACGCGGGTGATGCGCTCTAGGTTAAAGTTTTCAAAAATAATGGAAGAAAAGCCGCCCAAAGCCGTAATGTCAATGCCGTGCTTTTGGGCATGAGCCATCGCATTAATAATTTTGCGCGTGGCAGACTTAACCCGCTGTGTTGCCAGCATTTCTGGCAAAAAGCAGGACTCTACATATTTACCGTGAATCACCTGCCCCGTCGCGCTTGTGACGGTAATAGAGTCCACAATTTGAGGGGGTGCCATACACCAAAAATCTAGCCCCTGATCGGCATATTCTGGATAGCCCAAATCTCGCGCTACAAGCTGAGCGTGTTCCAGACTGGTGAGATGACCAATTAAACCAAACATAGAGGTATTTGCACTGATGTCAGCTCTTTGACCCTAGCGCTTTTGTACAGAGGCCAAAGCGTTAAGGACTGTTAAAATAGTACACAAATTCTTTGCACATCATTGAGCGCTCAGAGATTTTCTAACCAAGAAACCGTTCCAGATATAACCCGTGTAGTCAGTTGAGCCTGGATTAGAGTTTCTTTTTTGGAATGGGTGACCCGAGACTCGAACTCGGAACCAATTGATTAAGAGTCAACTGCTCTACCATTGAGCTAGTCACCCCCATACCGAAACCTGCGGGTTCAGGCGTTTGTTCTTGTACAGAACATCCGTCTCACACTTTAACATAACGCCCTTGCGATTGAATAAGTTAGATCCTGAATTAGACCTACAGGTGATGTTTATTTTTGCTGCTGGTAAAGCTGCTTAAAGAGTCGCTGCTGAACACTATGGTCAACGATGGGCTGTGGATAGCCACAGCGATCGCACTCCTCGCTCGAGATTTTGCCGCTTACCAAATGCGCTGTATCTACACGACGCAGTTCAGGGATCCACTCGCGGATGTACTCGCCGTCTGAGTCAAACTTTTGCGCCTGAGTGTAGGGGTTAAAAATCCGCAAAGGCTTTGGATCCATACCGCTGGATGCACTCCACTGCCAGCCGCCATTGTTAGCCGCCAAATCACCATCAATGAGGGTTTGCATAAAATACTGTTCGCCGCGCTGCCAGTTAATAATGAGGTCTTTGGTCAAAAAGCTGGCGACAATCATACGGCAGCGGTTGTGCATCCATCCGGTTTGGTTGAGCTGACGCATGGCGGCATCAACGATGGGGTAGCCTGTTTGCCCTGTACACCATGCCTCAAACTGTTCATCTGTACCCTGCCACGGAAAGGTCTGCCAGAGCGAACGATAGGGGCCCTCTGCCAGGGCAGGGAAGGCATACAGGGCGTGCTGATAAAACTCGCGCCACGCTAGCTCCTGCCGCCAGGTTTGAATGCTGGCGCGGACTTCATCGCTGCGGCTTTCTTCTAAGACTACGGTGGTGGCTGACCAAACAGTCCGAATACCGATGGTGCCAAACTTGAGAGGGGCGCTTAAAAAAGAAGTGCCCGGGACTGCCGGATAGTTGCGGTTTTCTTGGTACTCGGCGATCGCATTTTGGCAAAAGTAGTCCAACATTTCTGTAGCGGCCTGCTCCCCTGGGTCGGCAAGGAGCGGTGCATCCCACACAAAGCCAAGCTCTGGCGCAGTTGGCAGCGGCAAAATACCTGCTTCAATGGCAGTACCATGTTCTTCAACCGTTAACCCTTGGGCATTTCTAAAGGTCGGGAATGGCTCTAGCTTGGTTTTGCTGCTCCAGTTACGCCAGAAAGGGGTATACACCGTATAGGGGCTTCCTGCCCCCGTGAGGATTTCGCCTGGAGCATGCAAGAGCTGATCCCAAAAAGTGGAGACGGCAATGCTTTTTTGCTGGAGGGCTAAGGTGACGTGGCGATCGCGCGCTTGGGCGTAAGGTTCAACATCTTGGTTCCAAAACACTGCCGATGCATTGAGGGCAACTGCCAATTGAAGAATGGCTTCTTCTGGCTTGGCTTTAAGAATTAAAAGCTGACTGCCTGCGGCTTCATAGCGCTGCTCTAGTGCCTGTAGACACCCAATCATAAAAGTGATACGAGCAGGGGCAATATCGCTGCGGTTGAGAATGTTGGGGTCTAGACAAAATATGCCAACCACTTTGGGGCTACGGGCGCGGGCGGCAGAAAGGCCCACGTTATCTGAGATTCTAAGGTCGCGGCGGTGCCAAAAAAGAATGAGTTCTGCCATCAAAATTCCATAGGTTTAAAGCGGTCAAAGATGGCATCGATCCCTGGGTCTATGCACGATAGCTTCATTGAAGGTTGGAAATCAAGGGGTTGAGTTATCAGGTGATGTGCTCAAAACGGGTTTCGGCTTCCTATCGCCAAAGGCGAGGCTACGCCAAAACGACAGGCTCAGGACAAGTCGCTCAACCCACACCGTGGCAGACGCTGTTGAAACCCGCAGACAATTTCGTAGGGGATAGTGTCTAGAAGCTGTGACCATTCTTCTGCCAAAATGTGGCGATCGCCATCTTGTCCCAGAAGCGTAACAACATCCCCTACGGCTGCATCGGCTAAGTCGGTTACGTCGATGACAATCTGATCCATTGTAATAACACCCAACTGCGGAACGGCTTCTCCCCGCAGCAACACCTGCATTTGATTTGAAAGATTACGCGGCACACCATCGGCGTAGCCAATACCTACAATGGCGATGCGACAGGGCTTTGAAGTGACATAGCGGTGTCCATAGCTCACGCCTACGCCTTTCGGTAAATCTTTGATTTGAGCAATCTGGGCACGCACCTGCATGACGGGCTTTAGATCAATGACAGACTCAAACTGAGGGCTGGGGTAGATGCCGTAAAGCGATAACCCCACGCGCACTCGGTCATAGTGCAGTGCCTGACTAAAGAGTGTCCCAGCGGAATTGGCAAGGTGTAGGACAGGGATGGGGATGCCTGCTTCGCGAACGCGCTCAATGACATCCTCAAACCGCGCCTGCTGTTCTTTCATAAAGCTCGGGTCTAGGTCATCGGCGGTTGCCAGATGGGAATAAATGCTGGCGATGCGTAAATGGGGTAGCGCCCTAACCCGTTCAATAAACTCAACGCCCTGTTGCCACGGATAGCCAAGACGCGACATCCCTGTGTCAATTTTGAGATGAACGGGCAGTGAAGCCGAGAGCACTTTAGAAAATATTTCGGCTTGCGAAGTACAGCAGAGGGTTGGCTCTAAGTTCCACCGGGCGATCGCCTCAATCTGGCGACGGCTCTGCACAGCACCCATGACCAAAATAGAGGCACAAATTCCGGCTTGGCGCAGCTCAATGCCTTCTGGGACAGTGGCAACACCAAAAAACTTCACCCCTAACGCTTCTGCCAAGGTCGCGACTTGAACCGCTCCGTGACCGTAGGCATTGGCCTTAACAACTGCCATCAGGTCAGTTCCAGACTGAAGCAAAGACTCAAGGGCGTAGATATTGTGGGCGATCGCCCCCTCATCAATCTCAATCCAGGCGCGTTCTGCTGCCAGTGCGGTGATGGAGTCGGTTTCAGTCATAGTTTTGGACAGGATGGATAAAGTCAGTTTGAGGAATGAGAATAAAATAACACCCAGGTTTTGTAGGGGCGGGTTTTGCCAATAAATCTGGGATTTCCCAATGCAGGATCAGCTAAACCCGCCCTTACGTACTTTTTAGATACTCAGCCACACCAATCTCCCCTAAGCGCGTCTGCTTGGCCTGTACCATTTCTGCTAGACGTTTGCGAAACCCAATCACTTTTTCAAGTAATTCTGGCCTTTGCGCTGCCAAAATTTGGACTGCTAATAGCCCTGCATTTTGAGCGTTGCCAATGGCGACCGTCGCCACCGGAATGCCTGCCGGCATTTGTACAATGGAGTACAGCGAATCTAACCCCTGTAAATGCCGACTGGCCACCGGAACCCCAATCACAGGCAATGGCGTGAGCGCCGCCACCATCCCTGGCAGATGCGCTGCACCCCCTGCTCCAGCAATGATGACCTTTAAACCTACGCTATGTGCGCTCTGAGCAAACTCAAACATGCGTTGGGGAGTACGATGGGCTGAGATAACTTCGACGTGGTGAGCAATGCCGAAGTCCTGACAAATGGCGATCGCTGCTTCCATAGTAGGCAAGTCAGAATCGCTCCCCATAATAATGGCAACTTCAGGGGGAGGAGAAAGTGGTTGAGACATAAAAACGCTAGTTCTGTAAAGGGACTAAAATCTATATAAGTTAGATGTTGTTTTGTATCAGACTGTCGAGTTATACAAACTTCTATTGCGAATTTTCATCATTCTCATAAATAAACCCTAGATCCGCTCAGAATAGGCTTACGGTCGTAACACGATTTAACGTTCCTGAGGCAATGGCTATGAATGGTTTACTGCAAAAATACCGCTTCACTTGTACATTAACCTTTGGTGACATCTACGGTCAGATTATGATTTGGCTGATCGTCATTTTTATTAGCCTCGGTGCAGCCATTGCAATGTACGAAAACCCTGTATACGCTTTTCTAACGAGCGGCTTGATCTTAGTTTTATCAGTGCCATTTCTGCTGTTTGCATTTGTAACAACCTTACTAAATCACATTGAATTACTACCTGCGGATGTAGTGGCACAGAAAACAAAGGTCAAAGCAACAACAGTTACTGCTGACGCCACAAGAATTGCTCAGCCCAGTTAAAAAAAGAGTTCAGAGCAGAGAGCAAATAAGGCTGGTCTGAGGTTATTTCCCATAGGGGACTTCAGACCAGCCTTTTTAGCTCGGTATCGTTAGTACACAGTTTGGCTTTCATCCCGCAACAAGTATCGCCCAGTCCTAATTTTACTTAGGATTGGGCGATACTTGTTTGAAGTATAAACCTGGCATCGAGCTATCTTTGCAGGAGGCTACCCTCCAACTATTTTCGCCGCTGTAGCGTTTCACAA